>JBIIWM010000157.1:0-6960 GCA_044338875.1 Pseudohongiellaceae bacterium | reverse complement strand
CAATGTTTCACTGACAGGTCCAATTTATCACCAAGAAAATCAAGCACCTTGTCCCAGGCATCGGCACTGGCTGTCGCGTTAAAGCGCTCTGGCGCAGTGAAATTCTGGAAAGCATGACCGGCGCCATCGTACCGATGAAAGTCATGCTCAACACCTGCCCCCGCCAGTGCCGCACTGTAATCGGTGACATCCTGTGGCGAGGGATTGGTGTCGTTGTTGCCGTAGAAACCGATCACGGGGCAGTTGATATGGCGCACCAGGTCAATAGGAGGCACATTGCCCGCGCCCAGCGCCTTTTTGACATTGCCGCCATAGAACATCGCCACAGCCGCGAATTCACGGATATAACAGGCGGCCAGCCACGCAACGCGGCCACCCCAGCAATGGCCGACCATCGCAATGCGATCGGGTGCTATGCCTGGCTGGGCACGCAAAACCGCAAAGCCCGCTTTCATATCTTCCACAATCCAGTCATCGCGGCTGGCGTCACGCTTCGCTTCCATCGGTGCGGATTTCGGCCACCAATGAAAAATGAATGGCACTGCAACGAGATAACCATTGTCGGCAAAACGCTGCGCCGTAGTCAGGGTGAAGGGATCATTTTCAAGGCCGGTGTGCCCGAGGGGAATATGCTGGGCCAGCAGGATTCCCGGATGTGGACCCGGACCTTGCGGCCTGAACAGGAACACCTCCATGGGACTACCCAGGACTTCGACGGTGATGACTTCGTACATCTACTGCTCCAGTTTGCTACTGCCAGAAGGTTGCGTCTACACGATATCCGCACGCCCAACCTGATTGAGCAGGGGTTTGCCACTGATCATGCGGGACAAATTATCCAGGAAGGTTGTCTCGCTGCGCTGGCGCATGCCGTTGCCGGCATTGGAGGTATGCGGCGTTACCGCTACGCGTGGATGCTCCCAGAACCATGAGTCCGCCGGAAGCGGCTCCTGGGCAAAAACATCAAGAATGGCATAGGCAGGAGTGCCGGCATCCAGCGCCGCGTGCAAAGCGCTTTCAACCACCAGATCACCGCGTGCGATGTTGACAAGCACGGAACCCGGCTTCATCGCGGCCAGAAATTCCGGATTTACCAGATGACGGGTGTCCGCCGTTGAAGTACAGGCCAGCACCACGACATCGGCTGCAGGCAGCACGCCAGGCAATGAAGCTTGCGTGACTACCTGATCCGCCAATCCTTCATTGCTTGCGCTACGACGCACGGCTGTTACCGTGGCACCAAATGCCTTTACGCGCCTGGCAATTTCCTGACCGATGTGACCAAAGCCAATGATGAGCCAGTGACTGCCGCTGATTTCACGAAAGCCGCGCATTTTCCACAGTTTCTGTTGCTGCTGGCTGCGCAAGCCGCTCACATCCTGGTAATGCGCCAGGACTTGTCCGAAGACAAATTCGGCGATCGCGATGGCCTGGGCATGGTTGTTGCTGACGCGAACACCCTTGTCGACCAGTTCCAGGTAAGGCAGCTGATCCAGCCCGGTATTGATGGTGTGCAGCCACTTGATGCTGGACGACTCGCGCATCAAGCGGAAATAATCCATCAGCCTTGGCGACTTGAAGAGTTCGGCATGTATCCAGAAATATTCCGGACTGATCTCGTCAATGCGCACTTCCCTGCCCTGGAAGTGGATGCGCCCCTCTTCATCATAAAGTGCAACGTCGAGATCAGGCGCGACTGCAGCAATCTGCTGCTGCAGGCGCTCATAGGTGGGCTTGTAATACAGGGCAAGGGGCATGGTTGCGTTCTACTACTCAGGGCACGACGAAGGTGTAGTCCAGGGTATAGAACGCCCGATCCAGTTTCTTCGCCATGACCTCTGCGGCGTCATCATGCTTATGGATGTCCACGCGGAAATTCTTCACCGAGAAGATGGTATCCGAATCAACATACGGTGAATGATTGAAATACATCATCGTGGTGAACTGCTCATGGCCGGGCGCCTGGATGATGTAGTGGATATGACACGCGCGATAACCGTGGCGACCCAGTTGCTTGAGCCTCGTACCGGTAGGACCCGAGGTCGGAACCGGATAGTCACCAGGCACTACGGTCTGGAAGTGGAGCTCCCCATTGGCATCACTGTGGAAACGCGCATAGAAGTTCCATTCAGGCAAATTGTCGCGTTGTACATAGTAGTAACCTTCGCCATTGGGTTGCCATACATCGACGATGGCGTTGGCGATCGGCTTGCCCTCGGTATCCAGCACCTTGTGCTTGATGAAGAGCGGCTTGTCATTGGGACCCACTTCTCCGATCAGGTCGCCATGCTTGCGTTCGGGCAGGCCGGCAATATACAGCGGGCCTTCCACGTTCATTTCGGTCGTGCCGTGATGTCCCTTGTCTTCCAGTAAAATGGAGAGTTCGGAGATGCCCAGGCAATCGGACATCAGGTGAATTTCACCCATCGGGAAATCCTGGTTGGGCGTCGCCAGCTTGAACAGGAATTGGCGACCGATATCCAGCTCTTCGGTTGTCAGGTTCACTTCACGCTGGAACGCGTGAAGATGCCTGACGAGGCTGGAGTAGATTTCGTGCAGGCGCGGATTGGTCTTGCCTTTGTCACCGTGGTTGATCACGGCTTCGGTGATGTTTTCCAGTGTAATGGCTGGCATGCAGTTCCCCCCTTTTTTCAGTGGTTTTTTGTACTGGCCTCATGATACTGGCAAATTGGAGTCAGAGTCACATGTCTGCTGACAAGATGCTGCCGCCAATGCCCCGGGCATCCTGATCAGGGTGCGGCAACCGTCCCATGACCCAAAAATACCGGAGCTGCGAGGGAAATGCCCTGCTCGCTCCCTTTTGACAGGGATCAAACCTCGTGTGTGGCCTGCGGCATAGCATGAGCCAGCTTGCTGTTTTTGCAGTAGCAAGAACGCAAATTTTGCAGGACTTCAACACTCAGGGGGGCTTATGTCAGGGAAATTCTTCTTTCCAGCACTGTTACTGGTGGCAACCACAGTCAACGCCGCGATCGCAGGCTTCGATTCCCAGGAACTGGCGAATCGCTGGACAACGGCATACAACGAACACAACCCGGCCAAACTGGCCGAACTCTACGATGAGAATGCCGTGGTGATGCTGCATGGCTCGCTAACACTCAAAGGACGCCAGGCCATTCACGACTATTGGGTGGAAGATTTCAGGGAAAGCAATCCGATCACCACGCTCACCGTGACCAATACCATCGAAGGCAGCGACATGGTGCTGGTGCATGGCAACTATGAAGTCATTGATCGCAACGATGGCACCTTGCTGGGTCAGGGCCGTTATGCGCACATCTGGCTGCTGGATGAAGCCGGCAACTGGGAACTGGACCGCGATCTGTGGTACGAACCGGCCAATTCAAATTAAATCATCTGGATCAAGCTGGACCGGCAAGGCAAGCGCCATGGTGTGAATGCCAAGGTCATGGCGCTTGCTGCAAATTTCACACTGACGCCAGCAGGGCCTGGATGACAAGGTCAGCAGCGTCGGGCTGGATCAACGATGCACACAGATTCACAGCCTTGGGTTTCACTTCCGATTTGCGCCGCAGCAAATCGAGTGCGGGTCCCTTCCCGACACAAATATCAGCAACGACATCCGGACTGAGCGCCCCTACTTCCGGCAGCAAGTCAAAGCTGCAAATGGAATGCAGCGCAGTGAGCAGTTTCGGCCCCACCATCTGCGGTGAAATGTATGCCGGATCTACCCGCTGCATCACCGACTCCACCGCGTGAATCAGGAATGGCAGCACCACACACTCCTGGCGAAACACGCAGACAGCGTTATGCACATTACGCCGCGCCGACATGCGACCCTCGTGTTCCTGTACCCATACTTCCTGCCCGAAGGCGCAGGAGCCTTTGAAATTGATCCTCAGGCTTTGATCGAAGATCAGCACATCGGCGTCAAACCAGATCACCTGTTCGTAGCCCTCGGCCAGCGCGCGCAGCAATAGTTTCAGTCGTGCGTAATCGGTGGCTACCGGCTTCTTCTTGCCGACCTTTTCCAGATACCACTTCGGTACTTGTTCGAAGATCTCGTCACCAATAAAACGGTAGTCAAAATAACTGGCCTTGGACCAGCGCTCTACGCTGTCCAGGCACTGCGCCATCCATGATTGCTGCTGGCTTGGACTACAGGACTGAATGACAAGGGTTTGAGAGCGTTTCATGCGCACCGGCTTCCAAAAAAGGATGCGCGCACTTTAGCGCTATTTAAGCCGGATTCGAAGAGGCGGCTTGACCAGGCTTGGCACCAGGACAGCACCACGGCGTCAACAGCGTGCAACCGCTTGGCAGACTGCCGCACATGCTCGCGAAAAAATTTCGGGGTATGTGTATATTTGCGGCTGGCCACAAGGGCCCAGGCGAGCACAACCAGAGGCCATATGACGCAGGCAGGAAAACAGGCAGTAACAGACCCGGTACTGAGCGCCGAACAGAAGCAACAGCTGGTCCTGCAGGCCAACCGGGCCGCGGCCCAAGGCGACTGCACGCGAGCATTGTCGATATTGCGACAGTTGTCACTGCAGGAATTTTCCGCACTGCTGCTCGACATCCCGGAATTCGCTCCGGCGCTGCGAAGCTGGTTGCCGTCGATGCCCAGCGACGAAGTCCAGCGCAACTGGACTGGCACTTGCGGCCTTGCATTGTTGAACCAGTCCATTGATTTCGTGCGCTCGCTCGAGAAGGGCAGTCAACTGTATCAGGAACATTCCATCCAGGGACGCGTGCTCGACTTCGGCTGCGGCTGGGGCCGCATCACGCGGCCACTGTTGCATTATGTGAATCCGGAACAGATCTATGGGGTTGATCCCTGGGATGTTTCGATTGCACTGTGCCAACAGCACCATTGCCTCGGACAGTTTGCTGTAGGTGCTTATGTGCCCACCAGCCTGCCCTTCGCGGAAAAATTTGATCTGATCTATGCCTTTTCCGTGTTCACCCATCTTTCTGAAAGAACGGCGGATGCTGCGCTGCAAGTACTGCGTCGCCATATTGATGACAAGGGGCTGCTGGCCATTACCATCCGTCCTCCCGAATACTGGGACCTGCACCAGGGCTGGGTCGAAGGCTACTCGAAAGAGTTGCTGAAAGAGCAGCATCAAACACAGGGGTTCGCGTTCATGCCGCATTTCCGCGCTCCCATCAATGGCGACATTACCTACGGCGATACCAGCATGTCGCTTGATTTCATCAACAAACGCTGGCCGCAATGGAAAATTGCCGGTACCGAGAGCAACCCCAGTGATCCCTGGCAGATTGTGGTGTTCCTGCAACCCGCCTGATTTGAAAAATCGGCCTCCAAGCGCAGAAAGTATTGAGCAAAGGTATTAAAAGCATTTGGGGTACGACCGTTTTACTTGGACTTGCCCTGGTGTACCGAGTACCTTCAGGTACGCTTTGATCATGGTCGGGCTGCAGGTTTCTCCAAGCCCTGACCATTTCCCTCCCCACCATCGCGTTACACTCCCCCCCCAAGAACCAAGGGGGCCGTACTTCAGCAGCAGGATATTGGCAGATAAATTCTGCACGAGCCTGCAACGCGAGTGACGCCATGAATTGCCACGCATCAATGAACCGCATCTATCGGCTCATCTGGAGTCCTGTCCGCAACATCTGGATGGCCGTCGCCGAAACTGCACGGGGGCGCGGCAAGGGTTCGAGGCGCAAGCTTGCCACCGCCGCACTGGCTCTTACTGCGGGTCTTACCCAAGCCGCTCCTGGTGACGCCCAGCTGACTGCCGGCACTGGCAGCATTTCGCAGTCAGGTACGACGACCACCATTGTGCAAACGAGCCCGTACCTTGGACTCGACTGGCAGAGCTTCAACATTGCGGCGCAGGAGACTGTGCAATTCGTGCAGCCCTCGCAGATGCTGAAGGCTCCCGCCTTTCGCTGGCCGAGCTGAATGCAGTGATCGCGCGTATCACCGACTACTACCATAGCCATGACTACCCGCTGGCACGTGCTCTGATTCCCGCGCAGACAATCCAGGACGGCGTGGTCAATATCGACATCATCGAAGCACGCTACGGCCAGATCAGCCTCAACAATAGCAGCCGGGTAAACGACCCGCTGCTGCAGGCCACACTTGCCTCGCTGCAAAACGGTCAAACGATTGGCCAGACCAGGCTTGATAATGCCTTGTTACTGCTCTCCGACATCCCCGGCGTCACCGTTGCTGCAACGCTGCTGCCAGGCGCAAGCGGCGGCAGTTCCGACCTGCAGGTACAGACCACGCCGACCTCAACAGTGTCCGGCGCGCTGGCGGTGGATGGTTATGGCAATGCCTACACCGGCAGGGAACGCATCAATGGCACGCTGAACTTCATCAATCCGCTGCAGCACGGCGATGTACTGAGCGTAAACGTACTCAGCTCCGGTAGCGCGCTGAAATACGGCCGCCTCGCCTACGAAACATTGCTGAATGGCCGCGGCACCCGTCTTGGCGGTGCCTGGTCAGCTCTCGACTACACCCTGGGCGACACACTTGCACCACTCTCTGCCAATGGCACTGCCGAGGTCGCAAGCCTCTGGGCCAAGCACCCACTGGTGCGCAGCCGTAATTTCAACCTCTACAGCCATCTGCAGCACGACCAGCTGCAACTGCGCGACCATATTGATGTGGGAGCATTACGCACCGACAGAAGCCTCGCGAACTGGACCGTGAGTCTTGCGGGCGATGCCCGCGATGGCTTCCTGTCCGGTGCCGTCAGCGCATGGAATATCAGCGCGACCGCAGGCCAGGTCGATTTCGACAATGCAGTGGCACTGCAAACCGATACGGCAACTGCGCAAACCCGTGGCAACTTCTCAAAATGGAATGTGAACCTCGCCCGGCTTCAAACCCTGAGTGCAAACGACGGCTTGTACTTCGCGTTCTCGGGCCAGTGGTCACAAGACAATCTGGATTCATCGCAAAAAATGACTGCGGGCGGACCCTATACAGTG
>JBIIWM010000156.1:0-6979 GCA_044338875.1 Pseudohongiellaceae bacterium | reverse complement strand
CTTGCTTACCACGATGTAGCCAACCCGGTCCTGTGACTGGATCATGCCGCGGAACTCCAACTGTCGCATGGCTTTCGCCACTGTGTTGGTCGCCAACTCGTAGTCGGCTGCGATGGTGCGGATGGATGGGAGTTTTTCACCCGGCTTGAGTTCTCCGGTGTTGATCATGAAATGCAGCTGATCGACGATTTGCTGGAACACCGGGGTAGAGCTGCTGCTATCGATCTGGAGTTTCATGCCAAGCATCCGTTATCTAATCTGTATCACGACTATGATACAGGTGCGGCTGGGCCGGAACAATCAGAATTTGGCCCGTAACCACAGGTTGCACAGGCTTGCAGTACTGCTCACAGCATTTTTGCATGGTTGGAGAGCTGAACTCCTGACGACCCGGGGCTGCGGTCTTGATTCTGGTCAAGCAGTGGGAAAACCGGTGTAATGGTTATATGTGAACTCTCAATACAATCGGTACACTCAAGACAACAGGAGAGGGTGTTATGCAACGTTTCAAGAATGTTCTGTTCGTTACCGAGGGCAGCAAAGGTGAAATGGCCGCGCTGCAACATCTGGCAGAAGATATTCAAGCGGTGCGTGGCAAGCTCACCATCATTGATGTAGTTCTTGACGCCCCAATCAGTTTGTCAACGCCTGAAACTGCCAGCAGTCTTGTCCAATTGCAGAAAACCATCGTCAAGGAACGTGAAGCCGCCTTGAAAGAAATGGTGTCACGGCTCCGCAAGTTGCTGCCAAACCTGAAAGTGGCCAGCCTTGTGCGTCAAGGAACGGACTATATCGAAATCATTCGTCAGGTGCAGGCCGGTGCTCACGACCTGGTCGCCAAGGTCAGTGGCAGCACCAGTCGTATCGAAGGCATGCTCTTCGGCACTCTCGACATGAATCTGTTGCGCAAATGCCCTTGTCCTGTGCTCATTCTCAAAGGCCACAAGAAAATCAAGGCATCGAAAGTATTGGCCGCTGTGGATCTGGTGCGGCACGAGCCGGGCAGGGCAAATCTTGATAGCACTGTTATCGATCTGGCAGCCTCCATCGCACGCAAAGCCGAGGGCTCTCTGGATATCCTGCATGCCTGGTTCGTGGGCTACCAAAAGCAAATCAAGGCCGCAGAAAAAAGCCGCAGCATGAAGACGGTCGAGGCTTTGTTGAAGGATGTGCGCGAATCCGCCAGGGTGCACATGGAAACCATGGCTGCAGACTATGCCGACCTGAGTCCTGGTGTGCATCTGATCAAGGGCAAACCGGAAGACGTAATCCCGCGTTTCGCCAAAAACCATGGCACCCATCTGGTTGTGATGGGCACCGTGGGTCGTACCGGTATAGCTGGCTTTTTTATCGGAAACACGGCCGAGAAGATTTTGCAGGGCCTGAATTGCTCGGTGCTGGCAGTAAAACCGGAAGGCTTCAAGTGCCCGGTGGAATAGGCCGGGGCTTGGTGTCGTGCAGTACGTATTTGCCAACCAACCAACCAACGGGTAGTCACGCGCAGGTGCAGATTTTTGGTGACTAAGCCAGTGCTGCCAATACCCGTTCCGGTGTCATCGGATACATGTTGAGTCGGCGTCCGGTGGCATCGAAGAAGGCATTGGCAATCGCGGCTGCGGCCGCCGCCATGACTTCCTCACCCGCACCCAGCGGCGCTTCCTGCAACCGCTGCACAATGACCGCTGTCACCTTGGGTGCATCCGCCATGCGCAGGATCGGATAAGTACCCCAGTCCAGTGTAGTGACATTGGTGCGATTGAACTTGATTTCCTCCAGCAGCATGCGGCTGACAGTCTGCACCAATTGCCCGATGATCTGGTTTTCCACATTGGAGGTATTCACCACCAGTCCCGCATCAATGGCGCCATACAGGTGCAGTACGCGTATGTGGCCGGTGGTTTTGTTTACCTCGATTTCCGCGACCGCGCCACCCCACGATGCCAGATGGGTACCCAGTCCGATCCCGCGACCTTGCACCATCTGGGCACCAGACAGGTTTTGCGCAGCGGGACGTGATTGCCAGTTGGCAGACTGGGCGGCGGCTTCCAGCACACCGCGCCAGCGCTCGTCGCTGATGTTATTGCGGCGGAACTCGAACGCATCCTGGCCCAGTTGGAAGGCAAGATCGTCGATGGCTTGCTCCGACACAAAGGTAAAGGACAAGTCGAGTGGCGAGCGCAGCCATGCACCTTTCAGATAGTTCAAGCCATCGACATGGTGATTCAGCAGGTTGATATTCGGGATTTGGTACATGCCGCCCAATACCAGCGGGTTGATCTGCTGAGCGGGGAATGCAGGCCATTCCGCGGCCGGGGTGCCTTTTGCAGTTTGCTCAGAGGTTTCGATAAGGCTCCAGTGATGCTGCCAGCCTTCGTACTCATAGCTGAGCAGTTTGCCTTGTGAATCGGCAGAGATTTTTACCTTGCCGACATGGGCCGGGCCATACGTATCCCAACCGAGTTCATCCCAGCGCATGAATTGTACGCGCACCGGACGTTCTGCCAGTTGTGACAACAGCGCCGCTGCTTGCGCGGCATCGTCCCAGCACGAATGCCCGAAGGTGCCGGCACCCTCATGGTATTGCACGCGCACTTGCGCAGGCTCCAGTCCCAGCAGGCTCGCCAGGGAGGTGCGCGTGTTGTAGATATCCTGGGTCGAACACAGCACCAGTGCGCTGTCGGCGCGCACGTCAGCCAGAGCACAGTTGGGAGAAAAGGGAGCATGCGACTGGTAGGGACCATTTGCCGCGAACTCGGTTTTGAAGGGGGCGGACCCGAAGACACTGGTATCACCCTCTGCACGCGCGACACGATCTGTCGTTGTCGCTGCCTCCATATGGGCAAACAGGCCACCATCACCTGGCAGTGATTCTGGCTGGTTCCATTGCACCTCCAAGGCTGCAGCGGCGCGCACGGCATCCCATTCCCGTTCTGCCACGACGCCGAGGAAGTTGCCCTG
Source organism: Pseudohongiellaceae bacterium (assembly GCA_044338875.1). Lineage (GTDB taxonomy): Bacteria > Pseudomonadota > Gammaproteobacteria > Pseudomonadales > Pseudohongiellaceae > CAILUG01. Next base: position 4,021 of record JBIIWM010000156.1, on the reverse strand, counting down.
GCGCAGTACACGCGCAGGAATGCCGTCCAGCGAGGCTTCGTTGACCGACACAATCTGGATGCCGTCCTTGTAAGCGCCTTGGCCGCGGGGGCGCACGATGCGGCCATGTAACATGCCCGGCAGACGCTGGTGTTGCATGTGCTGGTAAGTGCCTTTGGCCTTGAGTGGAATGTCCTTGCGTGGCAGCGGTTTGCTCACCAGGCGATAGGAGGCAGGATCTTTCAGGGGAGCTTTGCCAGTAAATGCGAGCTTGAAATTTTGGTCCCCGATCAATTCTCCATAGGTGGTGAAGGCGTTGTCATCGCCACTGCCCGACACGATACCGCTTTCCACGCGCAGGCTGCTCACAGGCAGTGACAAGCGTTCAGCGGCAAGTGCCAGCAAGGCTTGGCGTGCTTCCGCCGCTGCCCGCTGTACCTGCGGTCCGCCCCGGCGCATGGCCTGACTGGAATAGGTGCCGCCCTGATTCGGAGTTACGTGGGTGTCCAGACCGACGGTGCTGACTTGATCCATGCCGAGGTCGAGCTCCTCGGCCGCCACTTGCAACAGCGCGGTGGAACAACCTTGGCCGAGTTCGGCAAAACCGATGTAGACCGTAGCCGTATTGTCGCTGTGAATGGCGATCCAGCTGTCGATCTGTTCCGGATCCGGTGGCCCTGCTACCGGCGTTTTGGTCTGGGCGTGCAGGCCTGGCATGAACGCGAAGCCAACGACCAGGGTGCCGCCGGCTTTCAGCAAGTCCCTGCGCTTCAGGGTAAGCAGATCTGACTTCTTCATGCTCCTTCTCCCATTTTTGCTGCGGCTTTCTGAATGGCAGTCAGCAGTTTCGGGTAGGTGCCGCAACGGCACAGATGCCCGTTCAGCGCCGTGCGAATTTCCGCTTCGCTGGGCTCAGGATTGTTGTTGAGCAATTCCGTGGCCTTGATCAGCAAGCCGTTGTAGCAAAACCCGCACTGGATCGCTTGTTCCTCAATCACGGCTGTTTGCAAGGGAGTGTATTCCGGTATTTTGTCCAGCCCTTTGGCCTGTGCGTACAGGGCGGGCAGACCTTCCAGCGTGGTGATGGTCTTGCCTGCGACCGCAGACAGTGGAGTGACACAAGAACGGATTTCCACACCATCGACCAGCACCGAACAGGAACCGCACTGGGCCAGTCCACAACCGAACCGGGGACCCAGCAATTGGAGTTCATCCGAGAGGACATACAGCAACGGAGTGTCCGGGGCAGAGCTGACAGCAGCAGGACTCCCGTTCAGGATAATGGTGATTGCTTCGGCCATGGTATTTTCCTCAGGAGGCAGCAGGACTCATTCTTCACCAATAGACCGGAGGCTGGCAAATCACTTTGCAAGCTCGTGCATTGTTTTCTGGTCCGGATACAAACATTTTGCCCGGGAAGGCCAGGACAACTATTCGATTCCGTTCACCGACAGCATCGCCAGCGGTTGTTCGTTGGCCGGGTTCCGGATGGTGGGTATGAGCTTTTGCAACAAGGTTTGTCTGGTTACCGATGACAGTGGGCGTTTCTGAAGTGCGTCATCAAGATGCTGTAGCAGGATGTTGGCCTCAGTGCTGTCGATGCCCAGTTGCAGTGGCAATGCGGCCATGTTGGCGGAACTGGCTGCACACACACCTTCGAATTCGACACAGCTCTGCTGCAACAAATAGGCCCTGAAGTTGGCGGCGCCCTGTTTGAAAAAGATGTGATTAATACGTATATCCGTATTGAGTTGTTCCAGGAACTCATCGACAACAACGGTGATACCATCGTCTTCAGCGAATTCCTCATGCAGGCTGCCGGCAAGTGCACTTGTCTGCAGGCTAGCCAGCATCAGTGCCAGCAGCCAGCACGCTTGTGGTCTAAACAAGATTTTCATGTATACCCCTCCGATTCACAGGATGGTTCTCAGGTCCTTGTCTATACGACTGTTTTGCTGAAAACTTTAGTGACCCTTCTGCAAAACTGTCGACTGCTTCAAGAAATTGCCCTGTTTGCTGCCGCAGCAGAGCCTTGTGCCCGGGTTGCCTGGTGAAAATGCCAGGCCGAGCAGCTCCAGGCCCCCAGAAGCAATGCCAGAATTGCCCATCCCAGGGTGCCAGGCCCGAAGCGTGGGCCCAGATGATCACTGCACAAGCCAACAAACATGGGTCCCAGCGGCAAGGCAAGCAGGTTGCTGAAGAGCACTGAGATGGCATGAGCCATGGCTCGCCGTTCACAGCCAGCCAACTGTTGGAGCAGCGCCAGCACCGGGCCGGTGTTCATGTGCATCAACACTGTCATCAGGAACAGGTAACCCAGCGCCAGACGTGGATCCGGATTCAGGAAGATCAGGGGAAGCAGCGGCAAACAACAGATCAGTGAATAACAGCACAAGCGTGACTTGCCCAACCCATCCTTGCGAACAGTGCCTGCCCGCTCCGCCAACCATCCGGAGGACAAGGCGCCCAGCAAGCCACCACCTCCGTAAAGCACCGCCATCCAGATACCGACTTCGGCACTGCTCAGCCCGTGAAAGCGGATGAAATAAGATGGAATCCATACCCCTGAACCTGCGGCACCCAAGGTAAACAGGCATGCCCCCATTACGACATGGCGATAGGGCTTGTTTTGCCACAGTATCCGGACACTGGTCATGAAGGGTTCCTGCGGCAAATCTTCGGATTTGGTGTCATCGTGGCTGCCACGCCTGGGTTCACGCACGCTGAGAAACACCAGCAGTCCCAGCACCACACCGGGCAACCCTACCAGGCCAAAGGCTGCACGCCAGCCAGAGTGCTGGGCCACTACGCCCCCCACCATAAAGCCAACGAAGACTCCAACCGGTATTGCAGACGCCAGGATGGCACAGGCAAGGCCACGTTGCTGTGGGCGAAAATAATCGGCGAGCAGGGAAGTGGAGGGAGGATAGGCACCGGCTTCACCAATGCCCACGCCCATGCGTGCCAGGAAGAGCCAGAAGAAGCTGCCTGCTTGTCCGCACAGTGCTGTCATCAGGCTCCATAGGGCAACGGCAAACGCGATTATATTGCGCCGGCTATAACGATCGGCCAACCAGGCAACAGGCAGCCCGAGTGTGCCGTAAAAGAGCGCAAAGGCTAGTCCTCCCAGCAGCGAAAGTTCGGTATCACTAAGGTGGAATTCTGCCTTGATGGGTTCCAGCAGGACCGCGAGTATTTGCAGGTCGACAAACCGCAGTAGCGCCACCGCCCATAACAGGGCCAATACATACCAGCGATAGAGCGACAGCGTGCGTTTATGTCTTGCCGTATGCAAGGGTACGGAATGATTGCCTGCATCGATCATAGCCACTGTTCTTCCTCCCTGAAGTTCGTAGTGACTGGAGTTTAGCCAGCTTTGGCCGTTTTGCCTGAAAAGTTACAGGGCAAAAATAAACTGGAATTTTAAGGTTCCTCTTAAGCTTTGGCGTCGCATGCCCTATATTCACGCTGTACCAGCAACTTTGTCATAGAGGAAAATTATGACTGCGACTGAAAAACAAGCGGTGATGCAAGCCCACGATTGGGCGGGAGCCATGGGTGAAAAATGGAACCGTTACTTGCAGCAGTTTGAAAGCATGATCGCCCCGATCGGGCAGGCCACTCTGGAGCTTGCTGCCTTGCAGCCGGGTGAGCGTGTGCTTGATATCGGATGTGGCGGTGGTCATACCACCCTTGATCTTGCCATCAGTGTCGGGCCGCAAGGTGCCGCACTGGGCCTGGACATTTCACCGGTGCTGATCGAGACCGCCCGCCAACGTGCTGCGATTGCCGGGGCGCGTAATGCCGCTTTCGACTGTGCCGATGCGGCAACAGCGGTGCTGAGCCCGGCAGGATATGACGTGCTGTTTTCCCGCTTCGGGGTAATGTTCTTCGATGATCCCGTCGCTGCCTTCCGCAATATGCACGGTATGCTGCGCCAGGGTGCACGCGTGGTGTTCTGCTGTTGGGGACCGCCACCGGAAAATCTCTGGGTGGGCAAGCTCTCCGAAATCATTAGTCGCTACGTCAGTTTGCCTCCACC
>JBIIWM010000155.1:0-6980 GCA_044338875.1 Pseudohongiellaceae bacterium | reverse complement strand
GATGGCTTCGATGAGTTGGGCAGCCTGCGTGCGTGTGACCATCTGCCCTGGTTGAGCGGGCTCGGCAGCTTCGCGCGGCGGTGCACCGGGACCGCTGAGGATGTTGCCATTGGCGATCACGAGATAACCGTGCGAGGCCAGCTCCAGCAGATGGAAGCGGCTGCTGGCGCCGTCATCCGAACAGCCACCGTTGCCCCAGGCCACTACACCAAGTTTCTGTGCGCCGAGCGTATCGAAATCGCGCGGGCGGTAGACCACATGGGCCGGCAGACTGTCGATTTCTTCTTTCATTGCGGGAAACGCACCGGTGCCGCTGTTGTCGGGCAGGCTGTTGGTGCCGTTGTCCGGCGGCTGTGCGCTGGCGCTTGCGGTGACGCAGAGCGCCACGAGCAGCGTGACACTGGCTTGGGCAAAGGTGTTGCGCAGACTGGATATGATCATGCTGTTTCCCCTGGGCTTTGCTGGTTATTGTTCTTGTGTCCGCCATTGGCAGCGCAAGGCCGCTTGCCGCTGCAGGACTGGGCCCTATAATGCAATCGTTTGCAAACAGCGTAAAGCGCAATTTGTGGCAGGGAGCCGCCACGCCAACAAGAATAATGACAAGAGGGAAACATCATGACAGACAGCACGGCACTGCCATCGTCTGCACGCCTGATCCGCGTGCTCACCTGCATGATGTTCTTCATGTTCGCGATGACCACGGACGCGGTGGGCAGCATCATTCCCTCGCTCATCGACGAGTTCGGGCTCTCGCTCAGCGCCGCCAGCGCCTTCCACTACGTGCCGATGATCGCGATCGCGTTGGGCGGGCTCTGCTTCGGCTTTCTCGCAGATCGCCTCGGGCGCAAGCACAGTATCGTACTGGGCCTGCTTCTCTATGGCGTCGGCTCGCTGCTGTTCATCTTCGGCAGCAGCTTCGGGTTCTTCGTGCTGCTGCTGGCCTTGTCCGGTGTCGGTGTGAGCGTGTTCAAGGTGGGTGCGCTGGCCCTGGTCGGCGACATCACCAAGAGCCCTCGTGAGCACACCTCGTTAATGAACACGGTGGAAGGCTGGTTTGCGGTGGGCGCCATCGTGGGCCCTGCGCTGGTGGCGACCTTGCTGGAGGCAGGACTGTCGTGGACCTGGTTGTACGTGACCGCAGCCGGTATCTGCTGCCTGCTTACGCTCGCCGCCCTGCAGGTGGACTATCCACGCTTGCAGCGCACGACAGCGACACCGGGCAATTTGGTGCAGACGCTGGAGCTGTTGAAGAATCCTTACGCGCTCGGCTTCTCTACATTGATCATGCTGTATGTGGCCGTGGAAGTGGCGATCTATGTGTGGATGCCGACATGGCTGGCCGACTACGAGGGCTCGCTGCCCTGGTTGGCTACCTATGCGCTGACACTGTTCTTCGTGCTGCGTGCCGCAGGACGTTTCGTTGGCGCCTGGTTGTTGCAGCGCCTGGCCTGGGACCAGGTGCTGGCGGTGTTGGCCTTTGCCATATTGCTGTGTTTCGCCGGCAGTCTCGCCGGCGGCGAAGCCTGGGCACTGTGGCTGCTGCCGCTGTCCGGCCTGTTCATGTCAGTGTTGTATCCGACGCTGAACTCAAAAGGTATCAGTTGTTTCCCGCGTAGCGAACACGGTGCCATCGCAGGTTTGATCCTGTTTTTTACTGCCTTTGCCGCCGCCATCGGCCCACTCGCCATGGCGGCACTGAGCGATGCCTTCGGCAATATCCGCTACGGCTTCATGCTGGCCACCGGCTTTGCACTGCTGCTGTTCCTCGGCTTGTTCTGGAACTGCTTGCGCAAACCGGCTGCTGCACGGCTCGCAGCAGCACACTGAACCTGAAATCCAGGCATATTTACCTGCGTCCAAACGCCTGGCGCTGTGCGCCGCAAGATTCGCGCACGACCAGGGTGCCGGGCATGGTGACTGATTTGACCTCGCTGCCCCCGATGCGTTTCAGCAGCAGGTCGACCAGGAGTTCTGCGCCACGTGCGAGATCCTGTTGCACCGTCGTGAGCGTAGGATGCACATGCGCTCCCATCTCCAGACCGTCGAAGCCGACGATGGCCACATCGTCCGGAACACGTTTGCCTGCGGCTGTCAGCACGCGCAAGGCGCTTATGGCAATCAGATCGGTCGCGGCGAACACGGCATCGAAGGGTTTGCCTTTCTTCAGGTATGCCTGCATTGCGGCGCTGGCCGCATCAGGTGTCATGTGTGCTTTCACGATGCTGGCCACTGCCGTACCGGTCGGGCCCTGCGCGAGTGCTTGTTCGTAGCCATCACAGCGCAAGCGGATTTCCGGAATTGCAGGATCACCCAAAAACAGGATGCGGCGACGGCCCAGACCGAGCAGGTGCTGTGTCGCGAGCCTGCCGCCCTGTACGTTGTCGGTGCCCACCGCGCAATAGCGTTGCTTCGGCAACTGACCACCCCACACTACGAAGGGCGTGGCAGTGCGCGCGGCCTGCTGCAGTGTTTCATGTTCGGTACTCTGGCCAATCACGATGATGCCGTCGGAACGGCGCTCGGCCACGATGCGTTGTAGCCAGCCTTGCATGGGCGGCAATACTTTCTGCAGGTGCATGCCGTAGCCGCGTCGCGTAATGGCGTCAGCCAAGTGGCTCAGCATGCTGGCGAAGAAGGGATCGGTGAGCACTTGTTCGCGTTCATGCGCGAGCGGAATTACCACGCTGAGCGTTTCGGTGCGGCCGGCGCGCAGGTTGCGTGCGGCGGCGTTCGCCACATAGCTGTGCTCGCGTGCCAGGTCGAGGATGCGGTCGCGCATACCTTGTTCCACCAGTGGGCTGTCGCCCAGCGCGCGCGAGACGGTGGACACATGCACGCCAGCGAGGCGGGCAAGGTCGGCCATGGTGGTGCTTTTGCGTTGTTTACTCATGTGGGCATGGTAGCAGCTTGCCGCAAGTGACATGAAGCAGGATTCAGGGTGCAGTTACGGCGTGATTGCTCACAACACCGGCATTTTTTGTTTCGGGGGTGCGGTGGTTGACGCCGTGGTATCAGCGTGGGACGTCCACGAAGTTACTGTGGAGCACGGCCCCGCTTGACCGATTCCGCTTGTCCTCGCTGCTCCGCGCCAGAATCGCTCAACCGGGTCCCTTTCGGCAGCCAGTGCGCGTGGACGTCCTTCCACCTTCAGTGCAAGACAGCCGCACACTCGATGTCCAACAGGGGACGGTTGGGGGAGTGGCTGAGGAGCTCGCCGCACGAAGACAGCTCCCCCAAGCGGCCCCTTGCGCTGAACCTATTTGCGGCCAAGCGGTGGCATACCATATGGAGGCTATCTTCAATATGGCCGACATCAAGTAGGGCTCAATTTTCAGCGGGCAAACACCTGCAAGTCGATGGCCTCTGCCATCGCCGCAGCGCCAGCATCGTTGGGGTGGATGAAGTCGCCGCTGTCGAAGTCGGGATGCAGGCGTTCGGGGTTGGCTGGATCGCGCATCAGGGCATCGAAGTCTACCACCGCGTCGAAGTTGTCGCCGGTGCGGATCCAGGCATTCACCGCCTGACGCAGCGCCTCGGTGTTGGGGTTGTGCAACCAGAGCCCACCCATCGGCAACAGTGTGCCGCCCATCACCTTGATGCCGCGCGCATGCGCGCGCGTTACCAGCTGCGACAGTCCTTCAATGAGTTCTTCCGCAGTAGTCTGCTGGCTCACGGGCACGCCGGGCAGCGCCGTGAAGTTGATGTCGTTGATCCCTTCCAGCAGCAGCATCCATTCCACGCCGCCGCGCGCCAGCACATCGCGGTCGAAACGCGTCAGGGCACTGCTGCCCACGAGTTCGCGCAATACGCGATTGCCGGATATGCCCATGTTGATCACACCGAGCCGCGCTGTGGCGGGATCGGCCTGCAGCCGCTGCGCGAGCAGTGCCGGCCAGGCACGATGCAGGTCCGGCGTGATGGCATAACCGTCCGTGATCGAATCACCAAAGGCCACGATGCTGCCGCTGCCCGCCGGTGCCAGCACTTCAAGGCCGGTCAGCCAGAAATACGAACGGTTCGTGTCGTTCGCAGCGAATGAGGCAGCACCAACCGTGTTGCCTCGTGCGACATATGTGGTGTTGAGGCCGAGTTCGTGGAACGAGCGGGTGTCCACTACTTCAGGCAGGTAGATTGACACGGCTACTTCACTCAGCGGTGGTAACGCGAGATCTACCGGATCGCTGACCACGAGCGCCCCGGGGTGCAGCGTGACACTCTCGCTGCCGCCGAAAGTCACGACGCGGTCGCTGCCAACATCGATGCTGCCATTGCCGGTGTGCAGCGCCACATGGACGGCGCCTAGCCGCGTGGGCGACGTGCCCAGCGCAGAGGAAAATTGCAGTCGCAGCTGTGCACCGGCCACGCTGCTGCGCACGATCATGCGCAGGCTTTGTTCCGCGAAAGTCGGTGGCACCGGGACGACCGGCGAAGGCGGTGGGTTGGGCGGCAATTTGTCAGCTGGCGGCGGTTGAACCCAGGACGGCGGGCTGTACAAGGCCAGTGCCGTGGCGGTTCCCCACGTGGCTACCCACTGCGGCTCCTGGGCTTGCAAGGAGGCGCCGAACAGACAGGGACAAAGCAGGACGAGCAGGCGAGCAAGGCGCATAGGGAGTTCTCCTTGTGACAGTGCGGGAGCATCCTCGCCGGCTTTGCAAACGATTGCAACTAGGTTAGATTTGATTCATCAAACAGAACAGGCCGGGTTTGAACGGTCGTTATCAAGACGGGGAAGCCAGCGATGCAGCGCATTACCACCACTGTGCAGTTAGTCTGCAGCAGCAGTTTGTTTTCTTTTTTGTTTTTGTGGCAGCCAGCCATTGCGGCGGAGCCGGATGCGCAAGCTGCCTGTGCTGCGCTGACGGATTTGTCGACCCCCGCTTTCCGCGTCGATGTGGCTGAATGGATCGCAGCCGGCCCTGTGCCCAGCGGGCCGGGTGGTGCTACTGCCGACCTGCCGGCACATTGCCGCTTCCAGGTTGTGCTGGATGCACGCGAGTCTGGCGTTGAGAACCTCAGCTACGGCACCGGTTTCGAACTGCGCTTGCCTTTGGCCTGGAACGGACGCTTCCTGTTCCAGGGTGGTGGTGGCATGAATGGCTCCGTCACACCGGCGCTCGGGACTGTGCCAGGCGCACCGTCAGCACTGGCGCGCGGATTTGCGGTGGTATCGAGTGATGGTGGCCATCGCGGCCTGAATGCAATTGATTCACGCTTTGGCGTGGATCAGCAGGCCCGCAACGATTTCGCCTATGGTGCTGTGGCGCGTACCACGCATGAAGCCAAGGCGCTGATCGAGGATTACTACGGGCGCAAGCCTGACTACTCGTATTTCATGGGCTGTTCCACCGGTGGCCGCGAAGCCATGCTGGCGGCACAGCGCCTGCCGCTTGAATTCGATGGTGTGGTGGCCGGCAACGCTGCCTTCAATCTGTCGCGCCTCGTGGTGAACCAGATATGGAGCCTGCAGACTGTCACGCGACATGCGCCGCGTGATGCCAATGGCGTGCCACAAACATCACAGCTCTTCAGCGACGTGCAACTGCAGGCTGTTGCCAATGGCGTATTGGAGCGTTGTGACGCGCTCGACGGCCTCGCCGATGGCATGATCAACGACTTCGAAGCCTGCCGCTTCGATCCGGTCGAACTGCAGTGCAGCAGTGCCACCAACCTCAGCCCTGAACAGTGTCTCTCGCATACACAGATTACGGCGCTGAAGGACATCATCGGCGGCGCGCGCAATTCGCGCGGTGAATCGCTGTACGGCGCCACGTTCTACGACACCGGCATCGCGCAGCCGACCTGGCGCGGCATGCATCTGGGCAGTGGCAACAATCCGCCGGCCAATGCTTCGCTGGGACGCGATACGCTGCGCAATTACATTCTCACGCCGATGCAACCTGAGCTCGATCCGCTCGCCTTCGACTTCGACAGCGGAATGGCGGCCACTCTGGAAACCGCGGCCATCAACGATGCGGTAGCCACCTTGCATACCACTTTCGCCGGCCACGGCGGCAAGCTCATCGCCTACCTCGGTCTTGGTGACCAGGCCATGTGGACCGGTCCCTTGCTGGACTGGTACGGCAGGCTGACACCACGCGATGAGCAAGGTCCGCAGGACTGGGCGCGTCTCTTCATGATTCCCGGCATGACGCATTGCGGCGGCGGCCAGTCCACTGATGAATTCGATTTGCTCACGGCGATCCAGCAGTGGGTGGAGGAAGACAAGGCGCCCGATCTCGTTACCGCCAAGGGCAAGGCCTTTCCTGATGTGTCACGGCCCTTGTGTCCGTATCCGTTAGTGGCGCGCTATGACGGCGGCGATCCAGCCAGCGCCACGAGTTTTTCCTGCCGCTGAGGCGGTTTTGCAAAGCAGGCGAGTGTCATGTTGCGTAGCCATTACCTTGTTTCATTTACCGCCGTGTTGTTGTTTGCACCACTGGCCGTGTTGTCACCGTTGGCAAGGGCGGCTGATGCCGTGCCGGTTGGCATTGTCGACGCTCCGTGTCCGCCAGTCGTGACGATGCCGGACAGTGTTCGGGTCTTGCTCGGTGACTTGTTCATGGAGCCGCGCACGCTCGGCCCCGCCGACATCCAGGGTCTGATCCGGAATCCGGACTTCGCTGCCTTCAATACCGCCAACCGTGGACTCGGCGCGCAGGACTGGCCAAACCTCTGCCGCTTTCGCTCCGACAATACGGCAGTGCTGGCAACGGGTGAACGCCCCGACCTGGTGTTCATCGGCGATTCCATCACCGAGAACTGGTTGCTGGGCGATCCTGCGCTGTTCGACAGCAGCCATGTGAACCGTGGCATCGGCGGCCAGACCACGCCACAAATGCTGCTGCGTTTCCGTGCCGACGTTATCGCATTGCAGCCACACGCCGTGCACATCATGGCCGGTACCAACGATGTGGCCGGCAATACCGGACCGTCGACGCTGCAGGATGTGAAGGACAATTTGATGTCGATGGTGGAACTGG
>JBIIWM010000154.1:0-7034 GCA_044338875.1 Pseudohongiellaceae bacterium | reverse complement strand
CCAGCCCTTCACCTCTACCCTGCCTGGCTGGAGAGCAGGGCCCGACATTCAGTCAATAAAAAAGGCGCTGCGGTTGCCCGTAGCGCCTTTCTGGATGAGCTGGTCAAGAATGCTTACAACACAGCCTTGATGCTATCTGCCAGATAGTCGATGTTCGACTTGTTGATACCGGCCACGTTGATGCGGCTGGAACCCACGAGGTAGATGCTGAACTCGTTGGTCAGGCGCTTCACTTGTTCCGGCGTCAGGCCCAGGAAGGAGAACATGCCCTTCTCGTTCTGGATAAAACTGAAGTCGCGGTCTACCCCTTTGGCTTTCAGCTTGGCGACCAGTTCGGTACGCAACCCGTTGATGCGATCACGCATCTCGGTCAGTTCGGCATCCCATTCGGCTTTCAACGCTGCGTCTTCCAGGATCATGCCGACAAGGGCAGCGCCGTGGGCAGGCGGCACCGAGTACATTTCGCGCGCGGTAGAAACGACCAGGCTTTGCGCCGCTTCTGCCTGGACAGCAGTCTCGGTGATTACCGTGACAGCGCCAGTACGTTCGCGGTACAGGCCAAAGTTCTTGGAATAAGAACTGGCAATGATCAATTCAGGCAGCTTGCTGGCCATCAGGCGCAGTCCGTACACGTCTTCGGCAACACCATCACCCAGGCCCTGGTAAGCCAGGTCGATGAACGGGGTGAAGCCCTGCTTTAGCGCAGCTTCAGTCACGGCCTGCCACTGGTCCTGGCTGAGGTCAGCACCACAAGGGTTGTGGCAGCAGCCGTGCAACAGCACCAAGTCGCCTTTTTTGGCACCAGCAAGTTTGGACATCATCTCGTCGAACTTGATCGAGTGGCTGGCATAATCGTAATACGGATAGGTTTCCACTTTCAGACCGGCGGAACCCAGCAGCGGAATATGGTTGTTCCAGGTCGGGTCGCTTACCAGGATGCGGGCACCCGGCAGCGTGCGGGTCACAAACTCGCCAGCGACGCGCAAGGCACCGGAACCACCGGGTGCCAGCACCACAGGGGCACGCTTGTCTTTCAGGGCTGCATGACCAGCACCCAGCAACAGTTCGGCCGTATGCTTGATGAACAGGTCCGGGCCGGCCTGGGCGATGTAGGATTTGGAATCTTCCGTGTTCCAGAGCGTTTGTTCCGCCTTCTTCACTGCTGTCATGACAGGGCAGTTGCCGGCTTCGTCCTTGTACACACCAACACCCAAATCGACTTTTTTGGGATTGGTATCGTTTTTGTATGCCGCGGACAGACCCAGGATAGGATCAGGCGGGCGACGCTCGATCGATTGGAACATTGCAGTATCCGTTAGTTGAGTTGATTGGTGAGTTAATTGGGGATGCCGTTTCGGGGCGGCGGGATTATACCGGAACGGACCGACAGGAACACTTGAAAAAAATAGACGCCTGCCGCCTATCTGGGTACCCTGTTTTGGTTTTACGCATCCTGGATCAGCCGCAGCCAATAATGAAACAACTACTTGTTACAGCGGATCGCCTGCTTCCAGGTTTGCTGGCCATATCGTTGCTGCTGGTCTTGTTCGGCATTGTTTCCACCAGCGCCAGCGTACCCTCTTACTGGTTATCGCAATTATGGGTCGATGCGGTGCGTTGGGGCGGCGGCTTCCTTGCTCTGGGCATCGTGCTCCAGCTAGTCCTCCCGTCGCACTCCCGCACCCTGCTGCTGGCCTCCGGTGTCCTGTATCTGCTGCATGGGTTCGGCTGGCTGCAAGCCCTCGCTGCCCTGACATTCTTTGGCGCCTGCTGGTGCTATGGCCAAGCCTTGCTCTTGCTGGTATTTCCAGAGGCAAACCACAGGCCGCTGCTGACAATCCCCCTGATCCTGGGGCTTGCCCTGCAAATGGCACTGTTTGGTGCCCTCCTCCATTACCCGGTGAATTACCCGGCCCTGTATCGGATACTGCAACTGCTGCCATGGCTGATCCTGTTGCGGGGAGAGGTGCGTGAAGCATTCGTGCGGGTGCCAGCGAGCCTGCACCATGCCCTGCACGCCAGTGCCGGGCGCATACCGTTTTACCAGTATGCCGTCCTGCTGACAGTTATCGGGTGTGTATCGCGCTACCTGCTGTTGCCCACCCTCTCTGGCGACGACAACGCCCTGCATCTGCGTTTGTGGACTGAGCTGGCGTGGCTGCACTACGCTACCTTCGACGTGCTCGCGCAAATCTGGTCAGTGGCGCCCTTCGCACTGGATCTCATCCACGCCATCATTTCCCTGGTGGCAGGAGAAGATGCGCGTAGCGCCATGAATTTATGCCTGTTCGTCCTGATTGCCCGGCAGCTGTGGGCTGTCCTCAGTCGCTGGCAAGTGCCACCACGCGATTGCCTGCTGTTGCTCGTGCTCTTCACCAGCACGCCGCTGCTGGGCAACCTTATGGTTACCCTGCAGACGGAATTATTCATGGCGCTGCTGGCCAGCATCGGCGTGCGACTGCTGCTGGAAGTCCCGGGCAGCTGGTATCGGGAACAGTTGCTCGCCTTGATTGCCGTGGCAGCTCTGGGTTGCGCCACCAAAGTGCCCGGGATCGTGCTGGGCTTGTCCCTGCTGTTGCCGGCCCTTTGGCAGCAATGGCCCTTGCAAAGAACCGACTGGTCCAGGCACTCAATGCAAAGCCGGCTGGCTTTCGCAGGCATTATCCTGCTGTGCGGCTTTGTCGCCATGCATTCGTACCTGACAGCCTGGTGGATTACGGGAAATCCGCTGTTTCCGCTCTATAACGGCATTTTCAAATCCCCTTACAACGACCCCTGGAATTTCAGCGATGGCCGTTGGCTTACTGGCTTCAATCTTACGAGTTACTGGAACCTGTTCTTCACCACCTCAGACCATTATGAATCGCAAAATTTCGTTGCCGGTTTCCAGTACCTGTTCCTGTTGCCACTGGGACTCTTTTCGCTGTTCCAGCACCTGCCACGCAGGCAAGCCTGGGCAGTGACCGTACCCTTGTGCGGATTTGGGCTCGCCATGTTCTATAACACGCAATACTGGCGCTACCTGTTTCCCGTCTTGCCGGTCGCTATACTCGTGATCGCTACCCTCCTTCTGCACAACAAGGAGTGGCAGTGGCAACGCCGCGCGGCCCTGGCCAGCATCGTGGCCTGCATCGCCCTGAACCTGTGGTTTTATCCGGGCATCTCCTACCTGCTCAACATTCCTCCGGGCACTGTCTACACTGCAGCGGGTCGGGACGCAGTGACCCCTGGTTATCTGGTTGAAAAGACCATGACTGTCCACGTCAACCAGATAGCGCCGGGCAGCCGCGTGCTGTACCAGCCAGACAGGCCTTTTGGCGCAATCTTGCAGGGAGACCCCTGGTATCCAATGTGGTATGCGCCCCATCGGCGCGACCGCGCCAACGCCATCAAGAATGCCGCGGATCTGGCAGCGGCGCTGAAGCAGGAAGCCATTGATTATGTGGTCTGGAACATGTCACAAGCCGGCATGCCCTTGCTGCGAAACTATCTCAGTCGCAGTGCACTCCCGCTCAAGGAAAGCACGGGCGTGGTGCTGTACGAGCTGACCGCTGAAGACGTGAACTACCGCAAGGCCTGGCAGAGTCCGGACATCCGGCTGGACCAGGAGCCACACTTGCTGCATAGCCTGACACTGGAAGGCAGCACCGCGCTCAGGGTAGGAGGCAGCTTCCTGTGCAGTCAGGACTCAGGCACGATCGTGCTGGAGCTGGCATGGAACGCAAGCAGCCCGACCAGACGCCTCATCCCCTGCCAGCCGCAGGCAACGGACTACCATGAGACCGTGTTCGTACCGGAGAACACCGATACCGTTGCAATTTCCATGTACGGTGCAGAGACAGAAGAAATTTCCGCAAGCCAACTGACACTGGAGGTTCATTGACATGACGACCGCAGTTCCCTCGCTCAATGTGGCTGTCGTCATTCCCTGCTACAAGGTGAAAAACCATGTGTTGGATGTCATCGCCGGCATCGGCCAGGAATGCAGCAAAATCTATGCAGTTGATGACTGCTGCCCTGATGGAAGTGGTGACTTCATCCGGCAAAATTGCCAGGATCCACGCGTGACCGTGCTGACCAATCCCGACAATCGCGGCGTTGGCGGTGCAGTGATGCACGGCTACCAGGTCGCGCTCACGGACGGCATGGATATCGTGGTCAAGATAGACGGCGATGGCCAGATGGATCCTGCCCTGCTCAGCGCTTTCATCACACCGATCATCGACGGCGAAGCGGATTACACCAAGGGCAACCGCTTTTTTGATCTGGAGGCCATCCAGGCCATGCCGAAAATCCGGCTTTACGGCAACTCCCTGCTCTCATTGATGACGAAGCTTTCGACCGGCTACTGGGACCTGTTCGACCCGACCAACGGCTACACTGCCATTCACCGTTCGGTGCTGCAGCGGCTACCCTTGCACAAGATCAGCGAGCGCTATTTCTTCGAATCGGACATGCTGTTCCGGCTCAACATCTGCAAGGCCGTGGTGGTAGACATCCCGATGTCCGCCAGGTACGCAGACGAAATCAGCAACCTCAGGATTTCCTCGATCGTCCGGGAGTTTTTCGTCAAGCACCTGCGCAATTTCGGCAAGCGCATTTTTTACAACTATTACCTGCGCGACATGTCACTGGCTTCCATCGAACTCCCGTTGGGCATCTTGATGATGCTGTTCGGCATTCTCTTCGGAAGCGTGCACTGGCTCGAGTCCAATCGTACCGGCATCACTGCATCGACAGGCACGGTGATGTTGAGCACGCTCCCCTTGCTGATGGGGCTGCAGTTCGTTCTCTCCTTTCTGGCATACGACATCGCGTCTACCCCACGTCGGGTGATTTCGCGGCGCAGACGGGATGCCTAGCTTGATTTACCGTCAGTTCCTGGTCTATATCGGCATCGGCATCCTTACCGCTTGCATCGACATCGGCGCCATGCAGGCGCTGCTGGTCGCGGGCGTGGGACACCCAGGTGCGGTCAGCGTCGGCTTCATCCTGGGGTTGATCTTCAATTATTTTTCGCACCAGCGCGTAACCTTCAAGGCACAAAACTCGCGCCGTTCGTTAGTTCGCTTTGGCGTGCTGGTGGTGCTGAATTATCTGCTGACAATGCTCTGCGTAGAACTTTCGGTAATCACGGTGGACAATGTTTTGGCCGGGAAACTGGTCTCATTGCCACTGGTCGCCATGAATGGCTTCCTGCTGGGGCGCTACTGGGTCTTCAAGAAGCATTCCTTGCCCGCGCCGTAGCCGCGCCTGGGCCGCGCGGTTACGGCTCAGGTGAGTCGGTGACCGCCTGGTTACCTTTGCTTGGCGGATCCTGCGTCAGTAACCCCTTGGCCTGCTCGTAGCTCAGCGCGTTGATGCCCGAGAGCTGCATCGAGGTACGCAGCGACTTGCCGAGGATAAAGGCCATTACCTTGCCGTAGTAACCCAGTTCGTCGTCATAGTCCGGCAAGATGTCTTCCAGGCTGTCCGCGCCCTCCAGTGCCCGCTGCAACTGCTCACGCCGGGCTTCGATCGTGGCCATCAGCTGGCTGTCGGCAGCGACCTCGGGGGCCAGCTCCAGCGTCCAGGTGCGGTCCTGCTGCAATTCACAGCGCCCGATGCAGCGTCCAGGATACGGGCTGGTCCACTCATCAGGCCCTACCAGCAGCAGCCGGTAGGACGCCTCCACGGCATAGAGCCAGTAGTCCTGGCCCGGCACCGGGTTGAACCTGAATTCACTCTGCAGCACGAACATCGAGGTGAACAGCTCCAGCGAGATCTGGTCGATCTGCTTCGGAGGCACCTGGGTCCGGACCCAGTGCTGTTGCAAACCCTGCAGTACCGGGACCAGCCCCTTGCCCTGCGGATTCGGATTCCTGACCAATTGCATTAACTCCTGCCTTACTCTATAGATCGATTGTCATAACAACAAAAATGGAAATGACCCATGCGCCTGGGCAGATGCCTGGGCCCGATCCTTGACCAAGAACTCGCTGCTGTTAGCCAGCCTGCTGGCTCTCTCACCTTGTTGTGTCCTGGCCCAGGCTGCTCTTGAAACCGGGCGCGTCGTCTCACCTGTGCTGAGCGCCGACAACAAGACTATTTTTGGTATATACGCACCCAATGCCGAAACGGTGCAACTGGCCAGCAATGACATCCCGAAAATTCCGTTCGGCCAAGGCATGGAGATGAGCCGCACTGACATCAAGCCCTATATCGAGAGCAAGACCGGGCGTGGCAACACTGCCATCGCCGGACTGTCCATGGGGGGGGGGTGCAAATACGCTGGGAATCAAGGGGTCAGAGTAACTTGATCGGTCCCTTGATCGGTTCCTTGCCCGCGTCCTTGCACTTCAAGCCTTGGGCAAGGCCAGGGCTTTGTTCATATCCTGTACTTTTTTCTTCAGCGCTTTCTTGTAGGTATCCAGCTTGCGTGCGATAACAGGATCGTTGGCACCCAATATCTGCACCGCGAGCACACCGGCATTGCGGGCACCATTGAGCGCCACCGTTGCCACCGGTACGCCGGCCGGCATTTGCAGAATGGACAGGATGGAATCCCAGCCATCAATGGAATTGGATGACAGGATAGGCACGCCGATGACTGGCAAAGTAGTCACCGAGGCCACCATCCCAGGCAAGTGTGCTGCACCACCCGCACCGGCAATGACCACCTTCAAGCCACGTTTGCGCGCAGTAGCGGCGTAATCCATCATCAGTTCAGGCGTACGATGCGCCGATACCACGGAAAGCTCAGCCTCAATACCGAACTGTTGCAGGATATCCGCCGCTTCCTGCATGACAGGAAGATCGGAGTTGCTACCCATGATGATCCCGACTTGTGCTTTGCTCATAATCAGATACTCACAACTCTTACCACACGTTTGACCTGCTCGACCTTTTCCAGCAGGCGTTCCATATCCGTATCCAGAATGGTGATGTGACCCATCTTGCGATGCGGGCGCGTTTCTTTTTTTCCATACAAGAATACGGAGATGCCGGGGATGCGCAACAAGGCATCCACTCCCTCGTAGACCACCGGCCCACTA
>JBIIWM010000015.1:0-21795 GCA_044338875.1 Pseudohongiellaceae bacterium | reverse complement strand
TTAATTCTCTATTAACAGGGCTGTATCCCCGCGCACAAAAAACAGGCATATATGTGTGCTAACGTACATATGCTAAATGGCAAGGTAAGCATAATGCGAGCTTTTTCAGGGGACCTCGTATTCCATGCAAGAAAGCAACGCTGTAAGTTCTCCAGAACAGAATCAACTCCTGGGTAACCTGAGCCAGGTAGTCAAGACAAGATTGTTCCCTCACCTTGAGTTAATCCCAATGCCCTTGGGAAAAGTGCTGTACGAGCCAGGTGAAAACTTGCGTCATGTATATTTTCCGACAGATTGCATTATTTCAATGCTGTATGTGATGGAAGACGGTGCATCGGCAGAAATTTCCCTGGTGGGCAATGATGGCCTCGTCGGCTTCGCCGTGGTCATGGGTGGTGAGAGCACCTCCAGTCGCGCGATCGTGCAGAGCGCCGGTTCAGCCTACCGTTTGTCTGAACCGAACCTCAAGAACGAGTTCAATCGTCATGGCGAGTTCATGACCTTGATGCTGCGCTATATGCAGGCCCTGATCACCCAGATTGCACAGACTGCCGTGTGCAATCGCCACCATACCCTGGATCAGCAATTGTGCCGCTGGTTGTTGCTGTCGATTGACCGCCGCCCCGATAACCACCTTGCGATGACGCAGGAAATGATTGCCAACATGCTGGGAGTGCGCCGCGAAGGAGTCACCGAAGCTGCAGGAAAACTGCAGAAGTTGGGCGCAATTGAATATACACGCGGCAAAATCACGGTACTTGACCGCGCAATGCTGGAGAAGTTGACATGTGAGTGTTACATGATAGTAAAGCGCGAGACCGATCGCTTGTTGCCTTATGTCGATTCACAGTCAATTTCACTACTCAAGAACAACCAAAAGCACCCTCTGCCACGTCAGTGAACCTTTTTTCGCAGATTGGCGCGCAGGGCTTGATGCCCTGACGCGCCAAGACCGCAACATCCCGTGCCTGGCATTGCTCTTTATCCTGTTGTTGATGTAGTTTGCAGAAAGCACAATTACAGGCTCCAATCCCTGTCCAACGTCCCCAAATCCTGCTTCTGTTTTCCCGGTTCTGCTCCTAGTGTTATTTCCATTTTGAAATCAGGGTTTTCCTTTATCGCGTACCTGCGCGTCGTAACATATTCTTTGCCCAGTTGAATAACTTGTGCTTGAAAACAGATCGGGATTCAAAGACCGATACTGAAGGGGCGAAGCTTTGCTGGATACTTCATATAGCCAAAAAACCCATGACTCCCTGCTGATTGAGGCATGCCCGGGGTTGGCAGATACCTCCAATCCCTGCGAGGGCTGGTATGTGTTGTGGACCCGCAGCAATCATGAAAAGAATGTGGCAGGGCAACTGGCTGCGAAGGGATACGAAGTGTTCCTGCCGATGATCAGTGAATGGTCGGGCCGCAGGAGAGGACATGCGGTTTGCCAGGCGCCAATGTTCAGGAGTTACCTGTTCCTCCGGCACAGGGTCGACAAGAAAGCCTACCTGGATATCTGCAATACCAAAGGGCTGGTCAGCATTCTGGGTGAACGCTGGGACAAGTTGGCCACTATCCCCGACCACGAAATACAGTCCATAAAGCTGGTAATGAACAGTCATCTTCCGACGATGCCATATCCGTGGCTTTCCACCGGTAGCGAAGTACGGATTACCAGGGGTTCGCTCGCCAATGCGCAGGGGATTCTGGTGGATTCTGAAATACCCAATGGACTCTTCGTTATTTCAGTAAAACTCTTGCAGAGAAGTGTTGCTGTAAAAGTTGATTGCGCCGATGTGGAGCGAGTTTGATGATTCCAACAAAAGTTTTATTCAGGTGCGTCCCCTTAACCAGCAGCGGGAAAGCTGCTGCTGGTATTTTTTTCGCACTTGTTCTTGTACTGATTGCATGGGTGCCCGGGACGGCATACGGGCAGGATGGTTTCTATGTGATTCCTTCGATCTCCCTGATTGAAGGCCATGATGACAACCTGTTCTTTTCAATCGAGGACGAACAGGCAGGTTTGTTTACTCGGCTCAGTCCGGCGCTTGAAGCCGGGTATGACACGGAAACCTTGTTTATAGGCAGCCGCTACAGTTTTGACGCCGAGGCCTATGACAAATATCCGGAACTCGATTCCAGTATGGTGCGTCGCTTTGCCGATGCCCGTATCGAGTTTTTGCCGAATTCCAGGATGACTTTCAGTACTGATGCCTCCTATACGCTGACCAATACGCCACTTGATTTAAGTCCAACGGGATCAGTGATTGTGCCGGGCTTGCTGGTTGGTCGTACTGATGCCCGCAGGAATAACCTTAATCCCGAGTTTGAATACCGCTTCACCAACACTACCACTGGCCTTGTTGCCTATACGCTGACAAAGGACAAACTCTTTGGATCGGTGGAGAGTGAAATCCAGGAGCTTGAACTTGCAGGCGAAACGGCCTTGTCTGCTGAAAACACAATCAGTTATGGCTATGCACACAGGGATTACCAGTTTGATGTACCTGCCGCGGCTGTAACGGCCGCAGATCAAAATTCCCAGTATGCGTGGGTAGGCCTGGAGCATCAGTTGGGACCGCGGACTGTCGTCAGCGGCAAGTTGGGTCCCCGATATTATGACGAGACCGTAAAACCGCTGTTTCTAGCGACACTTGAGCATGCCTATTTGAATGGCGAAGTAGCGTTGGGATTTGAGCGTAATGAAACAACCCTGCTTGGCGAGGTTGGCAGGGTAGAGAACAAAACTGTTTCAGCCACCCTGGTGCACAGGTTTGGCAGCAAGTTCGAGATGCAGCTGATGCCTGGCTACTCCGATGTTTCGCAGGACGGGTTTGAAGTGAAAATCTATCGGGTCGGAATTTTCCTCAGATACAGGGTCAACGATGCAGTGTCATTGACAACTTCATATGACCTGAGTCACCAGCAGGTTGATTTCGAAGATGGCAGTGAAAGTTCGGTAGAGCGAAATGTGGTGATGCTGGGGTTGACCCTCACGTACCCCCGGCGCAATCGGGCCGAGCTCAGGTAAAAACCCTTCAACTCATCATGGCGGGATAACAATGCGCACCAAATCATGTGATGCCACCATCATTACGGCAAGTGTGGGAAAAAATAGCGGGGGCGCAAACCTGCAAGTGCTGTTCGTGCTGGTCGCTACCATCCTGGCAGGTGGTTGTGCGTCATCCAAAACGCAGAAGGAACAAGCCAGCCTTGATGCTGATCAGATGCAAGGAGCGCAAGTAATGGAATACAGGATCGGTCCTTCAGATGTTCTCTCCATCAGCGTGTGGAACCGGGAAGATCTCAGCCGGACCGTAATCGTGCGGCCTGATGGCATGCTTTCATTCGATCTGGTCGGCGATATCGAGGCAGTAGGCCTCACTCCCATGGAGCTGCAACAGACCATGGAAGAAGCATTGGGCAAATACATCAACATCATACCCGGTGAAGTCGCGGTGGTGGTCAACGAGGTGCACAGCTACAAGGTTTCAGTGCTGGGTGAAGTCAATGAACCGGGCAGATTCGAATTTCTTGACCAGGTATCCGTCCTGGATGCACTGGCAGAAGCCGGTGGATTGACCGAGTTTGCTGCGAACAACGACATTGTCATTCTCAGGTCCAACAAGGGCAGTACCGAGACGATACGCTTTGATTATCGCCGGATGCTCAAGTCGGCAAATCCCGATGACAAGGTGCTGGTTTTTCCTGGTGACATCATTCTCGTGCCCTAGACATTTTTGGCCACTCGAGAGTGGTGTAAGAAAAGATGAGAGGTGAACAGCGATGAGAGAAGACGTACTGACAAACAGTTCCTTTGTTGAGGCGCTGCTGGAGAAATGGCGAAGACGCAAGTGGCTGCTTATATGTTGTTTCCTTGTGGTTTTTTGCAGCATGACCAGCTTTGTCCTGTCCTTGCCTTCCCTCTTTACTTCGTCCACGACGCTATTGTTCGGTCAGGAGGGGATTTCGGAAAGTCTTGTGATGGAACGGGCGCCCAACGAGCTTGAACTCAGGCTCGGCACCATCACCCAAGCCGTGTTGAGTCGCTCCCAGCTGCAGGAGGTAATAGATGAGTTTGACCTCTATGCCAACATCCGGACCAAGGCCTCTCCAGAGTCAGTGATCCAACGCTTTCGCAAGGATATAAAAATCGATCAGCGGGCTTCCGCCCAGCCCCAGTGGGGCCAGAATTCCACCTACTCGATAACAATCGCCTACCAGAGTTGGGATCCTGAGCTTGCTGTCCAGGTTGTCAACAACCTTGCTGCGCGCTTCAAGGCTGAAAATGAGCAGGTACGGACGGGGCAGGCGATCAGAACTACCCAATTCATCCGCACGCAGATGGATGAAGCGCGAACCCGCTTGTCGGAGGAAGAAAACCGTATCAACGAATTCAAGAATGGCCATATGGGAGAATTGCCGGAACAGCAGTCAATCAATCTGGCAACCCTGGAACGACTCAACACCGAGTTGCGGTTGAAGGGCGAACAACAAATACAATTGTCCGCGCGTCGTAATGAGTTGTTGTTTGGCAACAATGCCAATGGTGAAGAAAATGCCCTTGCCGGATTGACTGGAAGCTTGCGTCTGGACCGGCTTGAACATGATCTTGTTGAACTGAAAAAGCGCTATACCCCGAGCTATCCAGAGGTCATCCGCCTCGAAAAGGAAATCAGTGAATTGCAACTGGAGCTGGCTGCCAGCGACCAGGCTCCAGGGCCTGACGCAGATGCTACCCGGCGACAAACCTTCCAGAATCCGGTCGAGATTGATCTGGAGCTGGCGACACTCAAACAGGAAGAGGTTGCCATTCAAAAGACGATTGACGAACTGGTGGCCCGTATTGAGGACACTCCGTTCATTGACCAGCAGTTAAAGCGTTTGGCATACGACTACGATACAGCGCGTGAAGACTATCTTGCCTTGCAGAAACAATTCCAGAACGCGCGACTTGCCGAGTCACTTGAACTGCAACAGAACGAGCAATTCAAGGTGCTGGAGGCCGCAATCCCGGGTGATTTCCCGTCTGCGCCGAACCAAATGCGGTTGATGTTCCTTGTCCTGGTGCTCGCTACCGGGTTTGCGGGCGGAGCAGGGCTGTTCGTTGAGCAGGTTGACACAAGTTTTCACAGCAATGCCGACATTCGCCGTTTTACCAGGATTCCAGTGTTGGCTGTTATCAACAACATCCAGACCAGTGCCGACAAATGGCGCCTTATGCTGAGATTTGTGCTCAGGGGAATTATTCTGGTAATCGGTATCTTGCTACTGGTTTTCTATTCCCAGGTCGCTGGTAGTTCGGCCCAACAGGTTGTGTGGATGCTTTCAGAATGAACGGACACCTCAAAAAGGCAGCAACCATGATTGATAATCCGATAGTTGGCAGTGTGAATCCGAAAAGCTTCCAGTCCTCCACTGCCACCATCAAGGAAGTGAATTATCCGGGTCACTATCGTGGCGAAACGTTGTTGAAAATCCCCAGACGCGACCGGATCAACTCCCGGCTGGTTTGTCTGTTAACGCCTGCGTCGATTGAAGCGGAAAGCTATTACCGCTTGCGACATGTCATCGAAGACCAGCAGCGGAAGGAATCCGGCAGCGTGATTGGGGTAACCAGCGCCCTGGCAGGTGACGGGAAATCGCTAACAGCAATCAACCTCGCAGGAGCTCTCGCGCAGGATAAGGCGGCCAGCGTGTTGCTGATTGATCTGGATCTGCGCCAGCCTGGGACCAGTATCCGCGAGTATTTGAATTTGCCGGCTCTTGACGGGCCTGGCATCAGCGAGTGGATACTGGATCCTGAACTGGGTAATGTCGAAATCACTCACTATCTGGCAGATTTCAATCTTTACCTGGTCACGGCAGGCGCAGCAGTTGCCTCGCCCTACGAGCTGCTCAACGCAACCCGTCTGGATACATTTCTGACACAGGCGCGTGAGCGTTATGACTATGTAATTCTCGATACTGCACAAGTACTCCATTTGCCGGATACGCAATTGATTTCCAGGTTGGTCGATGGCTTTCTGTTCGTGATAAGGGCAGATCATACCCAGTCCAGGATGGTTGAAGACAGTCTCAATCTGTTGGAGCAGGACAAGGTCATCGGATTGGTTTTCAACAGCAATTCATCTCCCCGCTGAAGCCGGCAGCTCCAGCTTGTCTTCAATTTCCTACTGATGGAATTGCAAATCCAGTCTATGAAAAAACACAAGCTCCAGCGTGCGGCATTGATCATTGGAACGGGAGAATTCGTCAATGAATTACTGGAAGAAATCGCCCGGCACCCGGAATTCGGCTACCACATCATTGGCCTTGTCGCCTGGGATAACCAGGTGGCAGACAACTCATGTGTGCCTCCGTTGCTCGGGTCACTTGAAAATATCAACCGGATAATCCAGCAAGAAACACCTCAGGTCATCATCGTTGCACTGCCGCACAACCGCGAAGGAATTTCGGATCATCAGTTATTGGAAGCCAGGGTCTGCCGGAAAATAAAAATTGAAGAAGCTGAATCCGTTTATGAAAAAATTACCGGAAAGCTGCCGATACAAGCGCTTTCGCCGCGAGGGGTCATCTATTCGGATGACTTCCTCCCCGGGCGCCTGACACTGCTGGCAACACGCCAGCTCAGTATTTTCTTTGCCCTGATCGGTCTGGTTCTGTCTGCACCGCTGTTGTTGCTGATCGCATTGCTGATCAAGCTGGATTCTCCCGGGCCGGTGTTGTTTGTACAGGAGCGTATCGGCCTGGGTGGAAAGACTTTCAAGTTGATGAAATTCCGCACCATGCGAACAGCAACGGAGCGCACGTCGGAGTGGGAAGGCGACAATGTTCATCGTATTACCCGTATTGGCCGGCTGTTGAGAAAATTCCGGCTGGATGAACTGCCACAGTTCTTCAATATCCTGGGAGGTGACATGAACCTGGTGGGGCCCAGGCCGCATCCTGCCAGCAACTTTGAATTGTTTGTGCTGGTTTCGCGCAACATGCCCGAGTGCGGAATTCCGATCCCTTTCTACTCATTGCGCACCAGCGTGCTGCCCGGTATTACCGGTTGGGCGCAGGTACGTTACCAGTATGCCAACAACATCAATGAAGAAATCGAGAAACTGCGTTTTGATCTTTATTACCTCAAGCACTACTCACTCTGGTTTGACCTCCGCATCATTTTGGAAACGGTCAGGACAGTGTTGCTAGGGCATGGCAGTGCGCCCAAAGCCTCCATAAAGTCCATAACTGCTGTTGCCGGAGAACTCAATCCAGGCTTGCTCCTTTCACCACCAGCACCGAGAACTCGCCATGAGAAAAGCACTTACCGCATTTGAACCACAAATCCAGCCTGAATCCGACAATTTCACCCGGCTGCTGGATCTTGTTGCCGGCCGCAACGCCCACGTCACGGTTATCGGACAGGGCTATGTGGGCTTGCCCCTGGCCATGGCCTTCGCGCGTGAAGGCTTCCGGGTCAGCGGTCTTGATATCAATGCAGATCGCATTGCGCATCTCAATAATTACGAAACCAATACTCCCGATGTCTCCAACGAAGAGCTCAAGCAGTTGAGCGACAGCGGTCATTACCATCCAACTGCGGATTTCTCGCTGCTGGGCGAAAGCGATGTCATTCTGATCTGTGTTCCAACCCCGCTGCGCAAATCCAAGGATCCGGATATTTCCTATGTGCTTACGACTGCAGAAAGGCTGGTGACCAGCCTGCGTCCGGGGCAGCTGATAATCCTCGAGTCCACCACCTACCCGGGCACTACAGAAGAGTTGCTGCTGCCTCTGTTCGAATCGCGGAAATTGGTGGCAGGACGGGATTTCTTCCTGGCGTTTTCGCCCGAGCGCATTGATCCGGGCAATACCAGTTTCAAGGTCAGGGATATTCCGAAGGTGACCGGTGGGATAACGCCAAAATGCACGATGCTCGCAGCTGAGTTATACCGCACTATCGTCAACCGGGTGGTCGAGGTGTCATCACCAAAAGTTGCAGAATTGTCCAAGCTGTATGAAAACGTTTTCCGTAGCGTGAATATAGCGCTGGCAAACGAATTCTCCATCATGTGCCGCCAACTCGGAATCAGCTCACGCGAAGTCATCAACGCAGCCTCCAGCAAGCCGTTCGGCTTCATGCCGTTCTACCCTGGTCCTGGTATTGGTGGTCACTGCATCCCTATTGATCCAGCCTATCTGACCTGGAAGATGCGGTTGAGCAATTACGAGGCGCGCTTCATTCCATTGGCTGAGGAAATCAACCAGTCCATGCCCGGTCATGTGGTGCAACTGATCAACGAGGCATTGAATCAGCGTAAACGCTGCATGAATGGTGCCCGCATCATGGCGTTGGGCGTCGCATACAAAAAAGGCGTGGGTGATATCCGCGAGTCTCCTGCCTTGCAGGTCCTGTCCAAACTGCAGGCACTGGGAGCTGATATTGCCTATACCGATCCGCATGTACCTGCCATCGATCTTGATGGCATCAAGCTACAAGCCCGACTGCCTACCGATGAAGAGCTCAAGGCTGCAGATTGCGTGCTTATCCTGACGGACCATCCTGAATTCGACTACCAGAATGTGGTGAACTGCGGGTCATTGATCGTCGATACGCGTGACGCTACCTGGGGATTGAAACCCGGCAATGGCGAGGTAATACGACTGTGAACACGAGGTCCGGCCCTGCGTGGTGGCGTGAGCCAGTACAGGTGCCAGCATACGAAGGCAAGGCCTCAGCGGATGCTGGCGCTGATGGCGTACTGGCGTTTTGGGCCCTTATCGTATTCACCTTTATTCTCTTGCTGGCTCCCCAGCAGCGGTTTCCGGTACTGGCGCCGCTACGCATAGCCTTGCTGGCTGCTGCGGTCGCAGTGGGCGCCTATGTGATCAGTCGTCTTGCCAAGGGCTTGCCCTTGATCGACTGGACACCTGCCATGGTACTGGTTGCCTCGCTTGTCGCGTGGGCCGTGGTGATGGTTCCACTGTCGAGCTGGCCTGGTGGCAGCGTCACTTACTTGCTTGACCATTACTTCAAGACCCTTATTGTTTTTGTATTGCTGGCTCACGTCATTAACTCCCTGTCCCGTTTGCAGCAAATCAGCTGGACTCTCGTGCTTCTGTCAGTGCCACTGGCGCTGACAACCATCGAAAATTACGTTTCGGGCTTGTCCTTTGCCGACAGCACGCGAGTGATAGGGTATAGCTCGGCGTTGACAACAAATCCCAATGACATGGCCCTTATGCTCAATCTCATATTGCCAATGGGCATAGGCCTGTTTCTCGCGGAGCGCAGGGCGCATGTAAGGCTGTTGCTGGGCTGCATCATGCCGCTGTTGGTGCTTGCCATCATCGTTACGTTCTCGCGTGCAGGATTTCTGACGCTCGGCTTAACTGGCATGTGCTACCTGTGGTTGCTGCGGGATCGTCCTGAGCGAGTGTGGCCCCCAGTGTTGCTGATGCTTTCCCTGATCGGGATTCCACTACTGCCGGACAGTTATATCGATCGCATCATGACAATTGTGGAAATCGAAGAAGATACCACTGGTTCCGCCCAAACCCGGCTTGGTGACATCAAGGTTGCGGTCGAGGTCGTGATCGACCATCCGGTGATCGGGACAGGACCAGGCATGAACATACTGGCGATGAACAAGGCCAGGGGTGAGACCTGGACCGAAGTACACAATGTGTATCTGCAATATGCAGTGGAGTTGGGGTTGCCGGGTTTGGTGCTGTTTCTGCTGTTTTACCGGAAATGTTTGGCAGCGGTCCGAACGGTCATGCAGCGTACCCGCGGGAAGCCACAGTACTACAGTCTTTACTGTCTGACGGAAGGGGTGCAAGTCAGCTTGATGGCATTCGCCCTCGCTGCGATGTTCCATCCAGTCGCTTACAGTTTCTATTTTTATTACATGGCAGGGTTGGCGCTTGCGGTGCAACGGATCTGGGCTGGGCAGCAACAGCAACTGCAAAAGCAACATCAACTGTTAAAGAGAGCACCGACGCCTGTAATAAACGGAGCGGACTTGTCCTGATGAAACGGATAAAGCTGCTCAAAGTCGTCACTGCATTCTATGGCGGCGGGACCGAGGGTCAGGTATTGAAACTCGCGGGTAGCCTCGATCGCAGTCGTTTCGATCTGCAGTTCGCCGGCCTGCGGAAAAGCGGTGATCTGCTCAAGGATTATGAGGCACTGAACGTACCGATTACGGAATTCCAGATAAAAAAACTCTACGATCCACGCACCTTCATCCAGATTTTCAGGTTTGCAAAGTTTATGCGTAACCAGCGCATGGAAATAGTGCACAGCTACAACTTCTATTCCAACGTGTTTGCGATTCCTGCGGCAAGACTGGCCCATGTGCCGTTGATACTTGCCTCGATTCGGGACCAGGGGGTTTACCTTACACCAGCGCAAAAGCTGCTGCAAAAATGGGTGTGCAGCCTGGCAGACAAGATTCTGGTGAATGCGGAATCAATCCAGGACTGGTTGCTTGAACAAGGCTATCAGGCACACAAGATTGTACTTATCCGGAACGGTCTTGATCTTGCGCTCTACAACGGAAAAGATGCAAGAAATACCAATGAAATGACCCGCGACCAGAAAAAGCTGCGTACGGAACTTAAAATTCCCGAGAGCGTGCCGCTGGTATTGATGATGTCGCGACTGAATCCGCAAAAGGGCGTGGATGATTTTATCAAGGCGGCGGCACAGGTAAAGCGCGTGCATCCTGATGCCTGGTTTCTGGTAGCAGGAGGCAAGCTTGAATTCCCGGACGGGATTGTTTCCGAGGAGAAGCAATACCTGCAGGGCTTGCGACAGTTGGCGCAACAGCTTGGTGTCGGGGACAGGCTGGTATTTGCCGGTCATCGCACCGATACCCCGGACGTACTGGCAAATGCCACGGTCTCTGTACTGCCGTCCTATAGTGAGGGCCTGTCCAATTCGCTGATTGAATCAATGGCTGCCGGTGTTCCGGTTGTTGCTACGAATGTGGGTGGTAATCCGGAACTGATCAAGGAGGGGGTCAATGGCCTGCTGGTGCCACCTCGAGCTCCTGAACAACTGGCACAGGCGATTGTGCAGTTGCTGGATAACCCGGATTTGGCCAGGGAATACGGCAGGCAAGGCAAACGAATTGCCTGCGAACATTACTCGCTCGAAACAATGACAACCAACACTCAGGATTTCTACGACAGTGAGTTGCGAGAAAATCATGATTACTACCGAAATCATCAATGACACTGAAGCGTTCCGTAAACTCCGGATTGAATGGACGGAATTGCTCAACACCAGTTCAACCGATTGCCTGTTCCTGACCTGGGAATGGATGTACACCTGGTGGCAATGCCTTTCGGGAAAGCATTCACTGCATATCATTCTTGTGCGAAGGAATGGTTTGCTGATTGCGCTGGCACCGCTCGCACTCAGTCCGTCACGCTTGCTGCCGTCAATGCCGTTCCGGATGCTGGAGTTCATTGCGTCTGGCAGTGTGGGATCGGATTATCTCGGCATCATTTTCCGCAAGAGATACGAAGATGATTCGTTGCGAGCCATCGAAACATGTCTTGGCGAGGCCGGTCACGCAATAGAGTTTGTACATGTCGATAAAACCTCATTCCCC
Source organism: Pseudohongiellaceae bacterium (assembly GCA_044338875.1). Classification (GTDB taxonomy): domain Bacteria; phylum Pseudomonadota; class Gammaproteobacteria; order Pseudomonadales; family Pseudohongiellaceae; genus CAILUG01. The sequence continues at coordinate 10,189 of JBIIWM010000015.1, read as the reverse complement.
ATGGTGGGCATGGTGCTGCAGCTGCGACAAGCTGGCTGGAAAACCCGGAGTATGACGACAAATTACTGTCCCTATGCCTCGATTGTCAATCTTGATTGGGAAGCCTACCTGAATACCCTGCATCGCACCCATCGCGCGGATGTAGTGAATAACATGACACGATTGCACAAGGAATTTTCAGTGGAATTCCGGACAGCAGGAACGGAAATGGAACGTCAGCAGGCAATGGATACTTTTATCACGCTGCATTCCAGTCGCAAGCCAAAGCATGAAGGGTCCATCTCCTTTGAAAAGCCGGAGCAGGTTGATTTTCATAAAATATTTTCTCGCCGGGCGCTGCAACAAGGCTGGCTTGGAATGCATACTCTATGTCTTGACGACATCCCTGTCGCGTCACTTTATACCTTCCACTACCACGGAGTCTGTTATTACTACCAGGCTGCGTTCGATCGTGAATACGCCAAGTACAGTGTTGAAATGACTGCAGTTGCGCTTTGCATCAAGCATGCAATCCAGGAAAAAGACCAGGAATTTGATTTCTTGCACGACAATACGGAACACAAATACCTGTGGTGCATTAATGAGCGGGAACTGATTAGCCTGGAATTGTTTCCCCCCAAAAGTACTGGGAGGATTTATCAAAAGGCGCTGGTCATGACCAATGGACTGAAACGCCTTCTTGGGAATATTTATACCCCGCTGCTGGGAAGTTGATCGACATTGATCGTTGTGCCGATAGGAGACCGAAACGTGAATGACCATGAACCCTTGTCAAACAAATTTGACCTGCGCCGGATACTCAAGACCGGTGTTGCCAACAGCCTGCATTGGTCGGGGCTTGATCGGGCAGTAGGTTCACTGCGTGGTCGGAATGCTGCACCGTTTGTGGTCGGTTATCATCGGGTAGTGGAGGACTTCAAATCCTGCGCAACTCATTCCATGCCATCGATGCTGGTTAGCAAGGATGCTTTTATCCGTCAGCTGGAATGGCTTGGCCGGCATTATGACTTCGTCTCACTGGACGAGCTCGCCAGTATCCAGCAGGGACCACCCAGGCAAGGCAAGCCTGTAGCAGCGGTGACATTTGACGATGGCTACCAGGATTACTACGACAATGCATTTCCGATACTGCAGCGCATGGGCATACCTTCTGCAGTTTTCGTGGTGACCAATCTGGTGGGGACAACTCAGTTGCTGGTACATGATGAACTATATTGGTTGTTCTCCACCTTGGAAGCCAAAACCGGGACGGTCAGCGCGAATATTCCGCAAGGCGTGGTTCAAAGGATGCTATTGCCCAACCGCGTCAAGAAGACACTGCTCCAACGAATCAATGGTATCCATGCCCCTTTCAAGTTGACCCGTTCAATACTTGAAACCCTTGGACCCTCCGATGTCCGCGCCTATATCCGGACTCTGACAAGACTTATGCAGGTGCAACCATGCCAGCTCCAGGAATTCCGGTTAATGGGTTGGGATGCACTGAACACGCTGGTCAAAAACGGTGTGACGGTGGGTTCGCATACCCGCACCCATGCCTTGCTTGACGGCGAGCCTGCCACTGTAGTGCGACGCGAGCTGGAAGGTTCGCGCCTCGCGCTGGAGCATCACCTGGGTGTCCGGATCAACCATCTGGCCTACCCGGATGGGCGCTTCGATGCAGTCGTGGTACGGGAAGCTGCAGCTGCAGGTTACTCTACTGCCTGCACTATCTGCGGGCATCAGGATCAAATGCATTCCCTGCTGACGGTATCGCGCAAAATGCTGTGGGAGAAATCCTGCATGGACAGTCTTGACGTGTTTTCTCCGGCGATCATGAGTTGCCAGGCCAACGGAATTTTCGATCCTGCAGATAAATGCCAACTGCAGCACGGGGCACGAGTTGGCTCGTGTTAGCCGGTTCTTTGCCTGAGTAGCAAGCCTCAGTTTGAGGCTGCCTCCCCAGATTAGTCATAAACACTTACATGAATAAAGTAACTGCGCCGCAGGCCTTGTTTCGGCCGGCACTGGTGTTGATGGCTGGCCGCTTCCTGGGGTTTGTCGCCGCATTCGCCATCCCGGTCGTGCTTGCCAGAGTATTCAACCTGCAAGAGTTCGGCACCTACAAACAGTTGTTTCTTATTGTTGCCACGCTGTACGGGATCGCCCAGTGTGGAATGGCAGAAAGCCTTTATTACTTTTTGCCACAGGAATCGCAGCGCAACGGCAGTTATGTATTCAATACCCTGGTTGTACTTGGAAGCACCGGTTTACTGGTGTTGCTGATGCTGTGGCTGTGGCGTGAAGAAGTGGCAAATCTGCTCAATAACCCCCAACTGGCGGCTTACCTGCCGATGATCGGCCTGTATCTGCTGTTCACGCTGCTGGCGGTGGTGCTGGAAATCGTAATGACGGTGCGCCGACAGCACCTTGCGGCATCCTGCAGTTATGCAATGAGCGACCTGGTTCGTGCAGTCTTGTTGGTGTTGCCGGTGCTGTGGTTTGCAGACCTTTACTGGCTTTTGGCAGGTGCGCTGGTGTTTGCCCTGCTGAGAGTAATGGCGATGCGAGTGTATGTGATGCGCCAGTTCGGTGATCAACTGCATGGAGATGCTGCAACGCTGAAAAAACATCTGGGCTATGCAATCCCGTTTGGTTTGGCCGGACTGATTGAGATTGTACAAACAAATTTCCATTTGTACGCCGTGTCCTGGTTTTTCGATACGGCAACGTTTGCGATTTACGCCGTCGGCTGCCTGCAGATTCCACTGGTCGATTTCCTGATGAGTTCCACCTGCAACGTGATGATGGTGAATATGCGGGAAAGCAGCCTGGCTGGTGACCATGACGCAGTCAAGGCGATCTGGCTCGATAGCATCCGCAAGCTGGCTCTGGTGTTTTGTCCACTGGTCGGTGTGTTGCTGGTGACAGCGCAACAACTGATCGTGCTGCTGTTTACCGACACCTACAGCGCGAGTGTGCCTATTTTCATGGTGTGGACGGTGTCGATGTTGTTCGCGACCTTGCTTACTGATGGCGCTCTGCGCGTGTTTGCCCAGACACGTTTCCTGATTCTGCAGAACCTGGTCAGGCTCGCCCTGATTGCCGGATTGATCCAGTGGTTCTTGCAGCAGTACCAACTCACTGGAGCCATACTCGTAACACTTATTGCCACTGCGGTTTCCAAGGCAATGGCACTGGCCCGTATCAAGGTAGTGATGGCGCTTCCATTTCACAGTTTGCTGCCCTGGAAGCAACTGGCGCAAACACTGTTGCTGGCGACCCTGGCCATGTTGCCGGCCTTGTTGTTCAAGATTCTGTTTGTCGATGGTGTATCCGGTCTTTTCCTGTTGATCGGAACCGGCACGATATACACCCTTTCCTATTATCTGTTACTGCAATGGTTTGGTCCGATGCAGGATGATGAACGATACATGCTGTCACAGTGGGTGCTGACGCCGTTCCTTCGGTTGACTGCACGGATTAAATTCTGATTATTGTCGAGGTCATTACTGATGTGCGGTATTGCAGGAATATTTGGCGCCAGTGGAAAGCCGGTAGAAGAGAGGGAAGTCAAGTCAATGTGCGCGGCGCTGGTACGGCGCGGTCCTGACGAGCAGGGTTATTACACCAAGGACTGGATCGGGCTCGGCATGCGGCGGCTTAGCATCATAGATCCAGCGGAAGGCCATCAACCAGTCCATAACGAAAACGGGACTGTGCAGGTAGTTCTCAATGGCGAGATCTACAACTATCGGGAGCTCCGTGAAAACCTGCAAGCCAAGGGGCATGCGTTCTATACCAATTCCGATACGGAGGTCATTGTTCATCTCTATGAAGAATATGGGCTTGAATGCGTACAGCATCTGCGCGGAATGTTTGCCTTTGCACTTTGGGATGAGTGTGAACACAAATTGGTGGTTGCGCGCGATCGTCTCGGAATCAAGCCGCTTTTCTTTGGTGAATTCGACGGCAAGCTGGTATTTGCCTCCGAACTGAAAGCCTTGCTTCAGTTGCCGTGGATTCCACGCGAACTTGACTGGCGCGCACTGGCCCATTTGTTTACCTTCATGACGACCCCGGCTGATCAAAGTATCATCATGGGCATCAGGAAACTGGAGCCGGGTCACCTGATGACCATCACGCCGAACCAGCCACTTGTAATCCAGCAGTACTGGGACATCAATTTTTCACCAGATTCCGCTCATTCTGAAGACTACTTCATCAAGAGATTGCGTAGCGAACTGGAAGAGTCAGTGCGATTGCACATGATCTGTGACGTGCCCTTCGGTGCATTCCTCAGCGGAGGGATTGATTCAAGTGCCGTAGTTGCCACGATGGCACGCCAGAGTTCCAGGCCAATCAAAACCTTTACGATCGGATTTCCGGAAAAGGACTACAACGAAATTGTCCACGCCCGCGAAGTGGCCAAGGCCTTTGGTACCGATCACCATGAGTTGATATTGGAGCCTGACATGATCGGGCTTATGGATGAGCTTGCCTGGGATCTTGATGAGCCCTTTGGTGATGCCTCTGCATTGCCCACCTACATGGTGTCAAAATTGGCGGCGGAATATGTGAAGGTTGTCCTGTCAGGTGACGGCGGCGACGAGTTGTTTGCCGGTTACGACAAATACCGTGTTGAGCAGCGGGAGCGGCGTTACCAGCATATCCCGGCTATGGTGCGCTCCCTGCTCGGTGCAGTAGGTGGCGGGATGCCGGAGGGCATGAAAGGACGCAATTTCTTGCGCCATATCGCACTCAATGACTCGGTGCGTTACCTTGATGCGGGAACCTTGTTCGACAAGGAACAACAGCAATCGCTGTTCCTGTCGCCGGCCGCCGAGCTGATTCTGGCGAAGGATCCGTGGAAGGAACTCGCTTCGTGCCTGATTAGAGAATCCGCCAAGGGCAGTAGTGACTGGCTCTCGGCAGTACAGTACCTGGATATAAAGCATTATTTGCCGCTCGACATCCTTACCAAGGTGGATCGCATGAGCATGGCCAATTCACTGGAAGTGCGGGTGCCGCTGCTCGATCATAAACTGGTTGAATTCGCGGCAACCATACCGCCGGCCTTGCGTCTCAGAAACGGCAGCAGCAAACACATCTTCAAGCAAGCAATGCGCGGCATTCTGCCGGATTCGATCATTGACCGTACCAAGCAGGGCTTCGCGGTCCCGCTCGGAAGCTGGTTCCGTGGCGAACTCAATGTCTTTGTGCGTGACCTGTTGCTCTCACAAAAAAGCAGGGCTCGCCAGATTTTCAATCCGGTGTATATCGAGAAGCTGCTACAGCTGCAGCAACGTGGCAGACCTTTGGATCTTCAGCTCTGGACGCTGGTCTCCTTCGAATTGTGGTGCAGGAAATTCCTGGATCAAGTCGCTATCGCTACGCGTCCGGCACCGGCACCGGCTGCGGCTCAGGCAAAATTGGCATAAATGGTACGCACGTGAGCGAGCCCGCAGTGATTGCTGTCGACACCCGGCAGGCAACACACGCCTGCCGTGTTGCAATAGTGGCACCGAGCCTGGATATCCTTGGTGGACAAGGAGTGCAGGCGCAAAGCCTGGCAGCCGCACTTAGCGGAAGCGGTTTCGAGGTGCAGTTCGTACCGGTGAATCCACGTTTTCCGGTCTGCCTGGGATGGCTGCGGCGTATTCCTGTACTGCGCACGCTTTTGAACCAGCTACTCTACATCTCGAGCCTGGGCCGCTTGCGTCAGGTGGATGTGGTGCACGTTTTTTCAGCCGCATACTGGTCGTTCCTGTTGGCTCCCGTACCTGCGTTGTTGGCAGCGCGACTGTTTTCCAGGCGCAGCATCCTTAACTATCACAGTGGTGAGGCACAAGATCATCTCGATACATGGGGCTTGCGTGTACATCCCTGGCTGCGCCTGGCCGATGACATCGTAGTGCCTTCGCACTATCTCCAGCAGGTATTTTCCCGGCATGGCTATCATGCCCACGTGGTACGCAACATCATTGATACCTCTGCCTTTCACTACCGCGAGCGTTGCCCGCTGCAGCCCCGGTTGTTGTCGAACCGAAATCTTGAGGTTCATTACGATGTAGCCAATACGCTAAAGGCATTTGCCTTGATCAAGACCCGTTGCCCTGAAGCCACGCTGACAATCGCCGGCTATGGGAGTGAGGAACAACGCTTGCGGCAATGGGTCAAGTCCACCCGTCTCGAGGGCGTCGAGTTTATTGGGCGCGTAGAACCGGCCGTCATGCCACAGATCTACGACGCAGCAGATTTCTTCATTAATTCTTCATTGATCGACAACCAGCCGATTTCAATCCTGGAAGCGTTTGCGGCGGGCCTGCCAGTGATTTCAACACCGACTGGTGATATCCCGGCGATGGTCAATCATCAAATCACCGGCACGCTGGTGCCTCATTCTGCGCCTGAATTGTTGGCTGCAGCCGTCATCGCGTTGCTTGAAAACCCGAAGAAAGCGCTGCAGATGGCCCGTCTTGCCCGCACTGAAGTTGAAAAGTACACCTGGCCGCATGTTAGCCGGGATTGGACAGATCTATATGACAGGGGATCGCAGTGAAACTACAACGCCTATTGCAAATGAACCATGCCGAACTCGCAATCCGGTGTCGCCAACAAGCGTTCAAAACCATTGGACGCTTGACCGCACCGGAAGGCGAGACCAGTCCTGTCTGCCAGCTCGACAATCCCCATGAAGAAGTGGAGCTGGCACGCATAATCTCGCTGCTTTCCAATGGTGGAGACAAGGTCGCCTGCGACTTGATACAAAATCGCTTGCGGAAACTGGCTCCTTCCCGTTTCTTTGCCGGAGCCAGTGACAATGTGGTGTGTGCTGACATCGCCAGTGACAATCCCGAACTCCGCCAGCAGATAATCAATCATGCTGATGCAGTCTGTGAAGGAAAATTCGGAATCCTCGGCTACGGCAGTGTGTCCTTTGGTACTCCGGTCAATTGGCATTCTGAACCCCTGACCGGTTTAACTATCCCGCTCTTGCACTGGAGCAAGCTAAATCCTCTGTTGAAAACCCAGGTTGGCGACAGCAAGGTCGTGTGGGAATTGAATCGCCATCAGTGGCTGCTTGATCTGGGGCAGGCCTGGCGTTTTACCGGGGATGAGCGTTACGCGCAAACCAGTATCGATTTGATCGCTAGCTGGATGCGAGCCAATCCTCCTGGTATGGGCATCAACTGGAGCAGCTCGCTGGAAGTTTCCCTGCGCCTGATTTCCTGGTGCTGGGCGCTGCTGCTGTTTGACGGATCAAAAGCACTTACGCCGGAATTTCTTTTCACTATGCTGGGCTGGATGCAAGCGCATGCGCGCTACATCGAGCGCTACCTTTCCCATTATTTTTCGCCCAATACGCACCTCACGGGCGAAGCACTGGGCTTGTATTACATCGGAACGCTGTTGCCTGAACTGCAGGGGGCCGAAAGGTGGCGCGAGCTCGGCAAGCACATTCTGGAAGAGCAAATGGAGCGTCAAGTCTTCACCGACGGTGTCTACTTTGAACAATCCACCAGCTACCAGTACTACACCGTTGAAATTTATCTGCATTTTTTTATTCTTGCGCAGCGCAACGGGGACAACATGCCCTCATGGATGACTGAGCGTCTCGGCATGATGCTGGATTTTCTGCTTGCAGTCCGGCGACCGGACAACAAGGTGCCGCTGATTGGTGACACGGACGGTGGTTGGCTGCTACCTCTGCTGCGGCGCTCACCAGGCGACCATACCGGCCTGTTCTCGACTGCCGCGCTACTCTTGAATAACAACTTCTTCGCCTGGGCCGCAGGTGCTTTGGCCCCTGAAACAAGCTGGCTGCTCGGATCCACGGCAAAACCGCACTGGCTTTTGATGCAGCCTGAACGTCCCAGATCGACTGCGATGCAGTGTTTTCGTGAGGGTGGCTATGTGGTCCAGCGCAGCAGTTGGGACCGGCGTGCTCATCATCTGATTTTCGATACTGGTCCGCTCGGCTGCCATGTAAGCGGTGGCCATGGTCATGCAGACTTGCTCAGCATTCAATGCAGCGCTTTCGGTGAGGCGTATCTCGTTGATCCAGGTACTGGATGCTATACGGCCGATCCTGACTGGCGCAATTATTTTCGCAGCAGTCACGCGCATAGTACCGTGCTGGTCGATGATCATAGCCAGGCGCGCCCCAGTGGACCGTTTTCCTGGCACGAAAGACCGGTCGCCCGTCTCAGGCGTTGTTCCGAAAACCTGGGCTATGGAGTAGTCGATGCGGAGCATGCTGCGTACTCCAGTCTTGCTGATCCAGTCACTCATCGGCGTCGCGTGGTGTTTGTTGATGGCCGTTACTGGATCGTGGTGGATGACCTCAACGGTGCGGCCGAACATCGTATCGATTTGCGTTTCCAGTTTGCAGCCTTGCCAGTAGCTGAAGAAGCCGAAGGCTGGACAAGAGCCCGGGGGAAAAACAGTGCGTTGTTGGTGAAAACCTTTTCACCTGTCTCACTTGATACGACGCTGTGTTCAGCACAGCTCAATCCTCCGGCAGGTTGGTTCTCACCCAATTATGGCCAGCGCATCGAGGCACCGGCACTCAGTAGTGTCGTCACGACCAGGTTGCCGCTGCGCCTCGTTACCGTGATTTTTCCGGTTGAGGATCCCACTGCCCAGCCGCCAGCAGTAAAGCCGGTACTGGATCAGTCCGAAGTCACCGGCCTAATCGTTGGAACCGAAAATCGTGAACGCGTAAGGATCGGGACTGACAAGCTCTCAATCCTGCGCAGCATCAGTGAATGGAATTTCTAGAATCTTCTGCAGACAGCCTGTCTGCAAGCCAGGTCAGCCATGTGTGGAATTGCCGGAATACTCAAATTTGATCCCGCTGCCAGAGTCGAGGATAGACGTCTGCTGGCCATGAGCGAAACGCTTGTGCATAGAGGTCCTGATGGTGCGGGGAGAGTGGTCAGGGGGCAGGCAGGTTTGGCTCATCGCCGCCTGGCCATTATCGACCTTAACAGCGGTCAGCAGCCCATGCGATCTGCCCAGGCCGACATCTGGCTGACCTATAACGGTGAGCTTTACAATTTCAGGGAACTGCGTGAGCAACTGCAGCGGGCAGGGTGCAGCTTCACCACCCACTCCGATACCGAAGTGTTGTTGCGCGCCTATGAAGTCTACGGCGAGAACTGTGTCGACCACTTGCGCGGGATGTTTGCATTTGCCATTTGGGATGGCCCTTCACGAAAACTGTTTCTGGCACGCGACCGGCTCGGGATAAAACCCCTTTACTACTGTATCAACAACAATGAATTGCTGTTTGCCTCAGAGATAAAGGCAATTCTGGAGGCGGGTACGGGCAAAGCCGTGTTGAATCGTGCCATCCTGCCTGAATATCTTGCTGCACGTTACACGGCGGGCGAGGAAACATTTTTTGAAGGCATCTGCAAATTGCTGCCAGCGCACACGCTCAGCTGGACTGCGGAAAGAGGACTGACCAAGCATCGTTACTGGCAACCACCTCTCGCCACAACGGATCCTGGATACACGTTTCAGGATTACGTCAAGCAAGTCCGCAGCGGCCTTGAAGATGCCGTACGCAGCCATCTGGTAAGCGATGTTCCGGTGGGCCTGTTTCTTTCGGGAGGCTTGGACTCCACCGTGCTTGCAGGGCTGATGGCACCAGAGATAAGTGGTCCTATCCAGACTTTTTCCATCGGCTTCAGTGAAAGCTCGGCGAACGAACTGGCGTATGCCCGTCTCGCGGCCAAGGCAGTCGGCGCTCACCATCGTGACGTGGAGATGACTCCCGCCCAGTTCTTTCATGACTTGCCGAAATTGGTCTGGCACGAGGATGAGCCGATAGCATTTCCCTCGAGCATTCCGCTGCACCGGATTTCCCGCCTGGCACACGACCACGTCAAAGTGGTGCTTACCGGCGAGGGTGCTGACGAATTGTTTCTCGGCTACGACTACCGCTACCGGGTGACAGTATGGAACACCCGTTTGGGAGGCTGGTACCAGCATATGCTGCCCGCAGCAGCACGCACTACGCTGGCCAGGCGGATTGGCGAGTTGCCTCAGGGCCTGCGGCGTTATCTCGAACGGAGTTTTCTTGCGCTCGACTGCAATCCGCGCGACCTCTTCTTCGAGAATTTTTCCGTCTTTCGGCAAGATCAGCGTTCTGCGCTGCTGCTCGATGCGGAGCTGCGGGCTGCCAGGGATCCGCATGCCG
>JBIIWM010000153.1:0-7072 GCA_044338875.1 Pseudohongiellaceae bacterium | reverse complement strand
TCGGCCACAACACGTGGTAGGCAAAAAACATCGCAAGATTACCGATCACTCCCACGACCGCGGCTGTGATGGCAATGAGCGGCGCCGTCAGATGCAGTTCGCCCCGGCTCGATTCGATGGCAGGGCCGCCTGCCAGAATGAAGACAAAGGAGGGCAGAAAGGTGAACCAGGTGACTAGTGTGGCGGCGATGGCGCCAGCCAGGAACTGCGCGTCCGCTCCCAGTACTTCATTGGCATAGGCGCCGACAAAGCCGACGAAGGCTACCACCATGATGAGCGGGCCAGGCGTGGTTTCACCCAGGGCGAGTCCATCAATCATCTGTGCTGCGGTCAGCCAGCCTTCTGTGTCCACGGCACCCTGATAAACATATGGCAATACTGCATAGGCGCCGCCGAAAGTCAGCAGCGCTGCTTTGGTAAAGAACCAGGCCATTTGCGTAAAGGTATGTTGCCAGCCGACGCTGCCGATCAGCGCGAGCATTGGCGCCAGCCACAGCAAGCACCCAGTGACAACAGTGCGGCCCAGTTTGAACACGGAATAATGCGTATGCAGCGGGCGTTCGCTGTGATCATCGATCAGGGCCGGTCCGTAATCCTTGCCAGCGTGGCCATGGCCGCTGACACCGTGGAAGTTGTCCGGTGCCAGGCGGTTGGCAGCAAAGCCGATCAGTGCGGCGACCGCCACGATGACCGGAAAGGGCATGGCAAACAACACAGTAGCCAGAAACGACAATAGCGCCAGTATCCACAAGAAAGGAGTTTTCAGTGCGCGCGAGCCAATCCGCCACGCCGCATGCACGACGAACGCAGTGACCGCCGGTTTGATTCCAAAAAACAGCGCTGCGATCACGGGCAGTTCACCGAAGGCGATATAAATCCAGGACAGCAGGATCAGAATGAACAGTGAGGGCAGCACGAATAGAACACCGGCGGTGATGCCGCCCAGCGTGCCGTGCATCAGCCAGCCGATGTAGGTGGCTAACTGCTGCGCTTCCGGACCGGGCAGCAACATGCAGTAGTTGAGTGCATGCAGAAAGCGGCCTTCCGAGATCCAGCGCCGGCGTTCCACCAGCTCCTGATGCATGATGGAGATCTGCCCGGCGGGCCCACCAAAGCTGATGAAGCCGAGTTTCAGCCAGAACCGCAGCGCTTGTGCGAAACTGATGGGTTGCGGGTTGTTCATGGCCAGAGGTTACATCCTTGCATGCAGTTGGAGCGACTCAAGTACTCAAGTTTGCAGCATCGCGTTTCAATGCCAGTACGGTCAAGTCATCCGTGCCTGAATTCAGTGAATGCGGCCAGGCATGTTTTATGAATGGATAGTAGCCTTATACTGCCTGTGCCTGGTATCAGGCTCGTTTGAAGAGAGTGCATGCGCCCCACTATCATCGACAAGGATCTCACCCGCGCCAGGGTCCAGCCGAATCTGGTGGATCATAAACGTGAATGCGTGACGTTTTCCTGGGAGCTTTTGCGCAAGGAACTGGCGGGTATGCCGAACGGTGGCGCTCAATATTGCGCATGGAGCGGTGCTCAGGCATGCCGCCGGTTCGCTGAATCCGTAAGCTGTCTGGTGGGGCCTCGATGCATTTGGCCTGCGGGTACATGACAACTGGTGGCAAACTGAAACCGGCGGCATCATGATCGCCAATGTGCCAGCGCTGCCGATCAAGCCTGGCTCCATGGGCAAACTGCTGCCCGGTGTGGAAGCCTGCATCGTGCGCCATCTCGATGGATAGGCTGAATTTCCTGATTGCACTGCACAAACACCTGCAGGTCGATATTCCTGAAGCTGATTATGTACGGCTTGTGAGCATTGATGCGCTGCTGGATTATCTGGCGCAATGTACCGGCGGTTGATGCAGTACCCCTTGGGAAGTCCTGCTCAGTTGCTGCGGAAAAAAGTACTCAATCCGGTGGCATTGCGCTTTAGCACCAGCATGGTCAGGTCGTCAGACAGGTTGTCGTTCTGGAACTGGCAGATTTCCCGCACGGCAGTGTCGCACAGTTCGCTGATGCTGTTCTTGCTGTTGGCCTGGAGCAAGGCCTTGATACGAGTGCTGCCATAGAACTCGCCGGTCGCCGAGCGGGCTTCCGGGAAGCCGTCGGTGAACATGACCAAAGTTTCACCCGGTTGCAGCTTCAGTTCGGCGTTGCGGTAGCTCTGGTTCTCCAGCATGCCAACGATGGTGCCGGTGGCTTCACCCACGCTGGTGGCGGCGCCGTTCTTGTCGAGCAGGAACGGGGGCAGATGGCCTCCGTTCGCATAGATGATGCGGCCCGAGCTGATGTTGTAGCTACCGAGGAATACGGTAACGAACGCGGCACCACGCTGGCTTTCGCGCAGGCGTTCGTTGGTTTCACGCAGGATGTCGGCCGGCGAGCTCCCGCTTTTGGCAAGGTCGCGGATGATGGTGCGAGTCACCGCCATCACCAGTGCGGCCGACATGCCTTTGCCGCTGACATCCGCAATCACGAAAATCAGGGTTTTCGGATTGACCAGGAAGAAATCGAAGAAGTCGCCGGCCACATGGTGGGCAGGCTCGCTGACGGCGTGCAGCTCAAATTCCTTGCGCTCGGGGAAGGGCGGAAACTCGTTCGGCAACAGGGAGCGCTGGGTTTCGCGTGCCATTTGAAGTTCACGCTCCACCACTTTCTGGGCAGTGGCTTGCTGGCTTTGCAGCTCGATCTGCTTTCTCAGGTTTTTCAACATGCGGTTGAAGCCGATGCTGAGTCGGCCCAGTTCATCCATCGAACGGATGTTCTGGATTTGCGTGTCCAGCTTGCCACGTGCGACCTCCGAGACAGCAGCTTCCAGCTGCTTAATCGGGCGCATCAGGCGCGAACTGACCAGCCAGACCAGCACAGAAATCAGTAGCACCGTAAGAGACATGCCCAGCAGCACAATGCTGATCTGGTCCTGCAGCGGATTCATCAACTGCTCTTCGGAGATCACGGTTGCCAGGAACCAGCCAGCAGACGGAATTGGCGTGTGCAGTATCCAGGTGTTGCCTGGCACGATGGCGCCGTCCAGGAACAGCTCGTTGATGACACGAAAGCCGGTTTCGCCAGCGAGGATTTTTTGCACGATGTCGTCATACGCAGGATTGTCCTGCTGCGCTGCAGTCTCTTGCAGGCTGGAGTTCAGGCCAAGCTGGGGGTTGTAGTGCGATACGAAGCGCCCGTTTCCGCTCATGATCATGAACTTCGCGCCATTGAGCTGCCCTGAAATGCGACGGCTGAGTCGGTCCAGGCGCACATCGATGGTGGCAACGCCGACAAATTCGCCAGCGCGCATTAGCGGTGTTGCATAGGTGGTAATAGGCAAGGTGCCTGCGCCGGTATCGAAATAGGGCTCGCTCCAGCGCCCGGTGTTTGCTGCCTTCACCGGCGAATACCACGGGGTGGAGGCTTCCGTGTAATCGACGGTCAGGGTGCTGAGGTCGATGCTCTTCAGATCGGTGTCATAAACATAGGGGGCGAACAGGCGGGTCTTCGCCTCAAACGCAAAGGGTTCGAACGCGAGGGCAGCCCCATAGACCAGGTCATGGTTCGCGACGTTGGCGCGCAGCAGCGCATAGAGTTCTTTTTTGCTGAATTGCGGGGCGATACCCAGCAAGGCGGCGCTGTCGTCCGCGATACGCGCCATTGAGATGAGTTCGTTATCGATGCTGCGCGCCAACAGTCTCACTTCACGCAGATGCTGTTCGAGCATGGTGTTGGCGGCAGAGACATAGACGCGCTGCAGGGTGACGGCCATGACGATGGCAGAGACCAGCAGCAGCGGCAGGATGATGGAAATGATGAGTTTCCAGCGTATGGAGAACGCAATCTTAATGACCGCTCTCCTTCAGCATTTCCATGCGGATTTCCGTGGCCGGCATGAAAGGGTAGGCAACGACAGGATTCTGCTGCAACAGTTTGCGGCGCAGCATGTCGAGTGCGATCGCGCAGCTCATCGTGCGCACCAGGGTGCGGGAGCGCTGGCTCAAGGCAACGACCTGAATCCAGCACTGGCTGCGGTCGCAGAGGGCGATCGCTACGGTACCCACGGGTTTTTCATTCGAGCCACCCTCCGGGCCCGCGATACCGGTGATGGCCAGCGCATAGTCACTGTCCAGCAGCCTGCGAGCGCCGGTGGCCATTGCTTGCGCAGTTTCCGCTGAAACGGCGCCGAAGTGGTCGAGCGTGGCAGGCGGGACGCCGAGCAGGGCGGTTTTGGCGGCATTGCTGTAGCTCACCACTGAATGCAGCAAATAGTCGGAGCTGCCGGGAAATTCGACCAGCAAGTTGCTGAGCATGCCGCCACTGCAGGACTCGGCAAGGCTGAGGGTTTGGCGGTTTTCGCGCAGCAGCGTGTGAACTTCCTCGGCAATGCCTGGAAAGCGTTCAGTGACGATGGCCTTGGCCAACAGTGTGCGCATGCGCGGCAGCAAGGTATCCAGTGCGGCAATGGCCGCGTCGCCGCGGGCAAACACCTTGATTTCCACATGGGGGGGCGAAGGGCGATAGCCGAGGGTTACCCCGTCGGGCAGTGTAATGGTGTGCAGCAAGTCGGCCAGGCTGGATTCGCCGTGCCCGAGCGTGAGGAATTTGTGCAGGCGGGTTGCCGCAGGCATCGGGAAGGTTTGCTGCAGGAAGGGAATGAATTGTTCCTGCACCATTTTCTTGAATTCGACCGGTACGCCGGGGGTGAAGAACAGCCAGGCACGGTTCAGCTTGATGCGAAAACCCGGCGCGGAACCGATGGGGTTGTCCACAAGGATCGCCGATTCCGGCAACAGGCATTGTTTGAGATTGCTGTGCGGCATCTGGCGGCCGCGCCGGGCAAACCAGTCCGCAAGGTGAACACGCCAGGCGTCGTTTTCGATCAGGGGAACGCCAGCGGCCTTGGCGATGGCTTCGGCCGAGAGATCATCACTGGTGGGGCCAAGGCCGCCATTGACCAGGATCAGGTCGGCGTGTTTGCTGCGTTCGGTGAAGTGCGCGATGAGATCCTGCATGCGATCTCCCACGGTGCTGCGTTGCTGCAGCTCGATGCCCAGGTTCATCAGGGTGTCTGCGAACCAGGCTGCGTTGGTATCCACTATCTGGCCGGAGAGAACTTCCTCGCCGGTGGAGATCATTTCCAGTTTCATTGCAGTTCCGTGGATAGGGTGGGTGGACGTGCTGTCCACCCGAAACCGCTGTCAAAGGAAAGACAGTGTCTAGTCTTTGTCGTTCTCTTCCAGGTCGGCTTCCAGACTCAGCAAACGCTTGCCGGCTTCCTCGGAGACATCCGCAGGAATCTCCACATCGCCCAGCCACAGCGCCTTGTTGTTGTCATCCTTGCCAGTGCTGAGCGTACTCACGCCGGTCAGGGTATTCATGCAACGAATGCGCTTGTACTTGCTGGCATCCTCAACGGTTTGATCCTTGAGGACAACGCTGCATTCGTACAGTACCCAGATGCTGTCGACTGACTGCCAGAAGAAATCGGTGCCGTTGCGGCTGGCCTTGAGCTCGCTTTCAAGACGCTCCTTCTCGGTAGTCGTCTCCTTGAGTTCCTTGCGGGCGGTGACCAGTGCCGTGTTGAGATTCTGGTTGTCAGTGGCTTGCTGCAGGGTTTTTTTCTTGAGATCGGCGACCTGGCGCTTCAAGCGCTGCGGATCGAGTGCCTTCAGCTCTTTGAGCTCTTCGTTGCACTGCTTGAGCTCTTCTTTCAGCTTGTCCATCTGGGCTTTGAGCTTGGTGTCGACCTTGTCGCCTTCAATCAGCTTTTCCAGGCGCTCCATGGCGACCTGCTGCTGCAAGGCTTCGAATTCCGCCTCAACGCCGGCGAAGTGGTCAAACTGCCTCTCAAGATGCTCGAAGTCCTTTTTCTGGTCGAGCAGGTCGTCACGCAGCTTTTTCTCAAGCTGTTTATGACGCTCCAGTTGGTCACCCAACTGGATCTTCTCTTCTTCAAGTTTGCTTATTTCAGCTTTGAGGGCAGAACTCGTGCGTAACTCTTTCAGGCTTAGAACTTGGGCCATAGCAGGTCTGTAGTGAGGATGCCGAAGTCAACTGCGACTGGCGGGGAAACAGGGCGCGCATTCTAGCACAGGGAAATGGCAGGCAATCAAGCCAAGATTGCTGCAATTTGTCCGAAAGATCGGGGAAATCACCGATCTTTCGTCTCAAACCGGGGTTCAGGCGGGGGGAAGGTTTTCTTTGGCCTGCAATTCGGCCAGTTTTTCCCGCATTTGCTGCAACAGTCCGTCCATGCCGGATTTCTTGGCTACACTGCGATAGGTTTCCCGGTAAGTGCTGACCATACTGACGTTTTCTATCTCTACATCGTAGACAAACCAGCCGTCGCTGCGCTGGCGCAGCTTGTAGATGACAGGGATCTCGCCGCTGGCGGCCAGGAAGGCAGTAGTAACGATGGCGCGTTTATCCTTGATTTCTTCGCTCCGGAAATCCACCGATTCATTGGTGTAGGCGCGGATGCGGCCGATATAGGTGCTCTCGATCGTTCGCATCAGCAAGTCCTTGAATTCATTTTGCTGCTCCTTGGTGGCAGTACGCCAGTTGGTGGACAGCACGCTCTGGGCCATCGCGACGTCGTCGAAGGCTCGCTGGATTTCAGCCCGGATCAGGGGGCGAGCGGTTTCAAACTCGAATTCTGGGCTGCGCAGGATCGCGAGGACTGCATCCACTACCGACCGTACGGTCGTAGTAGGTGAATTGTCGGCTTGGGCGAAGGTGAAGCCGGCTCCCAAGGTGCCAACACACACGGTAACCAGCAGGATGCGAAGGGCAGTCTGCACGCGTGTGGTAATTCCTTTGGGTATCATGGTGTGCTCCTGGTTATTTTGCGGGCGGCGATTATAGCGCGCCCTTTATTAGAGCGCAGCTGAGGTTAACAAGGCCTGAATAGCGGAGGGTGCGGACGGCATCGCCAGGAACAGCGTTGGCGAAGTAGGCGTAGCGCTTACCTGGCGACCTTGCCTGCGCGGTTCTGCACCCAGGCACTGCGGAAGAACACATAGGGGTCCAGGGCGCTGTCATAAAACGCCTCATAGCTGTCTTCATCCAGCGACAGGGCGAT
>JBIIWM010000014.1:0-21950 GCA_044338875.1 Pseudohongiellaceae bacterium | reverse complement strand
GGATGGAGTACCACATCGTTCATCGCCGATCCCAACAGACAAGGGCCTTGTTCACCCGGGATATAGACGTCCAGCAGAAAGCGCGATTCAAGCTTGTACTGGCCTGCCAGAATTTCACTGAGGCTGTGTTCAATCTCTTCAGGAATTATGTCGGTCAGGAAGCCCAGGCGGCCACGATTGATGCCCACCACCGGCACATTCTGGTCAGCGAGGGTACTTGCAGCTTTCAACATGCTGCCATCACCACCTACCACGATGACGAGCTGGCATTTGCCCCCCATTTCTTCACGGGGGCAGACTTCGAAGCAATGCTCTCCCAGCAAATCCGATACCGACTCATCCACGATGACGCTGGTAGAGGGACGCTTCTGCAGATAGCTGGTAAGTGCTTGCAGGGAATCAATAATGTCCCGGTTGTCGCGCCTACTGATGATTCCGATGGTGGAAAACTGCTGCATCAGGGTGGGTCCTGCCTGGAGAAAAAGAGTCGAAAGTATAACATGGCTCCCTCCATATCCCATTGATAAGCTTGTTATTTGAAGCCGCGCAGACCCTGTATGCCACCCCCATGGATCACCAGCAGGTGCGCACCTGGAGGGAAATGTCCAACGCTGATGAGTTCCTGTAATGCCATCATCACTTTACCGGTATACACAGGTTCAAAGAGAATGCCGGACTCATCACTCAAGCGCTCGGTAAACGCCAGCAGTTCAGCATCCACTTTGCCATAGCCCCCACGATGCCTATCATCGATGACCTGCCAGGGAGCGCGGGCTTGCATGCCATGCAAGGCCAGCAGCGCCTGGAGCTGCTGTTGCAAATAACCGGCTCCCTTCAAAACCTGGATACCAAGGATGGGGATACTCAGTGCCGTCACCAGACCAGCCATGGTGGTTCCGGTTCCGCAGGCCAGCAATATTTGGGAGAACCGGGACGCGCGTGCTTCACTCAGGATTTCCTGGCAGCCCCTGATGCCGGCAAGATTGGCTCCCCCTTCGGGGATGGCATAAAAATCCCCGAAGCGCTGATGCAAGCCAGCCATGAACTCAGGGGAATGTTTTCCACGATACTCTTCACGCGTTACAAAATGCAGTTGCATGCCATGCGCCACCGCGTCGGCCAAGCAGGCATTGAGCACAGCCGGTGCAGTACCACGCACTACCCCGATGGTTTGGAAGCCATGGCGTTGGCCGGCAGCCGAGAGGGCATGGAGGTGATTGGACCAGGCTCCGCCAAAACTGAGCAGGGTTTTGTGCCCGCCAGCAGTTGCCGAAGCGAGGTTATATTTCAGTTTGTAGAATTTGTTACCAGAGATCAGCGGATCGATAAGATCCGTGCGCAACACGGATACTTGCACCTTGTGTTGATGTATCCAGGGCACTGTGAGTTCTTGCAGTTCCACAACAAGGGGCATGATTTGCCTCAAGGAATTTTGCCCATGATTTTTGCATCTACACAGGCAATGGGAAAAGATAAAAAAACAGCTGGGGCGGAAAAATTCAGGGGGAGAAATTAAAAACGCGCTGGGCGTAACAAAATGGATGCAGTGTGTACGGGGGAAAACATGTTGGCGACCTGGACGGGACTCGAACCCGTGACCTCCGCCGTGACAGGGCGGCATTCTAACCAACTGAACTACCAGGCCAACATTGTTTACAGCGGTTGGTGGGTGCAGAGGGGCTTGAACCCCCGACATTCGCCTTGTAAGGGCGACGCTCTACCAACTGAGCTATACACCCCAAACGCTGAGGTTGCGCATTTTACCCACATAGAGGCGTGTGTCAATTACTTGTTTAACAGAAAAACGCCCTCTGCATGGAACAGGAAAAAGATCTCCGGCTACCGCTCATTTCGCAGTATGACGGAAGCTGCCATCCCAGTCTGCTGGTAATTGCTCATGGCGCAACGACGCAATCCTGTCGATATAAATTGAGTAGAGAATAGTGTCCGGGTCTTGCTCATGCAATGTACTGAAACGCTGCCCTGCTTCGGCCCATTGCTGCTTCAGATAATATCCATAAGCCTCATGGTAGTCTGCAACAGCCCGTTTCAGTTCCTCTGTGGCCTCAGCTTCCAGACAGAGGGGCTGGTAGATCCGGATTGGTTCATCCTTGCCCTTTACCATGACCTTGTCGATCTGCCGGCACAGGAAGCCCTGCAAGCCATCATAAGTATGTTCGCCAATCAGCAATTTCACACCATACACTTTGGTAATGCCTTCCAGACGCGATCCCAGGTTCACCGCATCTCCCAGCACCGTGTAAGAGCGACGATAAGTCGAACCCATGTCACCCACGCTCATCATGCCGCTGTTGATACCAACTCCCACATTCACTTCAGGAAAACCTTTGCCGGGGAATTCTTTTTTTAGCACCTCCACTGTCTCAAGCATCTTCAGAGCTGCAGTAACTGCATGCTTTCTGTGATTGGGATCGTCGAGGGGTGCGCCCCAGAACGCCATCACCATGTCTCCGACGTATTTGTCGATAGTGCCCTGATTATCAAAGATGATGCCTGTGATGGGTGTGAAGAAATCATTCAACATGGCTTTCAACTGCACGGCAGTCAGTTTTTCCGAGATGGAGGTGAACCCGCGGATATCGGAAAAGAGCACACTCATTTCCTTGCTCTCGCCCTGGAAGTTGTATTTGTCAGGGTTATCCAGCATCGCATCAATGTGTGCGGGCGGCACATACTGGTCGAACATGCCCTTGATGGCTTTTCTGGTCAGCCCTTCTTTCAGGAAGCCGTAAGTCATGTTGATAGTCGTGATCAGGATGATCAGCAGCCAGAGAATGACCAGCGAAAAATCCAGGTTATAACTGGTCCAGAGTTGAAAATTGAGTACAGTAAGCCCTATCAGGAAGGTAATACTGGATATGCCCAACAGCATTGGACCGAGGTAAGGATAAATAAGGGACAAGCCAATGCCAATGACAAGGATCGCTGCCCGGATAACCCCGACTTCCCAATCAGGCCGGTAGGGAAACGGGTTGAGGCGACCAGCATCAAGCACGGATAACATGCCGGAAATTGCTCCTTTCCCGACGCCGCTGTCAGCTGGCCCAGTGGTTTCCACATTATCCACTTCCAATGAAGGAGCGGCATTCAGCAGGGCATTGAGGATATTGGCGTGGATTTCGACTCCCGGATACACCTCTTGTACCGGCGTTGCCCGCAGATCATACAACCCGGTGGCAGTAGTACCGACCAGCACCAGACTGTTGAACAACTGTTCTTCCTGTTCAGCCGTCAAGGTGCCGCGTAAAACATCAGATGCTGAAATATAGGGATAACTGCCTGAAGGTCCAATGTAAGGCACCAGTACCTGGCCATTGGCATCGGTGGGAATACGCACCTGGCTGCCCATGAAAATTCCATGCATTTCAGGCCGTGTTCCGGTGGCATCGCCTTCAATGTCAGCTTTGAACGTGTCTTCAAACAAGTACAGACGTGCCATATCCAAAGCCAGCGAAGGATAGATGTTGTTCTGGAATTGCATGATCAAGGGAGAAGACCGGATGATGCCGTCGACATCGGGCTGGGTATCAAAGAAACCGGCACCGCGTGCACCTGCCTGCAGCACATCGACATTGCCCACATACCCTTGCATGCTGTTAAGGGAAATCATGGAACTTTCGGTTTCAGTGATCTCAAAAATCGGATCAGGCAGCACACCCGTACGAACACCTTCGCTCAAGCGAAACGAAAATCCAAGTACCACATCGACCGCCTGCATCGCATCCGCAAACGCACGGTCACCATCCAGCAATTCCTGATACTGATCCAGTTGCGGCAGAAAATTTTCGACATCAGCAGCAAAATCCGGATTGAGTTCAATACGATTCTTCAATTCAGAACTCAGGTTACGCTCATACTCTGGAAAGAATACGTCGAAGCCAACCACGATGGCGCCGTAATCAGCCAATTGGTTGACCAAAAGACCCAGTTTGTAACGCGACCAGGGCCACTGCCCTTCCCGCTCCAGACTCTTCTGGTCGTAATCAACAATAACAATGTTGTGTTCATTACTGCGAGTAGCCGGCAACGCAATGTTGAAACGCTGGTCATACACCACGTTGTCGAGCCGCTGGCGCAGGTTTTCGATGGCACGATTGGGGGAATTGAATAGCATGAACACCAGATAAGTGACGAAAAATCCGACATAGATCGGTATACGCTTGCCACGCAGGAGGCTTTGCCAGAACTTGTTGAACAGGCGTTTGACTGGATCGAGCTTGATCATGCTGGCTGGGGGATCCGGGATCAGGGTTGTGCCGGATTATATGTCATGCGCCCTGTACATGGCAGAAAGCAGCCGCTACCATCGCGACCTCCCCCATTTTTCCCAGTTACCCGCATGGACATCTACAAAGAATTCACTTTCGAAGCAGCCCATTTACTGCCCAATGTACCCGATGGCCACAAGTGCAAGCGCTTGCACGGTCATTCCTTCCGGGTGGAAGTGCATGTGACTGGCCCACTGCATCAGCAACTGGGCTGGGTGATGGATTTTGCCGATCTCAAAACCGTGGTCAAACCGGTTATCGCGCGGCTCGACCACTATTTCCTGAACGACATCCCTGGACTGGAGAACCCGACCAGTGAAGTGATTGCGGTCTGGCTATGGCAGCAAATCAAGCCGGTATTGCCGGAGCTCAGCAGCATTGTGGTGAAGGAAACCTGCACCAGCGGCTGTGTTTATTCCGGAGTGTAACGGCACAGCAGTCACCTACAAGGGTGGCAACTGCCAGTCGATCGGCGCTTGTCCCTGCTGAGTCAGCCAGGCATTCGTACGGCTGAAATGGCCATTACCAACAAAACCGCGATGCGCTGACAACGGCGAGGGGTGCGGCGATTCGAGCACCAGATGCCGGGTCCGGCTGATGAATTGACCTTTTTTCTGCGCATAACTGCCCCACAACAAAAACACCAGTCCTTCCTTTTTCTCATTCAGGACGCTGACGATCTTGTCAGTAAAGCGTTCCCAGCCCTTGCCCTGGTGTGACGCTGCCTTGAACTGCTCTACCGTGAGAACCGCATTGAGCAACAACACTCCTTGCTCAGCCCAATACTGGAGACAGCCATGCCCGGGAGCCACAAACCCCACGTCACGCTGTAATTCCTTGTAGATATTGAGCAAGGATGGCGGTGGTGCCACACCCGGCAGCACCGAAAAGCACAGGCCATGTGCCTGCCCGGGATTGTGATAAGGATCCTGTCCCAGAATTACTACCCTGACTTTGTCGAGGGGTGTCGAATTCAGGGCATTGAAAATCAGGTTTCCGGGAGGATAGACCTGCTTGCCTGCCTGTTTTTCCTTTTGCAGGAAAGCTCGCAGCTGCTTCATGTAATCCTGGTCGAACTCATCCTTGAGGACCGCTTGCCAGGATGCCTCCAGCTGAACCTGCTTGCTCGCATTCCCTGCAGTTTCAACCATGTTGTGGACGCATATGCGGGAACAGCAGCACGTCACGGATTGATGGGGAGTTGGTATACAGCATCACCAAACGATCGATGCCAATACCTTCGCCGGCAGTGGGTGGCATTCCATATTCCAGCGCGGTGATATAGTCCTGGTCAAAATGCATCGCTTCCATGTCACCGGCGTCCTTGGCCGCCACTTGTGCGTGAAAACGTTCTGCCTGATCTTCTGCATCGTTGAGCTCGGAGAAGCCATTGGCAATCTCACGACCACCAATGAACAACTCGAAACGATCGGTGACCTCTGGATTGTTGTCATTCCTGCGCGCGAGGGGCGAAACCTCAGTAGGATATTCGGTGACGAAGGTTGGCTGCAACAATTCATGCTCCACTTTTGCCTCGAAGATCTCCATCAGCAATCTGCCGCGGCCCCAGTCGGCTTTGGCCTCACTGCCACAGGTCTTGGCCAGTGCACGCAGGCTGTCCAGGTTCTGCAACTGTTCAAGAGTGGTACCTGGCACATGACGCACAATGGCTTGGGGAATCGTCAGGCGGCCGAACGGTTCGCCAAACTCAATAGCAACTCCCTGATATTCGATGGTGGTGGTACCCAGCACGTCGAGGGCAATCTTGCGCAACATTTCTTCAGTAAAATCCATCAACTCATGATAATCAGCGTAAGCCTGATAGAACTCGAGCATGGTGAACTCTGGATTGTGACGCGTAGACAAGCCTTCGTTGCGGAAATTACGATTGATTTCATACACCCGCTCGAAGCCACCGACGACCAGTCGCTTGAGGAACAGCTCTGGCGCGATACGCAGGTACATGTCCTGATCAAGGGCGTTGTGATGCGTCACGAAGGGACGTGCGACGGCGCCACCGGGGATCACCTGCATCATCGGCGTTTCCACTTCCATGAAGGCGCGTGTATTCATGAACTGACGAATACAGTCAATGATTTTGGAGCGCAGGATGAAAGTGCGCCGCGTGTCTTCGTTGACAATCAAGTCAACATAACGCTGGCGGTATCGCACTTCGGTGTCGTGCAGGCCATGGTATTTGTCAGGCAAGGGACGCAAGGCCTTGGTCAACAGGCGCAAGTCCTGCGCCCATACACTCAGCTCGCCTTTGCCGGTACGGAACACATAACCTTTGACACCAATGATGTCACCCAGATCCAGCGACTTGTTAAGGGCATTCTGTTCTTCACTGTATTCCTTGTGATCGAGATACAGCTGGATCTGGCCACTGCCATCCTGGATCACCATGAACGGACCGCGCATGCGTATGATACGACCGGCCACACTGGCAGGATTTTTTTGGCTCTCCAGGGTTTCCTTGTCCGCTTCAGCATAGAGAGCATGCAGATCAGCGGCTTCGGCATCACGACGAAAATCATTGGGAAAAACCGAGCCGGCTGCGCGTAGTGCTTGCAACTTTTCACGACGCTGGGCTATCAGTTTATTTTCGTCCTGTGGCTGTTCAGGAACCTTGCTCTGGTCACTCATGCGTTATCCCGCTTTTTCAACTTCAATAATGATAAAAATACTGCGCTATGTTTGGTCGTGCTGGTCACAGCCCCATTTTCAGACTGGCTTCCATGAACCGGTCAAGATCGCCATCCAGCACGGGGCCAGGGTTGCTGGTCTCGATGCCGGTGCGCAAATCCTTGATGCGTGACTGATCCAGTACATAAGAGCGAATCTGGCTGCCCCAGCCGATGTCGGCTTTCGAGTCTTCGATAATCTGCTGGCTCTCACGTTTTTTCTGCATTTCAAACTCGTAGAGTTTGGCCTTCAGTTGCTTGATGGCGCTGTCCCGGTTCTTGTGCTGGGAACGTTCACTCTGGCACGACACCACGATACCTGTCGGCTCATGGGTCATGCGTATCGCTGAATCGGTTTTGTTAACGTGCTGGCCGCCGGCACCACTGGCACGATAGGTATCGACCCTTACCTTGCTCATATCAAGATCGATATGGATGTCGTCATCGACTTCTGGTGAAACGAAGACCGAGGCAAAGGAAGTATGGCGCCGGTTGCCGGAATCGAAAGGCGACTTGCGTACAAGACGGTGTACGCCGGTTTCGGTACGCAGCCAGCCGTAGGCATATTCACCCTCGAAGTGCACTGTCGCGCTCTTGATGCCGGCCACTTCTCCGGCCGACGCTTCCACCAGTTCAGTCTTGAACCCGTGCGCGTCGCCCCAGCGCAGGTACATACGCAACAGGATTTCGGCCCAGTCCTGGGCCTCGGTTCCACCAGAGCCGGCTTGTATGTCCAGATACGCGTTATTGATGTCCATGGGGCCGGAAAACATACGGAGAAATTCGAGCTTCTCCAGGCTTGCCACAGCTTTGGCCAATTCCTTCTGCGCTTCCTCGAACAGTTCGGCGTCATTGTCATCACCCGCCATCTCGATCAGTTCCTTGCAATCAGCAAACTGTTTTTCGAGGGAGATTATGGTGTGAACCACTTTGCCAAGGTCGGCACGCTCCTTTCCCAGAGCTTGGGCGTATTCTGGTTTATCCCAGACTTTTGCTTCACCCAGTTCCAGTTCTACTTCAGTGAGTCTTTCCTGCTTCTGGTCGAAGTCAAAGATACCCCCTGAGTACCTGGAGGCGCTCGTTGTATTCGCGGATACGTTGCAAGGGGGCATTTATTTCCAGCATGAGCGGAGTCCCGAAAAAAGTGGCTATTCTAACTGAAGCTCCCAGTCCTGCCTATGTCGAGCGGCTGTTGCAGATACAGCTATGCGGGCCGGGTTCCGGTAAAATCACGCTTCTTTCCAGCACGGCGCATCGCTTGTCCCGAACAGAAAACCGGGCAGCACCAATGTACCCAGAGCAGACGCGATGAGTTTTACCTACCAGACCCAACAAGCCAACCTCGACTGGAATGCCGAGGATCTTCCACATTCACGCGATTATGGCGATGTGTACTATTCGCGTGCCGATGCCATCGGGGAAAGCAGTCATGTATTTCACTCCGGCAATCAGCTTGAGCAACGCTTTCAGGCACTGGCTGATGCACCCAGCGGTGCCAGCTTTGTCATTGGGGAGCTGGGGTTCGGCGCAGGCCTGAATTTCCTCAATACCTGCAAGCTATGGTGCGAGACTGCACCCAGCTCTGCCCGCCTGCATTATCTTGCCTGTGAATTGCATCCATTCAGCGCTGCCGACCTGGCCAGGCTGCACGCCCACTTTTCCGGGTTCGCGGAGCTTAGTGCTCAACTGTTATCCCTCTATCCCGCCCACACCAGCGGTGTGCATCAAATTGACCTGCATGCAGGCAATCACCGTATTTCGCTTACGCTGCTGCTAACCGATGCGGTGGATCTGCTACAAACGACTGGCGCCTCACCTGCAATGAAAGTGGATGCCTGGTTTCTTGATGGGTTCTCACCCAAAACCAATCCTGCCATGTGGCAAACAGCCTTGTTGCAACAGTTGGCAGTTTTGAGTCATGACGACACTACTCTAGCCTCCTACTCGGTTGCAGGGGTTTTTCGCCGGAATCTGGAAGCAGCAGGTTTCAGTTGGGAAAAACTGCCCGGCTTCGCCGAAAAACGCCATATGCTGCGTGCCCGGCTGTCAGCTGAATGCAGCGCAAGACAGCGTCACAAATCCAAAGCAGCCGGTCAAACCGTCTGTGTCATTGGAGCCGGGCTGGCGGGTTGTAGTACGGCCCACGCACTGGCAACCAGTGGCTGGAAAGTGCTGCTGATTGATCGTGAGTCCGGAGTTGCCGCGCAAGCTTCCGGTAATCCGCAAGGCGTACTGCATTTGAAACCCGGCACGGTAGATTCGGCAGACAACCGTTTCAATTTGCATTCGTATCTGTTCGCTTCGCGGCATTACCGCAGCCTTGGACTTCCGGCTACTACCTGGTCGCACTGTGGCATGTTGCAGCTTGCGCATGACCATAAGCTGTTGAAACGTTTTGGCACCCTGGCAGACCAGGGGATGTATTCAACTGAAATCGTGCAGGTACTGACCCAGGAAGAAGCCAGTGCATTGTGCGGTATCAGACTGGAGCGTCCGGCCCTGTTCTTTCCGGATGCAGGCTGGGTTGCACCGCGAGCACTGTGTGCCTGGTACAGCTCTCATCCTTCCATCACGATGCACTACAACCATGAAGTCATTACGGTTGAACAGGATAAAGGAGGTTGGGAAATACTGCTGCGTTCTGAAAAAGGCGAGTCTTGGCTGCACAGTGATCGAGTCATTGTCTGTAACAGTGCCGACGTGCATACGTTCGCGCAAACCAGGCACTTGCCAGTGATCAGCAACCGGGGGCAGGTTGATGTCTACCCGAGCACCAAGGCCATCACCATCGACAAGGTTATTTGCGGACAAGGCTACATTATTCCCGGCAGTGAAGGTGTGCAGACGATCGGAGGGAGTTTCTTTATTGAGAGCGATTCAACGGAGCTGGCTGAAAAATACCGCCGCTGGCATCTGGACCAACTTGCAGGAATAAACCCGGAGCTGGCTGCCACGCTCGCACGGCAGCAACCCTTGCTCCAACGCACTGCCGCGCGCTGCACGCTGCCTGACCGCATGCCTGTGGCGGGTGCCGTGGATACTGAACGCTATCCGGGTCTTTGGGTGAACGTAGGACATGGATCACAGGGATTGGCACGCACACCAATCTGCGCGGCACTGCTGGCGAGTTGCCTGAATCACACACCCGCGCCAGTTGCAGTGGATGTCGCCCGGGTTATCAGTCCAGGCCGTTACCGAGTTCAGGCCTGAGTGCTGCCATAGAAATGTGCGAGCACCTTGCGCAGGAGTTCGACATCCCTGACGCCAGCCATTTCACGGATCGAATGCATTCCCAGTGTTGGCACTCCGATATCGACAGTAGGAATACCCAATTCACTTGCGACGATCGGTCCGATAGTGGAGCCACAACCCATGTCGCTACGCACCACGAAACTCTGGAACGGCACCTCAGTGTCGGCGCACAGTTTGCGGAACAATGCACCAGTCAGACTGTTGGTGGCGTAACGCTGGTTGGCGTTGTACTTGATCACAGGTCCGTGATTCATCAGCGGTCCGTGTTTGTTATCGTGTTTCTCGGCGAAATTCGGGTGGATGGCGTGCGCATTGTCTACAGACACGAATACAGAAGCAGCCAGCATACGCCGATGGGCCTCCTGGCCACCCAACTGCAAGGCTTCCATGACACGCAACAGAACCGATTCAAGGAAGGGACCACTGGCACCCGCTGCGGAATTACTGCCCACCTCCTCGTGGTCAGTACACACCAGCAAATTGTTGCTCTCAGCGCCCACAGCCAACAAAGCCTGCAACCCGGTAAAGCAGCTGAGCAGGTTATCAAGACGTGAGCCCGCAATAAAATCCTGCTTCAGTCCGACCAAAGCCGGCGGATTGGTGTCATACAGGCACATTTCATAATCAAGAACCGTGGCTATATCCAGGGCCCCATCTTCCAGAAGCAGTTGGGTGCGCAGGAGGGTTTTGAAATCACCTGCGCCACCTTCGGGTATTTGCAGCAGCACAGGAGGCAGGTCAGTCTGCTGGTTGATACTGCGTTTCTGGTTCACTTCACGGTCGAGATGAATCGCCAGGCTGGGGATGAAGGCAACCGGCTTTTTGAAATCGACAAGAGTGGTCTGCAACGCACCTTTGCTGTCAAGGTAAGAAACCCTGCCCGCCAAGGACAAATCGCGATCGAACCAGGGATTGAGCAAAGCCCCGCCATACACTTCAACGCCAAGTTGCAGGTAACCGAACTTGTGGATTTCAGGGTTTGGCTTGACCTTCAAACAGGGGCTGTCGGTATGCGCACCGATCATGCGGATACCGCTTTCCAGCGGTGATTTGTTGCCAAGTTGCAGTGCAATGATGGAAGAACCATTGCGGGTAAAGAAATAACGTCCGCCTGCCTGCAACTTCCAGGGGGCATCGTCAGCAAGGTGAACAAATCCCGCCCCTTCCAGCAGGAGAGCCATCTGGCTGACCGCATGAAAGGGGGTGGGAGCATGCTTGATGAAGGTGCAGAGTTCCTGCGCCAGAACCGTGTGGGTCATCTCGGCAACTTTGTCTGTAACTATTTCAGTAACTTTAACTTTGTCTTGTCAAATATTATTCAGCTGCCGCTGGTGCTTCGATGCCCAGTAACTCGACTTCGAATATCAATACTGAGTTGGCAGGAATCGGACCAACAGGATTGGCGCCATAGCCAAGCTCGGATGGAATGAACAAGCGGAATTTATCGCCTACTTTCATCAGCTGCAGACCTTCGGTCCAGCCAGGAATTACGCCGTCCAGTGGGAAGGTAATTGGCTCGCCCCTGTCAACAGAACTGTCAAATACAGTGCCGTCAATGAGAGTGCCGTGGTAATGCACACGGACAGTGTCAGTCAGTTGTGGTGTTGCAGCACCTGCATCAGCAGCACCTGTGATGACCTGATACTGGAGACCGGAAGCCGTACTAAGCACGCCCTCCTTGGTAGCATTCTCAACCAGGAAGTCTTTGCCTGCCTGCGTCATTTGCTCAACGGCTGCAGCTGCTTTTGCTTGTTGTGCAGTGGAAAATTCCTGCAAGACGGCAACAATTTCCTCTTCGGTCATCTGCAAAGTGCCGCCCATGCCATCGCGAATACCTGCAACCAACGCATCAAGATCCACATCTGCGGCAATACCCTGGGACGCCAGGTTGAAGCCGATATTGGCGCCAATGCTGTAGCCGGTTTTCTGCTGCGGAGTATCCAGCGCTGTCTGTGCCCAAAGCGGTGCTGTAACAAAAGCCGCAATTGCAAGAACCAGGCTTCTGCTTCGAATATCACGTTTCATAAGAAATTCCTGTGTTGAAAGTGGCGCATACTACCGGGACTGCCCCTGAAATACCACTGCCCTCCACGACGACTTTGGTATCATGGACAACGAATTCGGCTGACCGGTTGAACTGACATTGGAGCGGTAAATGCAGGAGAAAAAAAACAGGCTTAAGCAAGGCTTTTTCATACTGGCATTGACCCTCTCGGCTGGCTGCAGTAGCAAACCCTATAAAGTCGTTTTGAATAATAATGTGGTCTATTCGCCGAACCCGGCACTGCTCAACCAAACCGTGTCAGATCCTGCCCTGCAAGGCTGCCTGAACCAGGTGTTGGCAAGCATGGAGAATGGGAGCGTCGAAACGATCAAGTTGCTGGCCTGCCCGGATGCCGGCATCAAGAGCCTGGATGGCATCGCTGCCCTTGCCGCGCTGGAGCAGCTTGAATTGAGCAACAACAGTATCGACAATCTGGGAGCCTTGCAGCCATTGCGAAATTTACGGGTACTGAGTCTGCGTAACAACCGCATCATGAACATAGGGCCCATACAGGGCCTGCCGTTGCTGCGCTTTGTTGCACTTGAAGGCAATGACCGCATTCCTTGCCGGCAACTGGACGAATTGGGTGAAAAACTCGGTGCGACCCTCAGCAGGCCGGCGTCCTGTACCAGGTAACTGGCGAGGATCAGCCAATCAAGACGGCTGCTGGAGAGCCACTGTGGAAACGAAAGTCCGGGTCTTCACTGCTGATGAGTTCGCGCTCCTTTTCGGCAAAGAAGGCAATCCTCGCACTGATATCCTCTCCTGAGCCGGATCCTGCCGCTGCAGTAGCCAGGGCCAGATAATCTTCGAAGTGCCTTGCTTCCGAACGCAACAAGGATTTGTAGAATTTTCCAAGCCCGGAATCAAGGTGGGGGACCAGCGCCGCAAAACGTTCACATGAACGCGCTTCAACGAACGCACCGATAACCAGGATGTCGATTAGTCTGGCGGGCTCGTGGGTTCGCATGTGCGCCCTGAGTGATGAGGCATAGCGGGACGGTCCCAGATGGGTATAAGGAATGTTGCGTTCGCGCAGAAAGACAACAACCTGTTCGAAATGCAGCAGCTCCTCCCTGGCAAGTTGCGACATTTTTTCAAGCAGTGACGGCTTGTCGACATAGCGATACATGAGATTCATCGCATTCGAAGCTGCCTTTTTTTCACAATTGGCGTGATCGATCAGCAAGAGATCCAGATTGCCCAAGGCACGGTCTATCCAGGCTTGCGGAGTTGGGCAAGCCAGAAAGTTGCAAACCGGGGCCAGATCAATCATCGCTGCCCTGAACACTCTCGTCAGTGAGGACTCCGGGAAGTTCATCGTCCTCAATCCATTTTTCGCCGATACTCTTGCCGGTTTTGGCGCCAAGCTTTTTCAAGGTTTCCACCTGCCGTACCAGGTTGCCACGACCATGCGACAAGCGCTTGCACGCGTTCTCCCAGGCCTGGTGTCCCTTGTCGAGGTGATCGCCGATCTTTTCCAATTCCTGGGTGAATGCCACGAACTGTTCATACAGTTTGCCGGCACTTTCCGCGATGGCGAGGGCATTCTTGTTCTGGTACTCGAAACGCCAGATACTCTGGATTGTGCGCAGGGTTGCCAGCAGGGTTGAGGGTCCTACCAGGATAATGTTCTGGGAAAATGCTTCAGTAAACAGCGCTTCGTCGTGCTGCACTGCCAAGGTGAAGGCAGGTTCGACCGGCAGAAACAACAACACAAAATCCAGGGTTCGAATACCCTTGAGATTCTGGTAATGCTTCGATGAAAGCTCCTTGATATGGCCACGCACCGACTGGATATGCTGTTTGAGGTAGACAGCCCGTTGTTTGTCATCGGTCTCGGAAAAATAGGCCTCGTAATCTTTCAGTGACACTTTCGAGTCAATGATCACATCCTTGCCTTCCGGCAAATGCACGATAACGTCGGGCTGATTCCTGCTACCACTGTCATCTTTGAGACTGACCTGGACTTCATACTCCCGGCCCCGTTCCAGTCCGGACTTTTCCAGCACACGCTCCAGGATCACTTCGCCCCAGTTGCCTTGCGTCTTGCTCTCGCCCTTGAGCGCCTTGGTCAGGTTCACGGCATCCACGCTAATGCGGGCATTCAGTTCGAGGAGGGATTTGATTTCCTTTTCCAGTGCAAAACGCTGCTTGGATTCCTTGTCGTAGGTATCCTCAACTTTCTTTTCGAACATCTGGATTTTGTCACCAAGGGGCTTGAGCAGATTCTGGATCTGCACTTGATTATTCTCGCTGAAACTCTTGCCCTTCTGTTCCAGGATTTCGTTTGCCAGGGTTTTGAATTCCAGGCTCATCTGCTCGCGGGCATTCTGCAACAGCAGCAGTTTGTCCTGCTGCTGGATGCGCTCCTGTTGCAGCAGGATTTCCTGTCGGGAGAGTCGATCGCGCAGCTCAGCCCCGGAGAGAACCTCCTGCTGCGAACGCAGACGCTCCGAATCAAGCTCTTTTTGCAGGGTTTGAATTTCGTTTTCGCGAGCAGATAGCCGCTCTTCAAGCACCGCAATTCGCGAGTAGCTTTGGGAGCGGGCGGAGGTGAAACGCAGCAACAGAAATACACCGGCAAGCGCCAGCAGGATCAAGGCTCCAATGAGTGGATAAACAAGGGACATGGTAGTTTCTGCCATTACCTGTTCCTTGTCTTTTCAGTGGTTGTCGACTCACCCATCCGATCAGTTGAATTTGCGACTGAAGTCTACGCCCAGACGCTCACCCACTTCCTTGTAGGCCTCGATGACATTGCCGAGATCCTGGCGGAAACGATCCTTGTCCATTTTCTTGCGGGTAGCCTTGTCCCAGATTCTGCAACCGTCGGGACTAAACTCATCACCGAGCAGCAACTCACCGTTGTTCATGCCGAACTCCAGTTTGTAATCGACCAGGATCATGCCGGCCTTGTCGAACAGGTCCTTGAGCACCGAGTTGACCCTGAAGGTCAGGTCTTTCATCGCTGCGATCTGACCGGCGGTAGCCCAACCAAAGGAAAGGATGTGGGAATCATTCACCAACGGATCATGCAAGGCATCGCTCTTCAGGAAAAATTCAAAGGTAGGAGGATTGATTTCCGTGCCTTCCTGGATGCCGTAACGACGGCAAATGCTGCCGGCAGCGAGATTGCGTACCACGCACTCGACCGGAATCATCTCCAGCTTGCGCACCAGCGAATCGGTATCGTTCACCAGTTGAACAAAGTGGGATTTGATTCCCGCTGCTGCCAGCTTTTCCATGACAAACGCATTGAAGAGGTTGTTCACCCTGCCTTTGTCTGTCAGCTGTTCGACTTTGGTACCATCGAAAGCGGAAGTGTCGTTCCGGTAATGCATGACAAACAACCCAGGGTCATCAGTGCTGAACACACTTTTGGCCTTGCCGCGATACAGTTCTTCACGCTTTTCCATTGGGAACTCCAAACCACTAATTAATTGATTGAGATCTTTGCCACTAATGAGGCTTTATAACTGGCGTTCTATCAGGCAATCGTATTGCGCAACAAACGCATGAAAGTATTCACAGCCTCGGTGGTTTCTGCAGTCTCGGTTTCTTCTTCATGAGGGACAGCCAGCACTTCCACATATTCTCCGGAGGGCATCAATTGCAACCTGATCTTGACGCTGCGGCTACCCTCCTCCCTGGAGAAAATGCCATTGAGCGTTATCAGGCGTTTGAAGAAGCCTGGTTTTTCCTCTTCTTCATCCGCCAGCCTTGCATCCGGGTCAAAATTTATGTCGATGATTCCCAATGCGGAATCTTCCTGCAAAACTTCAATTTCGTTACGGGTAATCACCCGCCTGACCGCAGCCCAGCTGCGGTCAATATCTGCCTGTAATTTCAACAGGGGATCGCCGTCACTGGTTTCAACCAGGTCAGCCTTGCCAGCGCTGGACAAGGTGCCAGCCAGCATGGATGCCGAAGACGCCTGGGTCAGGTTGGCTACATCAGCAAGATACTGCGACAAATCCAGTGTCAAATCATAGGCAACGGTATTATCCACGGAGACTTCTGGCCAGGATTCCCCTTCCAGCGCCGACAGCAGCTGCGGCGCTGACTGGTGCAAGAGCTTGATTTCGGAACTGTTGTTCTGGAAGCCGGTTTCAACGGTAACCCTGATTCTGTCACGTGTAAGCACGTTGCCTTCCAGCACAAACCAGCCGGTTTCCATGACACCCTGGTTCGGGCTTTCGGTCGTGATCGGGATGCTCTTTTGACGCCAGTAATCCCTGATCCGCGGCCAAACCTGGCTCGGGTTAGCGTCCGCAATGATCCAGCTGCGATCCTTCATGCGCTGAACCACAACTTCGCGTTCTGATGCACCTTCCACCTGAATTGGTCTGGGCGCATCAGGGAACGCCAGGGCCTCGCTGTTGGCCAGCTCGGGTATCACCAACAGATCGTCGATAACATAGGAGTCGAGGCCTTCGGGAATTTCAAGAGGCGGTATCGTCTGCGCCTCAAGGTATTCTTCCTTGCGATCCCGGAAGATACCTTCTTCGCCAAGTACCCGGTCCATGCCCGGTACTTTCACATCAGGGATCAGTGAACAGGCGGATATGCAGGTAAGCAGGCTGCTACCCAGCAAAACCCGAAAACCCATGCTTATGGCACTGATACCAAAGCTGCTGGAACGTATTGCGTTGACTGTACTGGTATGTTTCATGAATTCGTCTGACTTGGCTTTGTTAACGGGCGACTTCACAACGCGCCCGACTCTTTCAGCGTTGCACGCAGGATAGCGTGAAATTTTGGATCAAGTTCCACCAGGGGCAACCGGATTCCACCTTCCATTTTGCCCATTTGCTGCAAGGCCCATTTGACCGGAACAGGGTTGGACTCAAGGAACAAATCCTTGTGCAGTTTCGCAATGGACTGGTTCAGCGCTCGGGCTTCTTCAGCCTTGCCTTCCAATCCAAGACGACAAATTTTGGCCATCACTGCAGGTACGACATTCGCAGTCACCGAAATGTTCCCTTTGCCACCAAGCAGGATCAGTTCAAGGGCAGTAGCATCGTCTCCTGAATATACGAAAAAATCGCCAGGGCAGCGCGCCAGCAGTTCCTTGCCGCGTTGCAGATCACCAGTTGCCTCCTTTACACCCACGATATTGGGAATTTCAGCCAAGGCACAGATAGTGTCCGGCAACATGTCACAGGCAGTACGACCCGGCACGTTATAGAGAATCTGGGGAATATCCACCGCTTCGGCGATAGCCTTGTAATGCTGGTACAAACCACGCTGACTGGGTTTGTTGTAGTAGGGAGTGACGAGCAGACAGGCATCCGCACCCAGCTCCTTGGCCGCTTCTGTCCATTCAATGGCTTCTGACGTGGAATTTGCGCCCGTACCTGCAATCACGGGGATACGACCCGCCACGGTATTCACGATATGGCGAATCACTTCATAGTGCTCATCCACACCCAAAGTAGCAGACTCTCCCGTGGTGCCTACGGCCACAATGGAATCTGTGCCGCTGGCGATGTGCCATTCCACCAGATTGGTGAGAGCAGGAAAATCCAGCCCGCCATCCAACGTCATGGGAGTTACCAGTGCAACGATACTGCCGCTAATCATGCTGACCTCTATATTTCAGAAACTACTGACCCCTTCCTGCAGCCTGTTGCAAGTCAATGGAAAGTTTCAGGATTTTCCCTGGGTATGCCGGAATCAAGCCGGAGATTTTATCCCATGTATCGGGAACTTAATACTTGCTTGACGCATTACTCGCTGTCCAGAGGCAGTTGGATCATCTCGGGTCTATGGCTGATAGGCCAGGCCCTGATCAATGCCTTGATGAAGGTGGCCAACGGAATGGCAAAAAACACTCCCCAAAAGCCCCACAACCCGCCAAAGACCAGCACTGCCGTAACAATTGCGATGGGATGCAAGTTGACGGTCTCGGAAAAGATGAGCGGCACGAGGATGTTGCCATCCAGCAGATGCAGCACGATATAGGCGACCATCAGCTGGTACAGCTCTCCGCCAAAGCCCCACTGGAAGTAGCCTACGAGAAAGACTGGCAAGGTAACCATGGTAGCGCCCACAAAGGGGACGATGACTGAAAATCCAATCAGCACGGAGAGCAGCAGTGCGTAGTTAAGACCGAGAATACTCAGGACTACAAAAGTGACCACGCCCACGATCAGGATTTGTAGTGCCTTTCCGCGAATGTAATTCGAAAGTTGGTCATTCATCTCATGCCAGATCTGTGCCATCACCGGCCGTTTCTCGGGCAGCCAGTTTTCAAGCCAAGTGAGCAATTTCTCGGAATCCTTGAGCATAAAGAACACCATGAACGGGACCAGTACGACATACACGCCCCAGGTCGCGATGCGTGTGACACTGGAAAAGGAATACGAAAGCATGCTTTGGCTATGTTGGACCAATTCATCCTGGATGGCATTCATCCAGGACTGGACCTGCTCCGTACTGAAGACATCCGGGTACTTCTCCGGAAGCAACAGAAGCAGACTGCGCAACTGCTCGGTCATTATCGGGATATCGTTCACAAGAGCCGTGAGGCGGTTCCAGGAGAACGGCAGGAACACAAGAAGCACCAGCACCATGCTGCCCAGGAACAGCAGGTAGACCAGATGGACAGAAAGTTGTTTTGACACATGAACCTTGACCAGGGAATTAACAAGTCCCTGCAGCATGTAAGTCAGGATCAGACTCTCCAGCAAGGGGGCGATAATGCCTCCCATGGTTATCATCACAGTAAAAAATACGATGAGCAGGACGGTCAGAATGATCGCCTCTTCTTCCTTGAAATACTTGTGAAAAAAGCCGCTGAAAACCTTGATCATGGAGAGTCCGGAAGTTGGTCGAATCTGGTTGATTGGGTGTGATGTACTGTTTGGCTGCAGGTTTGCATCCGCAAGATACGTTCAGGGCTTCTGCAGCCAGAACAGGAAGATTCCGTCCTGCTGACGGCTCTCCAGCAACGGGATTCCGCTTTGCTCTGAAAAGACCTTGAAGTCACGTGCGGAGGCAGGATCTGTTGCCGTTACCTTAAGCACCTTGCCACTCTCCAGACGATTGAGTGCCTGCTTGGTTTTCAGCAAGGGCATCGGGCAGTTAAGACCACTAAGGTCCAGTTCCTGGTCAGCAAATCCGTTCATGTGGGCATTCTAGCAAGCGAGCGAGCAAAAACCGAGTTATCCACTGGAATTATCTGTATGATTACGCGGTCTAACTGTTTGTCGACACAAACAACCTCTAAACCATGAAGTCCAGTAGTTTTCCCAGCAAAAAAGCCATCTTGACCGCCACGCTCTTGCTGTTGCCGGTTCAACACTGCCTGTCCCAGGTAAACCTGCCCGTGCTGGGGGATTCCCTGTCAGGCACTATCTCAACACAGCAAGAGTATGAATTCGGCAGGGAATTCCTGCGTAATGTACGCAGCCAGACTCCCGTGCTCAACGATCCCTTGATAGTTGAGTACATAGCCAGCTTGACCTACAAACTTGCTGTCGAAAGCGAATTGACCGATCACCGGCTGGAATTCGTGCTCATTGACAGTGATCTTTTGAATGCGTTCGCTGCTCCCGGAGGCATCGTTGGTGTCAACGCGGGCCTGTTCATGTTTGCGCAGAATGAGGGCCAGTTTGCCTCCGTACTGGCCCACGAGTTGGCCCATATCAGCCAGCGCCACTATGCACGCAATGTGGAGCAGGCACGTAACAATGCCATTCCCAACATGGCTGCCCTGCTCGCCAGCCTTGCAATCATGGCAACCGCTGGTGGTGAAGCAGGCCAGGCCGCATTGCTCACAAGCCAAGCCCTGAGTGTGGACAATCAATTGCGTTTCAGCCGTAGCCATGAAGCGGAAGCTGACCGGATTGGCATCCGTAACCTGTTTAATGCCGGGTTTAATCCTACAGACATGGCAGGCATGTTTGAGCAGATGTTGCGTGCCAGCAGCAGCTCCCAGAAGCTGCCCGAATTTCTGTCCTCTCACCCGCTGGATGAGAACCGTATTGCCGACAGTAAGAACCGGGCCAACAACTTCCCCGAAACACTTTACATACCGAATCCTGAATATCAGCTAATGCGTGAGCGCGTGATCATGCATTACACCAGGACTGCCGAAGCCGAATACGAAGCCCGCCGTTCCGCACTGCCCCAGTTGCGTGGCGCCGATGCTGATGCGGCCCGATACGGGATGACACTGGCATTATTGAAGATGGGGAGGCACGTGGAAGCGATCCAGACTCTGGAACATCTTCTGCAGCAGGAACCTTCACGCATTACCTATGTGTTGTTGGCAGTAGAGGTTGCCGTGGCTGCCGGTAATTTCGAGAAGGCCCTGGACCTGCTGTCCGAGCACCTGCGTGTGAACCCCGGCAACAATCCACTGACGATGACCTATGCGGCAACCCTGACCAAAGCAGAGAAATACGAAGAAGCCGCGCAAGTTCTTGAAAACCACGCTGCCTCTCATGCCAACGACATGCAGCTATGGTACGAACTGGCGGAAGTACAAGGCCTGGCAGGCAATATCAGCAAGGTACACCTGGCACGCGCTGAGTATTTCATTTGTATCGGGGATTTTGCCCGGGCGAGGGATCAACTTGATTTTGCGCTCACACTGGAAACAGACCGGCTGGTCGTGGCCAAGATCAGGCAGCGCCAGGATTACATCAGGGAAATTGAAGCCAAATTTTATCGCTGAGCTCTTTGTTCCAGAGAACTATCAGCGAACTGTCAGAGAACTGTCAGAGAACTATCACTATCACAGAACCATCACTATCAGAGCACCATGCCTGAGCTGTATTGCCAGGTGCATTGCTTGTCTGTGCCGGGGCCTGTGTTATTGCGTCACTGCCGGGCTTTGAAATCCAGCATACGCTGTAGTGGAATCAGGGCTTTCCGACCCAACTCAGGGTCTACCAGAATCTCATTAGTGCCCGCCATCAGGGAGTCATGCAGATTCTTCATGTTGTTCATACCCATCCACGGACAATTTGCACAACTGCGGCAAGTGGCTCCCGCCCCTGAGGTAGGTGCCATGATGAACTCCTTGTCGGGAGCCTGTTGTTGCAACTTGTAGAAAATACCCTGGTCGGTAGCGACGATGAAGATGCGTTCCGGACGCTCCCTTGCTGCCTTGATTATCTGCGAAGTTGAACCCACCACGTCAGCCAACTGCAGCACGCTCAGGGGCGATTCGGGATGCGCCAGTACTGCTGCATCGGGATAGAGCAGTTTCATGTCCAGCAAGGCCCTGGTCTTGAATTCCTCGTGGACGATACACGCACCATCCCAGATGACAAACTCGTCATCACGAGCCTTCAGTGAATTCTTGATATAACGCCCAAGGTGCTTGTCGGGCGCCCAAATGACTTTCTTGCCTTGATCCAGCAGATGCTCAACCACATCCACCGCAATGGCCGAAGTCACTACCCAGTCGGCCATGGCCTTGACCGCCACGGAAGTGTTGGCGTACACCACGATCTCATGATCCGGGTATTGGGCACAAAAAGCCGAAAATTGCCCAACCGGACAACCAATATCCAGTGAACACGTGGCCTCCAGAGTTGGCATCAGGACGGTCTTCTCGGGATTGAGAATCTTGGCTGTCTCACCCATGAAGCGAACACCTGCCACGACCAGAATATCTGCCGAAGTGCGGGTGCCGAAGCGCGCCATTTCGAGAGAGTCTGCCAC
>JBIIWM010000328.1:0-2648 GCA_044338875.1 Pseudohongiellaceae bacterium | reverse complement strand
ACAGCGGTGCCGCCATACTGTGTTGTTGTTTGCCTTCTTGCCATACGGTGCGCATCGACATCGAATCCTTGCCGACCGGAATGGTGATACCCAACTCCGGGCACAATTCCATGCCTACCGCTTTCACGGTCTCATACAGTTTGCTGTCTTCACCCGGATAACCGGCAGCGGCCATCCAGTTGGCAGAGAGGCGTACATCCTTCAGGGCGGCAATACGAGTAGAGGCAATGTTGGTAATTGACTCGGCCACCGCCATCCGTCCCGATGCAGGGGCATCCAGCAATGCGAGCGGGGTGCGCTCTCCCATCGCCATCGCTTCGCCGTGATGACTGTCATAGCTCAAGGTAGTGACGGCTGCATCAGCCACCGGCACTTGCCAGGGTCCTACCATCTGCTCGCGCGCGATCATCCCGGTGATGGAGCGGTCACCAATGGTGATAAGAAAACTCTTGGAAGCCACCGATGGCAGCCGCAGGACACGTTCCACCGCCTCAGGCACCTTGATGCTTGCGGTATCGAACGGCTGGAACTGTTGTGTAAGGCTTTTCGCCTCACGATGCATGCGCGGCGGTTTGCCGAACAATACCGACATTGGCAGATCGATAGGTTGGTTGTTGAAGTGCTCGTCCTCCAACGTCAGATGCTGTTCTGTGGTAGCAGCACCCACTACCGCATAGGGACAACGTTCACGTCGGCAAATCGCTTCGAAACGCGCCAACTGGCCGGGAGCAATCGCGAGCACATAACGTTCCTGTGCTTCGTTGCACCAGATTTCCATCGGTGACATGCGGGTATCGGCATTGGGAATGGAGCGCAGCTGGAATCGGCCACCACGACCTCCGTCCTTCACCAATTCAGGCAATGCATTGGACAAACCACCTGCACCCACATCGTGGATGAAGCTGATCGGATTGCGGTCACCCAGGGCCCAGCAGGCATCAATTACTTCCTGGCAGCGCCGTTCCATTTCGGCGTTGTCACGCTGGACAGAGGCAAAATCCAGATCGGCATGGCTGGAACCGGACGTCATTGACGAAGCGGCGCCACCACCCAGTCCGATCAACATGGCCGGGCCACCGAGTACTACCAAAGGTGCCTGCGGTACGATTTCGCGTTTTTCAACGTGCTGTTCACGAATATTGCCCAAG
Organism: Pseudohongiellaceae bacterium; assembly: GCA_044338875.1. GTDB lineage: Bacteria > Pseudomonadota > Gammaproteobacteria > Pseudomonadales > Pseudohongiellaceae > CAILUG01. Next base: position 1,500 of record JBIIWM010000328.1, on the reverse strand, counting down.
CCACCGGCAATCATGATGGGTTTGTGGTAACCCCGAATTTCGGTAACTCCCGCGCTTGCAAGGGCAGGTTGCGGTGTTTGCATTTCAAAGGTGCGGAAATAGCCACAGATATTGGGGCGACCGAACTCATTGTTGAAAGCAGCACCGCCGATGGGTCCTTGCAGCATGATTTCAAGAGCCGACGCAATGTGGGCAGGCTTGCCGAATTCGGTTTCCCACGGCTGCACGAAACCTGGAATCTTCAGGTTGGAAACGGTAAAACCGCTGAGTCCCGCCTTCGGCTTGGAACCAATACCAGTAGCGCCTTCATCGCGAATCTCGCCCCCGGAACCAGTAGAGGCACCCGGGTAAGGTGCTATGGCAGTGGGGTGATTATGCGTTTCCACCTTCGCCAGGATGTGAATGGGTTCCCTGGTAAAACCATATTGGTGTGAATCGGGATCGGGGAAAAAACGCCCCGCGGTAAATCCGGAGAACACGGCAGCGTTGTCCTTGTAGGCCGACAACACCCCCTTGCTGTTGCACTGATAAGTATTGCGGATCATGGCGAACAGTGACTTGTCCTGCTCTATGCCATCAAGGCTCCAGCTCGCATTGAAAATCTTGTGACGACAATGTTCCGAGTTGGCCTGGGCGAACATCATAAGTTCGATGTCGTTGGGATTACGCTGCAGTGTGGCAAAACTGTCGACGAGATAATCGATTTCATCATCTGCCAGGGCCAGCCCCAATTCCTTGTTGGCGGCAGCCAGCGCACTGCGACCACCACCAAGCACATCTACACTCTGTACCGGTCGGGGGTGGGCATGTTCAAACAACACGGCTGCGGCACTTTCATCCTGCAGCACGGCCTGGGTCATGCGATCATGCAACAGGGCAGCAACTGCCAGATACTCCTCACGCTGCACACCACTGAGGCGGTAGCGTATCCCGCGCTCCAACCTGAGCACCGAGTGCAAGCCACAATTGTGCGCAATGTCCGTAGCTTTGCTCGACCAGGGTGAAATGGTGCCGGGACGGGGAACTACCAGAAAATCCAGCGGCTCTGCTGTTGTTGCCCTGCTGCTGATTAGAGGCATTACCGGCCCATAGCGCAGTAAAGCATTCAATAGGGAAAGTTCACTCGCACTGAACTCTGCCGTCTGATCGATGAAATGCAGGAATACAGCTTCCTGGATTTCCACGGCCGGAAACCGGCTTTGCAGGATTGCGGTCAGTTTGTTGCGGGCGAAAACGGAGAGTGCAGAAGCGCCGGGCAGAATTAACATCGTGTTACTGGCCTTAACTGGGGGCTATCTATCTATTACCAACGGCATGTATTTCCAAAAGAAAGTACAACCATGTTAAGGCTGTGCATTTTAATGGCTTTAACCCGGTAAGGACAGGCAAGAACCTGTCTGCGCCAAAATAAACAGCGGCAGGCGATCCATGCATGAAAAGTGTGCAGCACCCGGCAGCGTAGTCAGGGTCTGATAAATGCCTGTCACGCGCCAGTGCTCG
>JBIIWM010000234.1:0-4514 GCA_044338875.1 Pseudohongiellaceae bacterium | reverse complement strand
TGATGAATTTAATAAAGTTGGCACGAGCAATGCATGTACAAAAGTGAGGCCTCGCAAGGGCTTCATTCCCCTTAAGCTTGACAGATTGACTCTGTACAGCCCCTCACCCCAGAGGGGCTTTTTTTTTGGACAAATTCTCATCTTGCCGGGCATACATAATGGTGCAGTGCCGCTGTCCAAACTCCCGTCTGGCCCCCTTGGACCAATGTATAGATGCAATTTCAATCCATCGCAGCTCACTTGTGCACCAAATTTGTGCGCCAACACTTTAATGCGCACCAGCAGCGCTCAATGACTGCCGCAGCTCATGCCAACAAGCGACCTGAAAAATACAAAAAATCAATATTTTTCTTATAAAACATATAGTTGAAAGAATTGGCCTACTCTTTGCTAATACAAGTTCAGGAAAGATTACTTCCTGATTCACTTAAAAAGTTGTTATCCATCTTGGGAGAGACGAAATGAAAAAAGCACTGCTCACGACCGCTATCACAGCTGCAATCATGATGGCAGCTACACCCAGCTATGCCGAACTTACGGCCAACGCCAGCATGACCAGCAACTACATCTGGCGTGGTCTTACCCAGAGTATCAATGAAGCCGCCATCCAGGGTGGTGTGGACTATGCTGCTGATAACGGCTTCTATGCAGGCACCTGGACATCGAACGTCAGCTACGACTCTGATGATGCATACTCATATGAGCAGGACATGTACTTCGGTTTCGCCGCCGAAGCAGAAGGCTTCAGCTACGATGTGGGCTACTTGTACTATAACTATGACGAAAATGCCGGCTTCGATTTCGGTGAAGTCTACGGCTCCCTGGGCTTCGGCAACTTTGGGATAAGCCTGTCATTGCTGGCCAATGCAGAACCCGACGAAGCTCCTGGCCAGGATTTCGGCTTCGCCAAAACCACATATCTGGCCGGTGATTACACTATTCCTCTGGCAAGCGGTGCTGAAATCGGCCTGCACATGGGCTACCACGAAGGTGACTTCGCAGATGCCTTCAATGGTGTAACTGAAGGTTATATGGACTACAACATTTCCATTGCGAAAGACGGCTTTGCCTTCATGATCACTGGTACCGACCTGGATGGGGACGATGACGGCGACGGTTTCGAGGATTACGCCAACATGCCTGCCCGTGACAACGATTCAATCAAGTATGTCGTCTCCTACGGCCTGGATTTCGAATTGTAAATCCGGTTGCAACAAAGAATTCAGCGGCCTTTGCACAGGAAGTGCGGGGCCACTGGACCAAAAAACAAGCCGGTAGCAGTAACCGGCTTTTTTGTGTCCTGGTTTTTACGGGGAAGTTGTACTAACTGTTCTCACCTGGCGTGCTGTTGCCAGCCTTTCTGCGTTGCTGGAAAAAACCGGTCAGCAGTTTGCCGCAGTCATCAGCCAGCACCGCCTCGCTGTAATCGATCCGATGATTGTAGATGTCGGTATTGAGCAATCTGAAATGACTGCACACGGCACCTGCCCTGGGTTCCCTGGTACCGAAGACAAGTCGTTCGATGCGCGCATGAATCATGGCCCCCACGCACATGCTGCAAGGTTCAAGCGTCACATAAAGGGTCGCACCCGGTAGCCGGTAATTTTGCTGCTGTTCAGCGGCCTGGCGCAGGGCAACAACTTCTGCATGGGCAGTCGGATCATGTGCACTAATGGGCTGGTTGTAACCCTTGCCCAGGCAATTGCCGTTCATGACAAGCACTGCACCAACAGGCACTTCGCCGGCAGCAGCGCCCAGGCGTGCCTGCTCAAGCGCCAGCTGCATCCAGTATTGGTCTTTCATGGCCATCGGGTTGGGTATTGATACGGGCATTGGTGCCAATCTGCAAAGTCCAGCAAGGAAGCCACCAATGCTAGCAGAATCCCGCGAGGGATTTCGCAATTCTACAGTTGCGCGGAGGCCCAGAAAGTTTCAATTTCAAGGCGGGCATCGCAATGCTCACCAAACCTTGAACCAATCCAGAGGTCATAAAGCCCCGCTTGGGCAGCCGGTATGCGGATCTTGGGACTAAGCTTTGATGTCTCATTGGAGTCGTCATCCCACAGCCACTGTCCTGCCGAATCATTTACCAGCAACACGCTGTCACAATTACTTACTACACGGAACTCAAGATCCATGATGCCAGGTTTTGTATAATTGAAGTCGAGAGTGAAATCCGGCGTATTCAGGATGTAGCCAAAACCTGGCAACTCCTCGCAATCACCCAGATCGGTGCCGCCACCCGCGACCAGGCTATAGCTGATACCAGAATAAAGCTGCATTTCATCATGATTTATCTGTGAGCCAGAGAGATCCTGCCCCGGACAGGCAGTGACAACACTTGGCGAAAAAAACAGGAGCAAAGTCAGGCAGTAAATGAGGTGTTTCATGATGGGGCAATTTGATAACGCAGTAATGGAATGCAAATCTATCAAAGACAGCAACATTTTCGTGTATCAAATTGCAACAGCAAGCAAGGGACGCAGCCCAGTTCAATAGACCACGACGCCATCGAAATCGGCCAGCGTGGTCGTTATATCGGGAAGGAAAACATTAGCCGTTTTCTCTACGAAGTACTTGGCACCGGGGCAGCAGGCCTGCAAAAACAGCAGATCATCAATCATACCCAGCACCAGGGTATGCCAGTGTGGCTCCGGGCCGGCAAGCAGCGCACGGACACTTTCGCGCCCTGATCCAGGCTTCATCCCAGGCTCCGGTGGACGGCCAGGGAGTCAGCGATCAGCAGGAAGCGTTGATGTGGTCCGAAGGTGTGTACGGAAAACGGTTCGTGAAGGAAAAAGGGCAGTGGAAAATTTCACTGCTATGGTTGTCCCCCACAGGAGGCTTCTTATGCCCCAGACCCGAAACTCGGCCGGGTATTCGTTCCCTATCACTATGTGCACCCAGTCACTGGGGAAAAAGTGTTACACAAGGTCGTTAAATAGCCATCCCTGCTTACTGCTTGTTAAGTCGGAGAGACCCATGAAAATAATAATTACAGGAGCATCAGGTAATTTTGCAAAGGTGCTACGGCTGGCTTGCTCAATAATTTTCCTGCTGAAGATCTGATTCTGGTAACCCGAACTCCTGCAAAATTGCGCGAAACCGCACCTGAAGGAGCGCAAATACGTTTCGGCGACTTCATTGCGGCAGATCCGGACTACCCTTCACTGGCTGTCCGTGATCATCGCGGAACGGAAGAACTGCTGAAAGAGTCCGGCATGATTTGGTCAGCCCTGCTCAACAGTCAACACGCCGATTTCATCTTTGCTGCCGGCCCCAATGCGATACGCCTTGGCAAATGGATCACCAGCGCGGCTGAGGGTAGCGTTGAGGCGTCCAACATCCCCCGGTGCAGTGATGACCTGGTGTCGTTTGAACGCACGATCCGCGAAGGCCGTTTCTCCATTATTTCCGACGACGTGGAAACCCTCACAGGCCAAAAGCCAATGAGCATGCGAAGATGGTGTTAATTACACCCTGATGCATTCCGGTAATCCGGCATCAATACCGATGAAATTCATGCCTGGAACCTGCGCACCAGTGTTGCAGCAGTATCAAAATCATAATTGCGCAACGCAGTGACGAACCGGCTGTACTCACCCTGGATCAGCGCTCGCAGTTGTGAATCATGCATCCCAACCCAATCCAGCACACCAGCATCACCGGCATCAAGCATCAAACACAACTTCCTGATATCAACTCCTTTCTCGCCGGTTCTGATCTGTGCATAGTACTCAGCAAGCTTCCCGAGGATGTCCTCCCGATAGAAAGGCTTGGAGATGAACTCGTCAAATCCCGCCGCCAGATAGGCGTCTTGCTGATGACTCAGTGCATTGGCAGTCAGCGCAATCACCGGAACATCCAGGGTTGTTTCATTTGCCCGCAACTTCAGGATTGCCGTCAGTCCATCCATTACCGGCATCTCTATATCCATCAGTACAACGTCAAACTTTTCTCCTCCCTGCAGCAAGTCGAGGACTTTCTGTCCATTGTCCACCACCTCGCAAACCACCCCTGACTGACCCAATACCTCGGATACCAGACGCTGGGTGATGACATCATCATCGGCCACCAGCACACGCATGCCCGCCAGAGAGGCAACTTTCCTTTCCGGTACAGCCGCATTAACGACAACCGAGTTCTGCAGGACGCTGACCAATTGCCTGGTCACCCCTCGCTCTGTCAACGGTTTCTCCAGGAGCAGCTCATAATCTCCCGCTTCCGCAACGTCCTGCAGATCCTCCTTGCTGAAGGCCGTCATGCATACCAGCCGCGGCATTGGACTGCCGGCCTCGCGACGTATCCGACGCAGCAGGGACAACCCGTCCACCTCAGGCATCTGCCAGTCCACGATCACTATTGAATAGGGGGACCCCTCCGCATTATTTGTCTGCACCATTTGCATTGCCTGCCAGGCATTGCCCGCAGTCGCAACACGGAATCCTTTTCTGGAAAGAAGATTTGCAAGCACTTCCAGCACCACTGGGTTGTCATCAACCACCAACACCTTC
>JBIIWM010000152.1:0-7206 GCA_044338875.1 Pseudohongiellaceae bacterium | reverse complement strand
GATTGAAGAACTTGCCATCGTAGTCCCGGCCATAGGTTGCAATGGGCCAGCCATAATTCTGGCCGGGGCGCAGGATGTTTACTTCGTCACCGCCCTGCGCGCCATTTTCCAGCTCCCAAACTTCACCGGTAACAGGATGCGTCTCGAAATCCATCACCGAGCGGATGCCTGAGACATAGATTTCGGGCAAGGCGCCTTCTACGGCGATATAGGGATTGTCCGTGGGAACCGACCCATCATCATTGAGGCGCAGGATCTTGCCAATGTGGGAATCGAGTCGCTGGGGTGCTTCCAGGTCAATGCGGTGCGATACACCGAACAACAGCGTACCGTCTTTCAGGAAATGCAGGCGGGAAGAAGCTCCGCCAATGTTTTCGCTCCAGGCCTGCGCTTCGAAGACTTCTTCGATATCGACCAGCCTGCTTCCGTCCCAGCGGCCACTGCTCAGTATCGTATTGGCCCAATAACCTTCAGTGCCATCCGGCCGTGGCAGGGTCTTGATCCAGGTGAAGTAGATCAAGCCGTTTTCTGCAAAGCGCGGATGCAGTTCCAGGTCGAACACCTGCTCGATCGGATAAATGGTTTTAAGGTCGGCTACCGGTGCATCCAGCAATATTCCGTTCTTGATATGCCGGATCTTGGCGATATTGCGCTCACTGATGAGCAGATCGCCGAGCGGGTTTTCAGCGGTGATGGTGCCAGGCAGAAACACCATGCCGAAAGGATGATCAAGTCCACGCGCTACAACAGAAACGCGAATATCCTCTTCCTCGTAATTGTCGAAGATCCAGGGGCCGGTTCCCAAGGCAGGGCCATCCATCTGGGCCTGCGCAGTGGTGGCAGCGCAGAGCAACAGCCCAACCAGACAGCAACGATGCAGCAGGGCTTTCAACATGATGAGCAAATCCTTTTTGGAAGTTTTCGATGGCGCAAGTAGCTGGTAGTGACTGGTTTTGGTTTCCTGCTATTTGTTGGCGGCTTCAGCCAATTGGCGCTGCAGTGCTGCCTCAAAGGTTCCTTCAAATTCTGCAACGTGCGCCTGATAACCTTCTGGATCATAAAAAGGATTGGGATCACCGGCCTTGCGTTCCTGCAGCTTGGCATATTTGTCATTCAGGCCATAAAACGATGCATGTGAGCTCACCCACACGTCCGCCGGCAACATGCGCGCATCCACGTAAGTCTGGCGCATGTCTTCCGCGATAGTCGGGTAGGCTTCATTGTTGACATAGGGCAGGAATTGTCCATTCAGGCTGCACTCGATCAACGTATCGTACGTTCGCCCCTCTTCTTCCAGTTGCAGGGTCCACGCGATGCAACCCTTGGTATGGCCCGGTAGTACGTGCGCAGTCAGTGTGGTGCCACCCAGCGAAACTGTATCACCGGCATCTATTATGCGATCAATGGGCAGGGTCTTGCCTTTGGGATGCTTGAAGGCTTGCACATCTGGCACCTCCAGACGACCAACCACCACTTCGGCTCCAGTCAGCTCCTTGACCAGCGCATCGCCTTCAATGTGGTCGGGGTGCGCGTGGCCACTGATCAGGATCTTGATATCTTCGAATTTGAAGCCAAGGGCTGCCACCCCTGCCTGGATCACCGGCACCGAGGCTTCATAGTTGCTGTTCAGCAGGATATGGCCTTCCGGGGTGGTAATGAGAAACGAGGCCAGCTCCCTGGTGCCCACGTAATACAGGTTGTCCATCACCTTGTGCGGGGGAAATGGATCATTCCAGCCCGCAGGCTGTGCTGCGGCCAGCAACGGCAGACATGCCAGACCCGCTAATGCCAACCCTTTCCCGTGCAGTTTGAACCTGGCCATCGTCATCTTCTTCAATTCCGGTTTTGGCTCCAACACGTGGGGCCTTGATCAATCACGCTGGGGCTTCGCACTGCTGCCGCCCATTTCCATGGTGCGACCGTCAGGGAATTCGATATTGCGCGAGTTGGCTCGCAGCGAACCGTCCTTGGCCTGGAAACCGTTGACGACAACCTTGGTGCCCGCAGGCAAGGAGTCGCGAGTCCAACCCAGGCGCAGCAGTACACCAGGTGAACCGCCTTCAACTTTCCACTGCTCGGTTTCACCTTTTTCGTTTACGACATCGATATGCAACCAGGAATGCGGATTGACCCACTCCATCTTGCTCACGGTGCCTTCCAGCCTTACCACTTTGTTCTGGTCGAACTCAGCGTAGAAGGAGTGATGCGCCGCTACTGGCAGGGCCAGCAGCAACAGTGCGCCCGCCACTACTGTCATCAGTTTGCTTTTCATGAATGTCATCCTCGTCTATTGGCCGTACTGGGGCTAGTCTTCCAATCCCATCAAATCACTGTAGAGCAGCTTGTCAGCGAAGGGCACACACTTGTGCTCCAGCAGCTGCGCATCTGCCTCGATCAACCGGTACAAGGGCATCTCGATGGTCCACGCTTCAGAATAGGTCTGGGGATCTTCAAGCGTCGCCACATACCAGATGTGATTCGGCCCCAGCAGTTTGAAACGCTCGGTTACTTTCAACTGGTTGCTGTGGTGGTTGCCGGCACGATCCAGCCAGGTCATTTCATTCTGTCCGGTGGTCACTACCACCAACTCATCACCGTCCCAGGTACCGTTGGAACGCCCCATCCAGGAATCGATGGGAGCTTCAGTGTGATTGCTCATGTGGATAACACGGTTGGTGGCAGCAAAGGGATAGACCATCAACACGTCATCTTGTTCACTTTGGAAGATCTGGAACGGCATATCGTGATACGTGGCACGTGGAACTCCGAGCATGTAGCACTTTGCTTCCGGATCGGCTGCAGGCCAATTCGCGCGATTCTGGTTGCGCTGCTCCAGTGCTGCCGGCAAGTAGGGAATCTTGCCACTGCTGACAACACTCTTGCCGGCCGGAATCGCCGCGATCGCGCCCAACTTCCAGAATTCATCCAATGCCTCGGCAGAATGGGCTTCCAGGTTCCAGTTGGCTGAATTCAGCGTCTGCCAGATTCCGTTCAAATTCGGGTGTTCCCCGATAGTTGCCGGGCGTTCCAATTCCTGGGCCTGTAGTGGCAGCACCATTACCGCGATAATCACTGCGCCGATGAGTCGCATAGACATTAGTCCACTTCCTTTTTTGTCATTAGCCATCTTGTTAGCCATCAACCAGCCTTCACAATTATTACTTCATTTACCACTGCTGCCGGGATGAGCTTAACACGCTGCTCCATTCCATGTCAGGCCGGAAGATTGATTGCACGCGCGTTTAAGTGGAAGGTAATATGCTGCGCACTGGCACTCCACAACAGGGTTGCATATGAGAGGTCTTCCGATGAACAGAAGGATTATGGCGCTGGGCGGGCTTGGCCTCTCTCTTACGCTGGCACATGCGAGTGCGTTTGGCGCGGAATGGACGCAACCCATGCAGTCCTGGGGCGAACCAGACATCAGCGGCATGTGGCCCATCAATCATCTGATCGGCGTGCCCCTGGTACGACCAGCCGAATTTGGCGAACGCTTTTTGCTGACCGACGAAGAGTTCGCAGCCAAGCAAACTACCGTTGCTGCGCGTGATGACCGTTTCCAGTCTGGCCCGATTCCAGCGGCGGATGCTGCCGGTATAGCACTGCGCCAGACCTCCCTGATCTTCGATCCGCCTGACGGCCAGTTTCCGGAACTCACAGACTACGGCAAGCAGCTGCAAGCAGGCATGAAAGGCAGCTATCACCCCACCCAAACTGTGTTTGATGCCATTGATGATTTCAGCTCCTGGGACCGCTGTATTACCCGCGGCCTGCCGGTTTCGATGCTGGCACGCAATTACAACAACGGCATTCGCATTGTGCAGGCACCCGGCTACGTCGTGATCGTCGTGGAGATGGCACACGAAGCTCGCATCATTCCGACCACTGGAGCCGAACCGCTCGAACCGGAAGTCAAACAATGGATGGGCGAGTCACGCGGCCACTGGGAAGGCAACACTCTCGTCGTTGAAACCACCAACTTTGCCCATGGCACCTCTATCGGCATGACCAGTGCCGGCGTGCCCGGCTCCCCCGGTCCATTGCAACCGTTCACCGATGACATGAAAATCACCGAGCGCTTCACCCGCACGGGTGACGGCACCATGGATTTCGAGATGAAGGTTGAAGATCCTGCTGTACTGGCCCGCGGTTCCTTTACCGTGAAATACCCGATGTTTCTCGATAATTCCTACGAAATGTACGAGTACGCCTGCCACGAAGGCAACACCACCGTGCGTTACTACATCGAGACCTCGCGCCATGAGCGCGCAGAGGCTGCGGCCGCGCCGTAGTACGCAAATACGTCTCAGCGACCAGCAGATGCCGGTGCTGCTGAAGGATTCCCGCTTACCGCCCTGCCGATATGGATTTGCGACTTCAGGGGGTTTATGCTGCCCCCCATTCATTGGGTTGACACAAGAACAAGCGCTGGCACCACGCAGCAACGTACCGGTATTACAAGTAATCAAAAAATCCTGAAAGGGGGAAACATGTTCAAACGTAAAGTCATCACGCTTGGCACCATCCTGGCAACGGCCTGCCTGGTTGCCTGCAACAGCGAAAGCACACCGGAAGCAGACACTACCATCATTGCAACGGAAAGCAGCGCAACGGCTGCAGCACCGGCAACCCCGGCAGCCGCAGCCGTCACCGCCGACCGCCTCACCAATGCCGAGAGCGAACCCGGCCAGTGGATGTCACATGGACGCACCTATTCTGAACAACGCTTCAGCCCATTGGACCAGATCACTGCTGAAAACATCAACGACCTCGGCCTGACCTGGTTTGTCGACCTCGATACCAAGCGTGGCCAGGAAGCCACCCCCATCATGGTAGATGGCGTCCTTTACATTTCCACCGCCTGGAGCAAGGTCAAGGCCTACGATGCGACCACCGGCGCTACCCTTTGGGAATACGATCCGGAAGTACCGGGTGACTGGGCCGTGAATGCCTGCTGCGACGTGGTCAACCGCGGTGTTGCCGTCTGGGAAGGCAAGGTATTTGTCGGCACGATCGATGGTCGCCTGGTCGCGCTTGATGCGGCCACCGGTACTGAATTGTGGGACGTCAACACCATCGACAAGACCAAGCCCTACACCATCACCGGCGCACCGCGCGTGGTCAAGGGCAAGGTACTCATTGGTAACGGCGGCGCCGAGATGGGTGTGCGTGGTTATATCTCAGCCTATGACGCCAATACCGGCGAGATGGACTGGCGCTTCTACACCGTCCCGGGCAATCCCGAGCTGGGCTTCGAAAATCCTGCACTGGAAATGGCCGCGCAAACCTGGAGCGGCGAATGGTGGAAGATCGGCGGAGGCGGCACCGTGTGGGATTCAATGTCCTACGACCCCGAGCTCGACCTGCTGTACATCGGGGTTGGCAACGGCTCCCCGTGGAACCACACCTTCCGCAGTGAAGGCAAAGGCGACAACCTGTTCCTGTCTTCCATTGTCGCGCTGGATCCTGACGATGGCTCCTACAAATGGCATTACCAGAGCACGCCTGGCGAAAGCTGGGATCATACCGCGACCCAGCAAATCACCATCGCAACGCTCAAGCTCGACGGTATCGACCGCAAGGTCGTGATGCAGGCGCCCAAGAACGGTTTCTTCTACGTGCTGGATGCCGCCACGGGCGAGCTGATCTCTGCGAAGAACTTTACTGACGTCGCCTGGGCCACGCATATCGATCTGGAGACAGGGCGCCCGGTGGAAACCGTGGATGCCCGTTACGACCAGACTGGCGAGCCTTTCCTCTCCACCCATAACCCCAACGGCGCGCATACCTTCCTGTCGATGTCCTACAGCCCACAGACCGGCCTGGTGTACCTGCCCATCCATGGTACGCCCTTCATTTACGGCGCAGCCGAAACCTTTGAACCGACCGCGATGGCCACCAACCTGGGAACGGACTTCAGCGGCAATGCCACGCTGGATCCGGAAGAAGTGCTGGCGAACACCTATGGTCGCCTGATCGCCTGGGACCCGGTCAAGCAGCAGGAAGCCTGGCGGGTAGAACGCGCTGGCCCGGCCAACGGTGGTGCACTCTCCACGGCAGGTGGCCTGGTGTTCCAGGGCACGGGTTCTGGCCAGTTCACCGCAATCAATGCGGCCGATGGCACTGAACTGTGGTCCACTCCGGTACAGAGCGGTGTGCTGGCAGCACCGATAAGCTATGAAATAGATGGCACCCAATATGTAGCGCTTGTAGTGGGCACCGGTGGTTCCTGGGCGATGATTGGTGGCGACAGCAACATGAAGGGTTATGCACTGCCCAACAACTCACGCCTGCTGGTCTACAAGCTGGGCGGCACTGAAGTCTTGCCGGACACTGCCAGCTTCCAGCGCCCACCGATGACACCACCCGAGCACACGGCTTCGGATGCGACCATTGCGCTGGGTGCACCGCTGTACGAAACCCATTGCGGCTCCTGTCATGGTGCTGGCGTGGTGGGTGTAGGCCTGTTGCCTGACCTGCGTCGCTCGGCATACCTGCATGATGCGAATGCCTGGACCCAGGTTGTGCTCGGAGGCGCGCTGGCACCGAACGGCATGGCGTCCTTCTCCCCAGTACTGGATCAGGAAAAAGCCCAGGCGGTGCGCGCGTACGTGATCATGCGTGCGAACCAGGATGCGTCTGCAAACGAGCAATAAGAACAAGCAAAATACTGTTACTGAAACCGGTGTCAGCGCTGAGCGGCGCTGACACCCGGTACCCAATTGCCGTGGATGCCGTACTTCAGGCGCACCGGCAACTTCACCGTCGCCACCGGACCGTCTGCCATGTGCTGCGCATCCAGGATCACCAGATCGCTGCGATGTTCCGCGTGGCGATTTACCACACCAATCACATAACCTTCTCCTTCCGGCGCATCCAAACGCTTGGGCGCAAACACCGGCTCCTGCGTACTGGACGTATCGCCGGCAAACCACGACTGGTACTTGCCAGTGCTCATGTCCATCGTCAGGAAGGTATTGAAGAAGAAGCCCATGATCGGACCGGCCTTGTCCATGTTGTAAGGTTTGGTGGGATCGCTGGCCTGCATGAAGCCATAACGATACGGATGGCCGACATAGCGGTCGTCACAATGCGGGAATTCAGCCGAGAGATTCGACATCACGGCAGGCACTGCCTTGCTGTGCCTGTCATTCATGTCGAAGCACCAGCGCGTGACATCGGTACGGATCTGCGGTGGCGCCGGAT
>JBIIWM010000151.1:0-7219 GCA_044338875.1 Pseudohongiellaceae bacterium | reverse complement strand
CCCCGGTGCAGTTGCCGCAGGTCCTGGTGCTGCAGGTCCTGGAGCCGGCGGCCCCGGAGCTGCAGCTCCTGGCGGCGCTCCGCGTGCCCCCGGCGGTTTGTTTGGCGCACCACAACCACCAATTACGCTCAGCACTGGTGACCGCGAGCAAACCATCACCGCCGGTGGCGCCAACGTCCGCACCGAGTCTGAGATCACGCTGACGACGGAAAGGCCGCAGCTTTCCTTGCGGTTGACCGAGATGGACCAGGATTCGTGGGTGATCTTCGAGCTGCCGGGGTTCAACACCGCAGATTCAGGTGCGCAGCAAAGCAGCCTGGCTGCGCTGCGTGACGCCGGGGAGACTTCCTGGTTCAAGGACGCCGATGCCCTGTGGGTCAAGGTGGTGTCCCCTGACAGCGGCCCTCTCGGTCTGGGTGGTGCAACTGCAGTCCAGGTCAGCCGCTAAGCCGGATATGGCTGCTTGAACAACAGCCCCCGGCCTGAAGCCGGGGGCTCATTTGTTTGGCCGGAGTGGTTTCAACACGTATTCACAGCATTGGAAGTAGAGGTACAGCATTAAATGAAAGGCCAGGATTTCACCCGCCGTGCGTTACTGCGCAGTATCGCCATGTTTGGAATGGCCGCAGGTTCAGGCAGGGCCCTCGCGGCGACTAAGACACACCGGTTCTCCCCGGTAAAGCGGGCTTTCGACGACCCTTATCTGGAGCTCATCCGGCTGCTGAAGGAAGGCTCCGAGATCGAACAGGACCTGATGGTGCAGTACCTGTACAGCGCCTATGCCCTCAAGCCCGAGTACGCGGGCATCGTGGGTGCTCCGGCGCCAAACGGCACCACGCTCATGGGCGTGATCATCGAAGAGATGCAACACCTGCGCGGCGTAAACCGGCTGCTGGTGGAACTGGGTGCCGCGCCGGTGCTCACGCGTCAGGACTTTCCTTACGAGTCGGATCTCTATCCCTTCCCGTTCGAGCTGGCGCCGCTGAGCTCGGTGAGTCTGGCCAAGTACACCTATTGCGAAGCCGATCCGGTGCGCCTTGGGCGCGTGCGGTCGGTCAGCGACCAGTCGGTCCGCCTCGCCGACAAGATGAAGGCTACGCTCGGCGCAAGCAACATCGCGCCCAACCACGTGGGCAAACTCTACGATGCCATTGTGGGCACGCTGGGTGAACTGAAGGAAGCCGGCGAAGTGCAGCTCGATTACGGCGCCTGGTTCCAGGAAATCGGTGATGTGAAGGCGGAAGGGGAGTTCGGCCACTTCAAGTTCTTCCATTCCCTCTATGAGGCATCGCACCCTCTGATCAAGGACACGCCTGACATCTGGGATCTTGCCGCTGACGATCCGCGCTATCCGAGCTGGCAGGTGCCGGTGAATCCGACGGCTTATGAGGGACGTCCGAACAGCATCGTGGATACTGACATGCGGGCTCTGGCCTGGCTGGGCAACATGAACTACTGGTCCATGCTGCTGATGCTGGATGCAGCCTATCGGCGCAGTTCCCAGCCGGATGCTGCACTGGCACAGGCCATCATGATGGGACCGCTCAATTCAATTGCACGGTACTTGCCGACCAAGGGTTCCGCCGTGCCGTTCGACCCGCTGAGCCTGGGCTTCAATCCCGGACTCAACGAGGCAGCGAACAAGCGTATTACCCAGCTGATGCTGACAGAGACCCGCGACTTCGCGCGCTCGATCGAGCAGCTGTTGCCGGGGGATTTCAGTCTGGAGATCTACGATCAGTTGCTGGGCGCGGTGTAGCCGCGCCGCACGCCTGCTCCTGCTGCCCTCCGTATTCCCTTGCGCCGCGGTGCTCTGTACTATCGACCGATAAGTAGTCCGCATCTTTATCGAGGGGAATCAGAAAATGAACAGTCCTGTGCGCGTCAGCGTTGTCACCACCACGCTGGCCTTGCTTGCGGCCCTGACGGGCTGCGGCGAGGCTACGGTCGAAACGAATCCTTCCGCTGCACCAGCGGCCCAGGAGGGCAGTGCCACCACTGACAATGTCGCCACAATCACAGCGAGCGACGCCGGCGAATGGCGCTCCCACGGGCGTGACTACAGCGAACAACGCTTCAGCCCGCTCGAGCAGATTACCCCCGACAACATCGACCAGCTTGGCCTTGCCTGGTTCGGCGATCTGGCCGAGCGTGGCGGCAGCTATGAGACCACGCCCGTCGTGGCGGACGGCCGCATCTACGTGACGACGCCGTGGAGCAAGGTGTACGCCTTTGACGCCAGGACGGGGCAGCAACTTTGGAAATACGACCCGCTGGTGCCAGGAGACTGGGCCGTGAAGCTCTGCTGCGGCATCGTCAACCGCGGCGTGGGCCTGCACGAAGGCAACGTCATCTGGGCCACGCTCGATGGGCGCCTGGTGTCCGTCAACGGCGAGACTGGCGCCCTGGTGTGGGAAAGACAGGTGACCGATCGTGAAGGCTGGCATTCGATCACCGGCGCACCGCGCATCGCCAATGGCCGTATCTTCATCGGCGAAGCAGGCTCCGAATACCACCAGCGCGGCTACATGGCCGCTTATGACGCCAACAACGGCGACGAACTGTGGCGCTGGTGGGCGGTGCCGGGTGATCCCGCGCTGGGCTTCGAACAGCCTGAGCTGGAGATGGCCGCGACCACCTGGAATGGCGAATGGTGGAAGTTCGGCGGTGGCGGCACGCCGTGGGATGCGATTACCTACGACCCTGTCACCAACCTCGTCTATATAGGCACCGGCAACGGCGCGCCCTGGCCAGCCGATGTGCGTTCACCCGGCGGTGGCGACAACCTGTTCATCTCATCCATCGTCGCGCTTGATGCCGAAACCGGCGAGTACCGCTGGCACTACCAGGCCACGCCGCGTGACAGCTGGGACTACGACAACACCCAGCAGCTCGTCACCGCCGACCTCGTGATTCGCGGCGTGCAGCAGCACGTGGTGATGCAGGCACCCAAGAACGGCGTGTTCTACGTGCTGGAAGCTGAAACCGGCAAGCCGCTCTCGGCCGACCTGTACGTGCCCTCGGCCAACTGGCTCACCGGCTTCGATGAAAACCTGCGTCCCATCATCAATCCCGAGGCCAACTACGGTGCCGACGGCAGCACTGGTGCCCACGTCACACCGTCCTTTGCCGGCGCGCATGGCTGGAACCCGATGGCCTTCAACCCGGAAGCGGGCCTGATGTATATCCCGACCACCTACTCCAGCTACCCCTTCGTGGCCGAGGCCGGCGCCAAGATGGGCAACCAGCTGCTGTCGATCAACGTCAACAAGCGCCCGGAAGCGCCCGCGCCGGAACTGCATGGTGCCGGCACCTATCTGATGGCATGGGATCCGGTGCAGCGCAGGTCCGTGTGGGAACAGCGTATCGCCGGCACCCGCGCCGGCGTACTGGCCACCGGCGGCAACCTGGTGTTCCAGTCCACCGGCAGCACCTTCAAGGCCTACCGCGGCGACACCGGTGAAGAAGTGTGGAGCAGCGAGATCCAGTCGGGCGCGGTCGGTGGCCCGGTGAGCTACGAAATCGATGGCGAGCAGTACATTGCCGCTGTCTCGGGCCAGGGCACTGGCAACTACTGGGCGCCCAACTACGCACGTCTGCTGGTCTACAAGCTCGGCGGCACTGCAGTGCTGCCGGAGATGCTCAGCTACACCCCGCCGGTCCTCAACCCGCCCGCCAATTTCGGTGACGCCGAGTTGCTGGCACGGGGTGAAGCGCAGTACACCGCCAACTGCGCCAGCTGCCACGGTGCCGGCGTCGGTCGCGTCAGCAGCATCTTCCCCGACCTGCGCTACGCCGCCGCGCTTAACGTTGATGCGCTGTTCAAGGCCATCGTGATTGATGGTGCGCTGCAGAACAACGGGATGGTGTCGTTTGCGGAGCAGTTGACGGTGGAGGATGCGGAGGCGATTCGCGCGTACGTAGTGAGTCTGGCGAATGCGGAGATGCAGGCGCGGGCGGCGCCGCCACCGGTGCCGGCGGCTGAGGTGCATTGATCGGGTCGACTTAAACCCGCACGCTCGAGAAGGTGGGCCCCCGACAGCTGTCGGGGGCTCTGCTTACTACAGCAGCATCAAGACCAGCACATTTCCCCAAGCTGCACTACCCTGAAGGCATCCACGCACCAGTGCTGATGGAACGGATGCCGTCATGTCTCTTACCGCCGAAGCGCCTCGGCTGGCCACCCATGTCCGGCACCGACCCGAACAGACCCTGCTGTACCAACTGGTCGAGAGCCATTACCCCGAGTTTGCCCGGCTCATGGCCGCACAAGGCTCGCCCCTGCCGGGCCATGTCGCCCGCGAGTTCGAGGACTACCTGACCTGCGGCCGTCTGGAACACGGGTTCCTGCGGGTACGCTGCGCGTCCTGCCACCACGAGAAGCTGGTGGCCTTCTCCTGTAAACGAAGAGGCTTCTGCCCCAGTTGTGGCGCAAGACGCATGGTCGACAGCGCCGCCCTGCTGGTGGATGAAGTTTTGCCCAAGGTACCACTCCGGCAATGGGTGCTCAGCGTCCCCTTCCAGCTGCGCTTCCTGTTCGCCAGCTACCCGGACCTTATGGGCAAGGCGCTGGGGATCGTCTACCGCACGATTGCCACTTGGCTGATCCGGCAGGCCGGCTTCACCCATGACACCGCACGCACTGGTGCTGTGACCTTCATCCAGCGCTTCGGCTCGGCGCTGAATCTGAATGTGCATTTTCATATGCTGTTCCTGGATGGGGTGTATGTGACGCGGTGCCACGACGGCGACGGCGACAGCGGCAACGCCGACAACCGCAGCCAGGTGTTCCGCCGTGTAAATGCGCCCAGCAAGGCCGATCTGGAGATGGTGCTGCAGCAGCTCAGCTCGAAATTGGCCCGTATGTTGGTCAAGGAAGGTGTGCTCACCCAGGACAGCGAGAACAGTTACCTCACGCTGGACCACCTGGAAGTAGAACCGATGCAGCAGGTGCACGGGCACAGTATTACTTACCGCATCGCCATTGGCCTGCAGCAGGGCAAGAAGGTGTTTACCCTGCAAACGCTGCTCCCTAAAGACGCGGAAGACGACCGCTTCAGCCATGTCGCCAAGGCCGGCGGCTTCTCCCTGCACGCCGGCGTCGCGGTGCAGCCGCACGAGGGAAAGAAGCTGGAGCACCTGTGCCGCTATGTGGCTCGCCCGGCGATCTCGGAACAGCGCCTGGCCCTGACAAGAGACGGGCGGGTGCGTTACGAGCTGAAGACGGCGTACCGGGACGGCACGACTCATGTCATCTTCGAGCCTTTGGATTTCATGGCGAAGCTGGCGGCCTTGGTGCCCAAGCCCAGAGTCAACCTGACCCGCTTCCACGGTGTGTTCGCCCCCAACAGCAACTATCGGGTAACGATAACCCCGGCCAAACGCGGCAAGGGGGCAAGCAAGGTCGGTACCGTGCACCTGGAGCCTGAGGAACGCACACCGATGGAGCAACGTGCCGCCATGACCTGGGCCAGACGGCTCAAGCGGGTGTTCGGCATCGATATCACCGAGTGCGAGAAGTGCAAGGGACCGGTGAAGGTCATTGCCTGTATAGAAGACCCCATCGTCATCGAGAAGATCCTCAATCACCTGAAGGCCAGGGAAGCCAACCCAGCTCCCCCATCCACCCAACTGCCGCCGCCACGGGCACCGCCCTTGCTGCCAGGGTGGGGGCAGGGACTGGCGGACTGAACCAACATACTGCAAGCAAGTCATCAGACATCACGGACGATGCGACCAACAGGGATTGCAGGGTGCTGTGTGGATTCAGGAGGGGAAAGCGGGGGACTGCCGCCAATAAGGTGGTGAATTCAGCGCAATTCAGGGCTTCACGGGGTCATTGACGAAGGGATTGGGCGTGTAACGAGCAAACAGTTCAAGCTCGACGCCAGAGGAATACCCGTTTATATTCCCTATCCTTGTTCAACAATGTCGACGTTGGTGCGTCGATGACCGGCGCCGGCCAGGATCGCTACCAGCTTGCGCATGTGATGAGCGCCGCCTGGGCCGCGTTCGCGCGTAGCGGCAACCCCGACCACGCCGACATGCCGCACTGGCCCGTGTTCAATCCGGACGAGTACCCGACGATGGTCTTCGGCAACTCGATCAGCGTGAAGAACGATCCGAATCGTGAAGAGCGCCTCGCGCTCGGCATCAGTTAAGGAGGCGCCGCAATGCTGATACTTTTCTATACGCCCAATTCCTGCGCACTTGCCTCGCACTTGGCACTGGAGTTGTGCGGCTTGCCGTATGAAACGCGCAAGGTCGACTTCGCCAACAACGAACAGCGCTCACCTGCGTTCCTGAAGATAAACCCCAAGGGGCGCGTACCCGCGCTCGTGACCGAACACGGCGTGCTGACCGAGAACCCGGCGATCCTGACCTACATCAGCCAATCCGCACCAGAAGCGCAGCTCGCACCTCTGGACGATGCTTTCGCGTTTGCGCAGTTGCAGTCGTTCAACAGCTACCTTGCCTCCACGGTGCATGTCGCGCACGCGCATCGCTATCGTGGCCATCGCTGGGCGGATTTGCCAGAGGCCATCGACGCCATGAAGCAGAAAGTCCCGCACAACATGCGCGAGTGCTTCCGGCTTATCGACGAAGAGCTGTTGCAAGGTCCGTGGGTATTGGGTGACAAACTCAGTGTTTGCGACCTGTACCTGTTTACGATCGGCCGCTGGCTGCCCGGCGACGAAGTGGACATCAAGGAATTCCCGCGCGTTGCGGACCATGCGGCGAGGCTGCAGCAAATCCCGGCGGTGCAGCGCGTGCTGGAAACGCAGTAGCTGCTCCGGTCACCACTACCTACAACAACAACTGTGCAACACATTGCCGAACGCACTCTCAGCCAGGGTAATCCTGCCATTTTCAACAGAATCGGATTCAGTCGGTGGTTTCAGGAGGGATTACCCTGGGACTCGTCTTGACGGTTACCGCGCTCGCACAAAACTGCTCCTTTCAATCGTCCACTCCGAAGAGCCGCATCCGGGCAGCTCCTGTTTCCGGGTCAGCAAACTCGCGGTTGTCTTCGCATACGTACTCGAACAGCTTGTAGTCCGGATTTCTCGAATACATCCAGATCCATTCCCAAGGCCCTGTGAGATACTCCGGATCCGTCAAAGTAATGCGGTTTTCCATCATGTCGGGGGAAATCAACCGTATCCGTTCGTGGATCCGCACCTGATTGGAGTGCGGTACGTTCATGAATTGTACGTAG
>JBIIWM010000150.1:0-7242 GCA_044338875.1 Pseudohongiellaceae bacterium | reverse complement strand
CTGTGCGAGAGTTTCAATCGCCAGTATGGCCGGGATTACCGCAGTGTGATGCCCACCAACTTGTACGGGCGCAACGACAATTTCCATCCTCAAAACAGTCACGTGATTCCGGCATTGTTGCGCCGTTTTCATGAAGCCGTGCACACGCGGGCCGACGAAGTGGTGGTGTGGGGCAGCGGCAAGCCACTGCGTGAATTCCTGCATGTGGATGATATGGCGGCTGCCTGCCTGCATGTCATGAATTTGCCCGTCGACATTTATCTGGCGCATACAGCGCCGATGCTGTCGCATATCAATGTTGGTACCGGGCGCGACTGTTCGATCCGTGAACTGGCGGAGATGATGGCGCGTGTTACCGGATTTACCGGACGTGTGCGCTTCGATGCGTCCAGGCCAGATGGCTCGCCCCGCAAATTGCTGGATGTATCGCGGCTGGCAGCATTGGGGTGGAATGCGTCTATTGAATTGGAGCCCGGCCTGAAGGATACCTATGACTGGTTCCTGGCTAATCAGGATGGTTTTCGTCATGGCCAGGATTGAACCTGTACTGTCACGGTTAAATCCTGGCAGGAGTATGCAGGTCTTGCCCAAGGCACAGTTGTTCTTGCTGGCCTTCTGTCTGTTCGTTGTTGGCAAGGCAGCGGCGCAGCCGTTGGACATCAATGGGGAAGTCGTTTCCGAAACCGTTTCTGAAAATCCTGCGGCTGCAGGAGAGGCTAGAGAAGAGGTTGTAGAAGAGCAGCTTGATCCAGAAGAGCAACTGGGGCTGGATTTGCGCAACGTCATCACGTCGTGGGCCAGTGCCTGGCAATCACAGATGGATGACATTTACCTTCTCCACTACGATCCCGATTTTGTGCCGGAGGGATTCAGCACCCTCGCGGACTGGGAAGCCGCGCGGCGTACCCGCATCAGTGGGCCCGACACAATCAGCATAAGTCTGCGGGAGTTCGAGCTGCTAACAGCCCGGGAAAACATGGCAGTTGTGCGTCTCATGCTTCTCTACAGTCGCCCCGGCTATGCAGACCAGACCAGGAAAGAATTGGTGCTGCGTTTGCGTGGGCATATTTGGCAAATCACACAAGAGCGCAATCTGGACGTCCAAATCCTGCCGTCCCCCTGATTTCACGCCTCGTACCATCAGCACGGGAGTTTTTCCTGTGTATTGATTCCGGTCACATTCAATCCAGCTTGAGATTGACTCTGTCCATCCTGCGGAATCTAATATACCCAAGTAAACAAGGGATTTTCCCTGGAGCCTTCATAACGATGAAAAAATCAGGAATTTTTGCATTACTTTTCGCAGGATACTTGCTTGCTGCGGTTCCTGCAGCCTCCGCCCAGCTCAGTGAAGAAGCGGCGACAGCACTGATCCTGGAGCTACAGACCAATGCGGTTGCGCCGGGTGAAATCGTTGAAACCCTGATAGCCGAAGGCTTGACGCTGGAACAAGCACTCGCCTTGTTGGGTCAACTTACCAATACTTCCACAGCCGCCGAAGTTATCGCTGCGCTGGTTGAACTTGGTATCCCGCTGGAAGACGCCGCAGCGATGCTGGTTGCCCAGCACAGCACTGATGCCGGTGAACTCAAGGTCTCTGCCCTGGAAACGGCTGGAATCACTGGCGCACAAGCAACAAGCCTGCTCGTGGCCTTGTCGGCAACCAATGATCCCAAGGCCAGAATTGATCGGTTGGTAAGCATAGGGCTGACGCTCGAAGAAGCCTCTCGCTACATAATTTTTCTTACAATCAACCCGGCACCCCAGGAAATCCTGAGGGCGATCACAGGTCAGGGCATGACGTTGGACGCTGCAGCTGTTGTCATGGTTGCCAATAATACAAGCATCGAACCGCAACTCATTCTGGACAGTTTGGTCGCGCAAGGCCTGCCGTTGGCGGATGCAGCCGATATTTTGGTCAATACAGAAAGCACCGCTACCTTTGAGCTCCCTCTGGCCGAGTTGCCAGTCGGGCAGTTCAGCCCTGAAAACTTCACCAGCGATACCTTGACCGGCACTGCTGGTGGTGGTGTCAGCACGAGCCAGTAAATTGGCACTGTTGCTACTGCTGCTCCTGTCGCCACCATTGGTTGCAGCCAGAAAGTGGGAGTGCTGATGGCGCATGCTCAGGCTGACCGACACGTTTATTTTGGTCTGCTGGTTCTCCTTTTCTGGGCACCTTTGCCTTTTGGGTCCAACCGCCCCTGGGGCGGCGCGTTGTTGTTTCTGGGTACAGCGCTGTTATTGACCTGCTGGCTCCTTTTGTTCGCGTTCGAGCGCGTGCGTATCAGTCGCTCGCTTTGGCAGCAGTTACGCTGGCCTGTGCTGCTCCTGCTTGGCGTGCAGTGCTGGGTCTTGCTCCAAACCATCCCTTTGCCCAGGGGTTGGGTAGAGAGCTGGTCGCCGCGTGCTGCAACCCTGCATCTTCCAGGCGAACGCATCCCCCTTACCCTGGATAGCGCGTTGACGCGCTTCCACTTGCTGCTGGGTCTCTCGTATACCGCCGTTTTCGCACTGGTGCCCTTGTTGGCCAACAGCCGCAGCCGGATTAACGGTTTGTTGTGGACACTAACACTGAGTGGTGCCTTCCAGGCCATCTATGGCGCGTTGATGACGCTCAGTGGCCTGGAGTATGGCTTTTTCGTGGAGAAATACTCAGGAGAGGGCGTTGCCACCGGTACCTTCATCAACCGCAATCATCTGGCTGGGTATCTGGTGATGACCCTGTCAGCCGGTATCGGGTTGCTGATAACCCGCCTGGGGACAACCAAGGCCGACACTGCTCGTGAACGTATCCGGGGCCTGCTACAGCTCCTGCTCAGTACCAAATTCCTGTTAAGGCTACTGCTGGCCACGATGGTAGTAGGGCTGGTGCTGACCCGTTCCCGCATGGGAAATCTCGCATTTTTTGTTTCATTGACGGTAGCCGGGGCGGCAGTGCTGCTGGGCTCACGCAGAACCGTTTCACGCAATCTCGCCCTGTTGTTTGCCAGTCTGTTGCTGGTAGATATGTTGATTGTCGGCCAGTGGTTTGGTGCGGACCAGGTAGCACAACGCTTGATGGAGACTACTGCCTCATCGGAAAGTCGTGATGAGGTGTCCGTGTTGTCTTTGGGTATTATCCGGGACTTTCCGTGGACGGGCTCAGGGGCGGGAACGTTCTATACGGTGTTTCCGCATTACAGCGAAGTGGTCTTGCAGGGCGATTATTACGTACATGCCCATAATGATTACGTGGAACTGGCTGGAGACTTGGGTTTGCCGGTTTTTGCCTTTCTCGCTGTGCTGGTTTTTTGGTGCTTTGCAAGGGGAATTACCTTACAATATCAATGTGATAGCAGATATGACAGAGGTTTGGGTTTCTGCATCATTATGACTGTGGTATGGGCACTCCTGCATTCCACTGCGGATTTCAATCTGTATGTTTCTGCCAATTCGCTCACATTTACCGCAATCCTGGCGTTTGCCTGGCTCGAAAGAACGGAAAACAGGAGAAATTCCCAGCACTTGGCCTAGTCAACTGTTCTAAAATTCCCTCATGAAAATATCGATCTTCTTGCAACAATGGCATTGTGCCGATCCCGGGGTTAGTGCTTCCCCTTGGGAGCAGCTTGATCCTGTTCCGGCATTACTTGCCAATGCGTAACCTATCACGACTGGTTTTTCTCTCGCTTCTGGTGTGTTCTGTCTCCGTACAGGGACAACAACAGGACCTGGACCGTGGCCTGGAAGCGACGGTCAACAGCGAATTCAGTTACGATGACAACATCTTGCGCCAAAAGACCGACGGCATCGGTTCACGCATTTGGGTGTTCAATCCGCGCATTGGCTATGCCTTCCAATCAGCCGGTACCGATGCGTCAATCTTTTACGACTTTTCCAATTCCAAATACCTGGACAGCAGCGCAGACAGCTACAGCAGTCATACCCTCAATCTGTCGCTCGACAAGCAGTTAAATCGCTCCAACAAAATAATGGTGCAAAGTTCCGTGCTTTCCAGCGCTGAGGCGCGTGGTGTCGGTTTCAACGAAGGTGGCAATGCAGCCCTGCTTGATGCCCCTACCGACCTTGACACCCAATCAGTTGTAGCCAACTACCAGCTTGGTGCAGAGGATGCCCGCATGCGCATGGTGGCCAGTATTGGCAAACGAAGTACCGATCGCAATTCTCCCATTATTATCAATGACTCCCGAGATTTTGATGAGGCGCTAGACGGCGCGCAGATAATGTACCGTTTGGGCTGGCGAACTGACCTGGTGACTGAATACCGTCGCCGCAAAGTCATTTACTCGCGCACACCTATTGCAGCGGATGGTACAAAACAATCGCTGGATAGTACCGAAAGCCAGTCTCTTGTGGGTTTTGACTTGAAGGCCACCGCAAAAACCACCGGCAAGCTCAGGGTGGGCACCACCAAACGTGATTTCAAATGGGAAGCGGCTCAGTGGGAGGATGGTCCTGTCACTAGCCAGGTCCAAGAGCCCGCACCAGCTCTTGCCCAGCCTCGTCTGGGTACTGACAGTGATTTATACTGGGAACTTACTGCAATATGGGCTCCGCGCAGCTATTCCACATTTACCCTTAACTCCCGTGTGTCAACCAGGGAGGCATTGGCGGTGGGCAATTTCATTCGCAGCCAGGATTATTCGCTGCTATGGAGCCATCGATTGAATAGCCAGATCCAGGCTGAGCTGGATGTGTCCACAGGTACCGATACCTATGTAGGTTCGAGCAGGATTGATGATCGTAGGGCCATTAGTGTCCGAATGCTGTACACTTTTGAAGAATGGTTGAACCTGGGCCTGGGCATTCGGCACCAGACGCTTGATTCCACTTTCGAGAACGCCGGTTTCGACAAATTGGTCTATTACATGTATTTCACGTACAAGGATCAGTGGGGCAATTGATTGCGGCTTCAGAGGTAACAATGAACAAGTTTTACCGAAGTATTGCTGTTCTCATCCTGGCCGTGGGCATGTCCCCAGCGATTTTGGCACAAGAGCCACCGCCGGGCTATCGTCTTGCACTGGGGGATGTTGTCAGCATCCATGTATTCGACGAAGCGGACTTGAGTTTCGACCGGGTCCCCATCACGGATACCGGCACCATCGTATTCCCCTTCATAGGCGAAATTACCGCAACCGGCCACACTCCTTCCGAGATCCAGCAATCCATCATAAACGGGCTGAGACCGGATTTTCTGGTTGATCCAAAAGTCACTGTCAGCATTGTTGAATACCGGCCCTTTTTCCTGACAGGGGAAGTTGAATCCCCTGGCAGTATTCCCTACCAGCCAGGTCTTACCCTACGCCAGGCCATTACCATTGCCGGAGGGCTCACCGAGCGCGCTTCAACCACAAAAATCAACGTGATCTCGGTCGGCGGTTCAGATACTCCCACCCGTATCGACATGAATTATCTAATCAAGCCGGGTGATACAATCACCGTTGACGAGAGCTTCTTCTGATTTTTTCGCGCTCGCTGTAAACGGAACAAACCATTATGAACAGCCTGGCTACCAGCCAAGATACTTTTGCCCAAGGCGAGATCGAAGATACGCTGGATCTTGGCCGCATCTTTAATGCCCTGTGGGGTCGCAAGTGGATCATTCTGGGCTTGTCGCTGGCAATCGCCGTTGCGGCCGCACTCTGGGTGGGTGCTGAAGCTCCGGTTTACGAAGCAAAGGCTACCTTGCTGATCGAGCAAGGTGAGGCCAGTGTCATCTCCATCCAGGATGTTTATAACCAGGGCTATCGTGGCTGGGAATACATGCAAACCCAGTTTGAACTGCTGCGTTCGCGCTCGCTGGCCGAACGTGTGGTACGCAAGCTTGACCTGATCAACATGGAGCGGTTCCGGCCGCAGCCGCCAGCGCCCAAACCCTGGTATCACTTCGATCTTTCATCGCTGAAGCCGGCCGGCTTCAACCCGACCCCCGAACAGCCATGGGTAATGCCCAGTGAAGATGCGCAGATTCGCGCACTTACCGACATGATCGCCAGCGGCATCCAGGTCCTGCAAATAGGCGATAGCAATCTGGTGTCCCTTACTTTCCGCTCGAATGATCCGCAGTTTGCCGCCAGCATCACCAATACCTATCTTGAGGAATACATCAACAGTCATCTTGATGCCAAGGTGGAGTCCACCCTCAAGGCCACTGATTGGCTCAATGTGCGCCTGTCGGATTTGCGCGACAACCTGAAGAGCTCGGAAGGGCGACTGCAGGCTTTCCGTGATCAGGAGCAAATGGTGGATCTGCAGGGTGTTACCACGCTTAGCGTGCAGGAAATCTCCAGCCTTAACAGCACATATTCAGAATCACGCCAGCGCAGGCTCGAATTGGAAGCAACCCAGCAGGAATTGCAGCGCATGAAGGCCTCCACTGTTGCAGAGTTGCTGACAGTGCCGTCCATTTTGAACCATGACATCATTCGTGGCTTGAAAGAGAACGAGTCGGACAGTCAGCGTACGGTCAGTGAATTGTCACGTCGCTATGGCCCCAAGCATCCCAAGATGATTGAGGCAGTGTCACGCTTGAGCAGCGCACAAGCGGCGCTTGAGGCTGAAGTTTCCAATGTTGTGTTCGGTATCGAACGCGAATACCAGTTGGCGCTTAATTCAGAAATGTCCAGCAAGAGCCAGCTCGATGCCACCAAACTGGATCTGCAGGATCTCAACCGCAAGGAATTCATGCTGCGCGAGCTTGAGCGTGAGGTCGAAACCAACAGTCAGCTCTACGACATCTTCTTTACCCGTATCAAGGAAACCGGCGAAGCGGGCATATTCGAAGCCGCACCGGCACGCATAGTCGATTTATCGCTCGGTGGCATTCAGATCGGTCCCAATGTGAAACAGGCCACGATGGTGGCTTTTTCGTTGGGATTCATGGCGCTCTGTGGGCTGGCGATCCTGCTGGACATCCTGGACAACACCATCAAGAGCCCGACAGAAGTGGAAGACAAGCTCCGCTTGCCCTTGCTGGGGACGCTGCCGGTGATGAAGCTGGGCAAGGACAAACCCATACAGGAGTACTGGCAGGATCACAAAAGCGAATTTGCCGAAGCTGTGCGAACGATCCGTACCGGTGTGGTGCTGAGCGGACTCGACAAGCCTTGCCAGATTATTATAGTGACCTCCTCAGTCCCGGGAGAAGGCAAGTCCACGCTGGCACTTAATCTGGCCGCGTCGTTTGCACAGTTGGGCACCACCTTGGTCATCGGTGCCGACTTGCGTAAGCCGAGC
>JBIIWM010000149.1:0-7250 GCA_044338875.1 Pseudohongiellaceae bacterium | reverse complement strand
ATATTTCGCCTATGCCCGCAAGGATCGCCGAACCAAACCCTACGATCCGGTAACGATGAAATACATGGCTCAGTTGCTGGAGGCGGTAGGTGTCAACCAAGTGGTCACGCTGGATATTCACAATCCCGCAGCGTTCCAGAATGCCTTGCGCATTCCTTGTGAAAACCTCGAGGCGCGAGTCTTGTTTGCTCCATATGTGGCGGCGCTTGTGGGTGGAGGCAAGGTAGCAGTGGTTTCGCCCGATCCGGGCGGCGTGAAGCGTGCTGAACAATTCAGGGACACCCTGGCGGTGCTGCTGGGCAGGGAAGTTGCCATGGCCTTCCTGGACAAGGGGCGTAGTGAAGGGATATTGAAAGGAGAGGCTCTGATAGGTGATGTCGAGAGTGCCACAGCTATCGTGTTCGACGACATCATCAGTTCGGGTGCTACGTTGGCACGCGCCATCGTGACCTTGAAGTCACACGGCGCTGGCAGGATCCTGGCAGCAGCCACGCATGGCCTGTTCAATGCACGCGCTTCAGACTTGCTTGCACGCCCGGAACTGGAGACGGTGCTGGTAACCAATTCAGTGGGCACGGTACGGATTCCCACTGCCGATAACGGTCGTGCTGCACAAAAGCTGCTCAGTGTGGACTGTGCTCCATTGTTTGCTGCAGCGATCAGAACCTTGCATGCAAATGGTTCCATTCCTGACTTGCTTGAGCACTATTCCGGGACGTTGATGCAACAGCTCATGTTATGACGTTGGCAAAACCCTGCAGGCGAGGTCGAGGTAAGCCCGCGCCTTGTGGCGCCACACGGCCGTATTACTGACCCGGGGATCATCAAGATGCCAGGCGGCATATCTGGCACGGGTACAGGCACGCAAGCTTTTGTAGAAGGCGAGCAGTGGAGGAGGGCAGGGATCCTTGCTTGTTTTGTGGTAAATGCCGATAAACACTTCTCCCGCGTCAGCCTGGCCAAGAAGTTCCAGTTCCATTGCCAACAGTGCCAGCTCGTCGAGCGGATCCGCGGCCCTGCACAGTGAATCTATTTCGAGGCGATCAATGATGACCGGCGGGCGCGTCAGGCAAACATGTTCGGGCCTTAAATCGCCGTGGCCATCAATGATCTTGCCCTGTGTTGCGCGTGCCGCGACAAGTGCAGCCTGCTGTTGCAGGAATGAATTCTGGATTTGGTGGATTCGCTCAGCTTGTCTACGCGCAAGCCTGTAAGAGGGATCAGTAAGCACCTTGCGGTTCTCTTCAACTCTTGCTGCCAGATGATGGAGGTAGGCGTCCCCTGTCAGCCTTACCCTTTCTGCCTCACGATAAAAGCGTGCAAGTTTTCGTGCTGCCGGCAGCAATTGGCCAGGGGTATAATCCGAATGACACACAACCTTGTGCAACATCGCTGTACTGGGCAGCCGCTTCATCTTCAGCAACCACTCCACCACCATACCCTCGCCCTGAAGATTCAGGGTTCCGTTGGCATCGCGCTGGAGCGGCAGCACGTCAAGGTATACGCCGGGCGCCAGACGCTGGTTAATGCTGAATTCGGTTTCGATGCAGCGCCGCCGTGCTGACAGCGTGCTGTAATCGAGAAACGAAAGTTTCACTGGTTTCTTCAGTTTGTAGGCGTGACGGCGCGTGAGGAAAACCCAGGACATATGGGTTTCGACTGTTTCCACTACCCGTGTTGCATCCGGGTACGAAGTCGCCCGCTTGAGAAACTCAACAGTGGCTTCGAGCTGTTGCCATGAACGCTTGTTTGCTGGCATGCGATGCCTGCCGCTAATTTCAAAAGCCGGGTTGTTGATTGTGAGTTTCATGGGTAACCTGCTTTTGAAGTAGCTGGAAACCTAAAACTGCTGAATCCACAAAACAATGACCTGGATCATGATCGCATGATTTGGTTCACGTCCTGGTTTGCAAGCCGGTTACTCGGCAGGTGATATGCGCAGCAGGGCCCCCGGATTGTGATCAGTCAGCACGTACAGGAAGCCATCAGGGCCTGGCCGTACATCGCGTATACGCTGCTGCAACTGCTGCAATATCGGTTCCCTTGCCAGTGCCACACCTTCATCGCTGAAACTGATGCGCTGGATGTGACCCGTCATCGGGCTGCGTCCCATCACCATGGATCCAACGAAGGCATTACCCTGCCATAGCGGAAATGCCGCACTGGTATAAAAGCTCAGGCCGGAAATTGCGATCGACGGTATCCACACCATGAAGGGGTCTGCCAGATCAGCGCGCGTGGTTAGTTCGCTGATGCTGCTGCCGTCATAATCGCGGCCGAAGGTGACCAGTGGCCAGCCGTAATTGCCCCCTGCGTGAAGTATGTTCATTTCATCGCCACCGAGCGGGCCGTGCTCGTTTTCCCATAGCTCTCCGGTTTCTGGGTGTAGCGCCAGGCCCTGTGGGCTGCGCAGGCCCAATGCATGAATTTCAGGCAGCATGTCATCGCGCCCAATGAAGGGATTGTCTGCCGGAACCGAACCATCATCCCGCAACCGCACCAGCTTGCCGCCATGGTCGCGGCCATCCTGTGCACGCTCTTGTTCCTGGCGTTCGCCGATGGCCATGTAGAGCATGCCGTCTGCACCAAACACCATGCGCCCACCGAAATTGGTGGGCGATGCGCTCCAGGATTCGGCAACAAAAATGTCTTCCACGTCACTCAGTTTCTTGCCGTCGAAACGGGCGCGTGCAATTGCCGTGGTACTGCGCTTGCCGTCCTCATGGCCCTTGGCGTAACTAAGGTAAAGCAGCTGATTGTTGGCGAAGTCCGGGTGCAGCAGCACGTCCAACAGGCCGCCAAGTACGGTGAGTGTCACCTGGGGCACGCCTTCGATCGGGGCTGGATCAAGCACGCCGTCATGAATCAGGCGCAGGCGTCCTGCGCGTTCGGTGAGCAGCATGTCGCCGTTGGGAAGGAAGGCCATGGACCAGGGGTTCGCCAGGCCATCGGCTACCATGTCCACGCGGATCGGGTATTCAGTGGTCTGGTAGAATACGGGAAACTCCGGCAGTGGAGGCGCTGCAGTGAAATCCTGCGCTTGCGCGAGCATGCTCGCCAGGGTGGTCAGCAGCAAGACGATGGGCTTTTTCATGACGGTGTATCCGGCTTGTGAAGGATATGAGGAAGCATAATGAGGCACTGCGGTCTTGTCCACGTCGACAGGCTGTGGAACCTGTGACCATGGAAGCAATGACGGTGGAGGCTGTATGAGCGAAAAACTGATCCAGGCACTATTATCACCTGTCAGTTACCCACATCCCACACTCAACATGCGCCTGGTGGAAACCCATATTTCCTGGGTTATTCTCACTGGCGAGTTTGCCTACAAAATCAAGAAACCAGTCAATTTCGGGTTCCTCGACTTTTCTACACTGGCCCTGCGCAAGTATTACTGCGACGAAGAGCTGCGCCTTAATTCCCGCTTCAGTACAGGACTCTACCTTGCCGTGGTACCGATTACGGGCAGTGAAGACCAGCCAGTAGTTGATGGCTGCCGCGATAATGACGGCGACGTCCTGGACTATGCGGTAAAGATGCGGCAATTCGACCAGGGCGAGCTGCTTGAACAACTGGCCCTAACCAATGCGCTGGGGATAGACGACATTTCTTCGTTGGCAAAAAAGCTTGCTGACTTCCATCTGCATGGGGCTGCCCGGCTTCCACACGGGGAACGTGAACTGGGTTCGGTTGAGTCCGTCGTCTCTGCGACGCTGGAAAACTTTGAGCAAATTGCCCCCAGACTGACCACGACAGAACAACGCCTTGCGCTTGCAAGCCTGCGTCAATGGAGTGTGCAACAGCTCGCTGAGCTGCAGGATGTATTGGTGCAGCGGCGCGCACAAGGATTTGTGCGCGAATGCCACGGTGATCTGCATCTGCGCAATATTGCGCGCCTGGACGGCATTATCACGTTCTTCGACTGCATTGAGTTCAACGCGCAGTTTCGCTGGATTGATGTGCAGTCGGAGCTGGCTTTTTTGCTTATGGATATGGAGGAAAAGCAATTGCAGGGCCTTAGCAACCAATTGCTGAATACCTGGCTGGAATATACCGGTGATTACGCGGGGCTGGCGGTTCTGAGGTTTTACAAAGTGTATCGTGCGATGGTCAGGGCCAAGGTCATGGTGTTGAAGGTGGACGCCAGTGATCCGTCGAGCCCGGAAGCCGGCAAACTCTGGCAGGAATACGCCACCTATATCCGTCTGGCTCAATCCTGTTGCCAGCCGCACCAGGCATTTCTTGGCCTGATGCATGGTGTTTCCGGCACCGGCAAATCCACGGTTGCTGCCACTCTCGCGAGTGAGTTCAACGCCATCAGGATACGTTCAGATGTCGAACGCAAACGGCTGTTCGGGCTTGCACCGGATGCTCGTAGCGAGGACGAGGAGAAATTGCAACTCTATAGCGAGGCTGCCTCCATAAAGACGTTTGCAGCACTCGAGACTCTCGCTAAGACCTTGCTGAATCTTGGGTATCCGGTGTTGGTGGACGCCACCTTCATTGCTGCACG
Source organism: Pseudohongiellaceae bacterium (assembly GCA_044338875.1). Taxonomy (GTDB): domain Bacteria; phylum Pseudomonadota; class Gammaproteobacteria; order Pseudomonadales; family Pseudohongiellaceae; genus CAILUG01. The sequence goes on along the minus strand of JBIIWM010000149.1, from coordinate 2,737 downwards.
CTGGCGCCGCCTGTTTCAGCAACTGGCCAACGTATTGCAGTTGCCATTTGTGATTCTCGATTGCCAGGCTACGCAGGCCACTATCCTGCAACGCCTGGCATTGCGACAGGCAACACGACATGATGCATCGGAAGCCGATACTGACGTCATGCGCAGGCAACTCGCAAGCGTGGAGCCTTTTTTACCCGAAGAACAAATGCAGGTGTTGGTGATTGATACGGAACAAACAGTGAATGCCGGGGCGCTGCGTAAATTCCTGGAGAAATCCAGGTAATGCTCTTCTGCCATGAAATGCTGAAATGGCTGTCTCATCAGTAGTTCGCGGGGTGCTCGTCAGTAGTTTCCCTGATTGACTGCAGTCGCTCTCTGGCTTTAAAAATGGCTCAGCACATAAAGCACAATCATGGCTTTATGGAAGGAGTGCACGTTATGCAACAGCCGCTGCAAATCACTTTTCGGGACTTCCCCCACTCTGATGCCGTAGAGGCCAATATTCGTGCACACGCTGCCAAGCTGGAATTGTTTTTTGACCGCATCATTAGCTGTCGTGTGTTAGTGGAGGCACCTCATGCCCATCACCACCATGGCAAACTCTACCATGTACGCATCGACCTCATGGTTCCGGGCAAGGAACTGGTGGTGAATCGCGGACCCAGCGAACATCATGCCCATGAAGATATCTATGTAGCGATCCGCGACGCTTTTGCTGCGGCACAACGTCAACTGCAGAATTACAAGCGTCAGCAGGAAGGCAACGTCAAGATCCATGAGACCCAGGCCCATGGCCGAATTGTGTCTTTAACGCCGGCGGAAGATTACGGCCGCATCGAGAGCAGCGATGGACGCGACATCTATTTTCATCGCAACAGCCTGGTGCAAGGCAGTTATGATGATCTCCACATCGGCAGTGATGTGCGCTTTATCGAAGAAATGGGGGAGGACGGACCGCAAGCCAGCTCCGTCTATGTGGAAGGCAAGCATCATCTGCAGGACCACCGGCCCTGACACAGGAAACGTCGCAAGGGTGTGGCAGTACAGTACGGCCAATAGTGTTCGCAATCATGGATCTTATTGCCTTACTTGATCGCGGCTGAATACAGCGGCATCACTGTCGGCAGCAGCGCTTCTATTTCTCGCACCCGGTTTGCCCCGGCTGGATGGCTGCTCAGCAGCTCAGGAGGACTGGTGCCCTGGTTTGCGGTGATCATCTTCTGCCATAACGTTACTCCTGCCCGTGGGTCGTACCCGGCGCGCGCAGTGAGTTCGAGACCGATCCGATCCGCTTCAGTTTCGTCGGTACGACTGAAGCGGGTTGCGATCAGTGCCTGATAGCCCGAGCCGGCGAGATCGGCCGAGGCCTTGCCAAGACCGAGCAATGCGGCACCCACGCCAATCGCGGTCTGGGCAGCAAGCGCCTGCGACATCTGTTCGCGTGAATGTTCGCGCAGGGCGTGCGCTATCTCATGTCCCATCACGATAGCGATTTCTGAGTCGCTCAGATCCAGCTGCTGGATCAGTCCGGAATAGAACATGATCTTGCCACCCGGCATGCAGAACGCGTTGAGCTCGTCGCTGTCAAGTACGTTGACTTCCCAGTTCCAGCCCGGCGCGTCGGTACGGAATACCTGGGTCTGTGGCTGGAGGCGTGCAGCCACCCCTCGTACCCGTTGCAGCAGTGCGTCATCCTTGTTGAGAATGTCCTCCTTGGTGGCGCCGGCTTTCATCTCGTTATAACCTTCGACCGCCATCCGGTTCATCTCTGCCGAAGACACCAGCAACAGTTGCTTGCGATCCGCACCGATAGCACCGGGTGCAGTCGACGTCTCACAGCTACTGAGCGCCAAGGCAGACAGGCACAAGACCAAGCTCCTTGCCAATATGGAAATATGCATAAATTCTCCAAAAATCAATTATCAATTGAACATGCTAATGCGTTCAGGGCTTATTCCGCTGCGCAGCGATCTGTAACCCTGCCGGCTCTTCCTCGGCGTCTTGCAGTTCGTCGTTGTTGTAGTCACGACTGAATATCTGCCAGAACACAATGAACAACGCGGCTATCAAGGGTCCGATAACGAAGCCATTGATGCCGAACATTACAAGGCCACCAAGCGTGGACAGCAATACCAGCCAGTCCGGCAGTTTGGTATCGCGACCGACCAGCATGGGCCGCAGGATATTATCGGCCAGGCCGATAACCAGCACGCCATACACTACCAGCACCAGTGCCGACGCGAGGTCGCCTGTTGCGAACAGATAGAGCGCAACCGGCAACCAGACCAGGCCAGCCCCTACCGCAGGAATCAGCGACAGCACCGCCATTCCTACGCCCCAAAGTACCGGACCAGGTATATCCAGTAACCAGAAAATAAAGCCGCCAAGCGCACCCTGTACCAGCGCAACCACCAGATTGCCCTTGATGGTAGCGCGCGTGACTTCAGCGAACTTGGAGAACAGCAGCTGCTCGCGTTCATGTCCTAGGGGTAGTGCGCGTGCCGCCAGATCCACGAGTCGGGAGCCATCCCGCAACAGGAAGAACGTCATATACAGCATCAGGCCCAAGTTGAGTAAAAACTGGAAGGTGCCCTGGCCCAGCAACAATGCGTTACTGGCGGCAAATCCACTTACTGCCAGTGCGCCGGCGGTGGTCTGTTGCTTGAGTGACGCCATGTCCAGCGCCAGCCAGTCCAGCAAATGCTGCAAGGGAGGGAGTGCGGTACGGATCTGATCCAGCCAGGCT
>JBIIWM010000148.1:0-7270 GCA_044338875.1 Pseudohongiellaceae bacterium | reverse complement strand
GTGAGGCCATGTCGATTTTTGCACGCAAGGTATAGGCACCATCGGCAAATTCCCCGTTTTTCATCCGGTTAAACAGCTCAAGGTTGTCTTCAATGCTGCGATCGCGATCAGGGCTGTTCTTGCCGGATTCGACCAGCGAGCCACGATATTCACGTGCTTGTTCAGGCGTCAGGCTGCATACATAGGCCTTGTCCTGCTGGATCAGGTTTACAGCAAAACCATAGAGCTGATCGAAATAGCCGGATGCGTAGTAGAGTCGGTCTTCCCAATCAAAGCCCAGCCACTTGATGCTGGCCTTGATGGATTCCACGAATTCGAGATTTTCTTTTTCGGGATTGGTGTCATCGAAACGCAGATTGCACAAACCACCAAACCTCTCCGCAGTACCGAAATTCAGGCAGATGGATTTGGCGTGGCCAATATGGAGATAGCCGTTGGGTTCGGGCGGGAACCGGGTATGCACCCTGCCCGCATTCTTGCCTGCTTCGAGGTCACGCATGATGATCTGGTGAATGAAATTCACCGGGGCTTTTACAGCAGATGCGGCGGTTTCGTCAGCTGCAGGGCTGCTCTTGGTATCGGACATAAGGCAAAGCTTCTTTCTGGGTGCGTACAAAACGCGTATTATAGACACCTTCCGACAAACATGGGCGCTATTCTTGGAGCACACAATGATTACCCTGCATACCAATCACGGCGATATCGAACTCGAACTGAATTTCGATAAAGCCCCCCTGACCTCTGCCAACTTTCTCCAATACTGCAAGGAAGGCCATTACGATGGCACCATTTTCCATCGCGTCATCAGCAATTTCATGGTTCAGGGCGGTGGCTTCGAACCCGGCATGAAACAGAAAAAAACCCGTGACCCGATCCAGAATGAAGCTGACAACGGCCTCTCCAACGTGAATGGCAGCATCGCGATGGCACGCACCGGTGACCCGCATTCAGCCTCTGCCCAGTTCTTCATCAACGTGAAGGACAACAGCTTCCTTAACCATACCGGCAAAAATACACAGGGCTGGGGCTACGCCGTATTCGGCAAAGTGACTGGTGGTCTTGATGTGGTCGAAAAAATCAAGGGTGTCGCCACTACCTCCAAATCCGGCCACTCCGATGTGCCAAAGGAAGATGTCGTCATCCAATCCGTGAGCGTCGATGAGACCAAACTCCCGGCCTGACCGGATCCTGCTGATCTCTGATCTGCATCTTGAAGAAGCCAGGCCCGAGCTAACACGGGCCTTGCTATCTTTTCTCGACAAGGAAGCCTCCACGGCTTCTGCCCTTTACATCCTCGGCGATCTGTTCAATGTATGGATCGGGGATGATGACGATCGCTCGCTCAACCAGCTCGTTACCTCTGCGCTTAAACAACACGCTGCTGCCGGCCTGGCCATCTTTGTAATGCATGGCAACCGGGATTTCCTGCTGGGCGACAGTTTCGCCGAAAATTCGGGCGCTACGCTGATCAAGGATCCGCATGTATTGAAACATGGCCTTCATAGTTACTTGCTGATGCATGGTGATCTGCTGTGTACAGGAGACGAGGCCTATCTGGCATTCAGGGCCAAGGTACGCGATCCACAGTGGCAACAGGCTTTTCTGGCCAGCTCACTGGCCGAACGCCGCGTCTTCGCGGAACAGGCGCGCGCCACCAGCAAGAGCATGAACAGCAACAAATCCGACGAGATCATGGACGTGACCCAAGCTGAAGTGGAAACCCAGCTGCTGAAGCATGGTATTAGCACCCTGATTCACGGCCATACCCATCGTCCGGATATTCACGAATTCGAACTGCAGGGCAAACTGTACCGCAGGATAGTGCTGGGTGACTGGGGTCAACAGTTGTGGTTTATTGCGCTGGAAGGTGGATCGGAACGACTCTGTCCGGTACCGCTCTCGGAATACTGATCCGGAATACCGATACGGAATGCTCGATAGGACTTCTTCCTAGCGGCGGAAATAACGCTCGAAATGCGCTTCGCTCAGGGCCTGCAGTTCCTCATTGATCAGGAGCAGGATGTCACGCACATCGCGCCCCGCAAACGCCGGCAACACCATCACCCCGATCTCGTCCAGGCTCTGCAGGCGGTACAGATGTTTCTGCAGCAACTGGTGCAGCCAGAAATAGGGTGACAGGTCCGGATCGTAGAATACCCGGAAATCCTGCAGTACCTGCTCCAGTTTCTGCACATCGACAATTCGGAACTTGTCCGACATCAGCTGCTGGGTGAACTGGTTGATACGGGCCTGGACGGCCTGTTTTTCAGCTTCGTTGTAGGAATTCCAGTTGATCACTTCAAAATTGAAGCGTTTGCAGCCACGGCAGATCTTGTCGCCAAAGGACGTGGTGGAGCAAATACCAATGCAAGGGGTGCGGACAGCTTTCATGCGGCAATTGTATCGAAATATTATCAAGGGCTACACTTTGATTGTTTGTATTTCCAGTGAACCGGTCCTTCAGTTTGGGACACCCACGAAGTTGCATTTGCGCAGGGTCCCGACGGGGTGAGCTCCCTGCGTGCGACGAGCTCCGCAGTGCCTCCCCCCGCCAGGCCCTTTTCTGGCATTGAGCGCGTGGCCATCCTTCAGATACTTGCTCGAGCCTCCCTGGACTGAACTACGCAGACATCCACGCGCTGGATGCTCAACAAGGCTTGGTCGGGTGTGTCCCGCGCCACACCCGTTCCACACGCTCCACATGTAGCGCCCCCAGGATATATAGCTTGCGATGGGCGTTCTGGAAGTGGCCAGCAAGCCCCGCTTTCGCGTAGAATCGTGCCAGTTTTTCTCCCATTTGAATTTCACTCTCCACGAGGTATTAGTCGTGCTGGAAGCCTACCGCAAACATGTAGCAGAACGGGCCGCGCTTGGTGTCGTTCCCAAACCCCTCGATGCTGAACAGACCGCAGCACTGATCGAGCTGCTGAAAAATCCGCCCAAAGGCGAGGAAGCCTTTCTGCTGGACCTGATCAGCAACCGGGTTCCTGCCGGCGTGGATGAAGCCGCCTACGTCAAGGCAGGCTTCCTGAGCGCCGTTGCCAAAGGAGAAGCTTCCTCCCCACTGCTCCCCAAATTGGAAGCCGTCAAATTGCTCGGCACCATGCTCGGTGGCTATAACATCACCACCCTGGTGGAACTGCTCAAAGACAACGAGCTGGGTGCGGAAGCGGCCAGGCAGCTCAGCCACACCCTCCTGATGTTCGATGCGTTCCACGATGTGGAAGCCATGGCCAAGGCTGGCAATGCCAACGCCAAAGCAACGTTGCAAGCCTGGGCCGATGCCAAATGGTTTACTTCCCGCCCCAAACTGCCTGAAGTGCTGACTGTTGCCGTGTTCAAAGTACCTGGCGAAACCAATACTGATGATCTCTCCCCGGCTCCCGACGCCTGGTCGCGCCCCGACATCCCGCTGCATGCAAAAGCCATGTACAAGATGCCACGCGAAGGCATTACCAATGCAGAAGAGCAAATCAACGAACTGAAAAAGCTTGGCTATCCGGTAGCACTGGTCGGCGATGTTGTCGGCACCGGCTCCTCGCGCAAATCCGCCACCAACTCCGTGTTGTGGTTTATCGGTAACGACATTCCGCACATCCCCAACAAGCGTGATGGCGGCGTCTGTATTGGTGGCCAGATCGCACCGATCTTCTTCAACACCATGGAAGATGCCGGCGCCCTGCCAATCGAATGCGATGTCAGCAACATGAATACCGGCGACGTGATTGATATCTATCCCTATGACGGCAAGATCACCAAACACGACAGCTTCGAAATTCTCTGCGAATTCAGCCTCAAAACCGACATTATCCTGGACGAAGTCCGCGCTGGTGGCCGTATCCCGCTGATCATTGGTCGTGGTCTTACCGACAAAGCCAGGGCCGCACTGGGTGAAAATGCCTCGCCGGAATTCAAACGCGCTGCCGCCACTGTAACCAGCACCAAAGGTTATACGCTGGCCCAGAAAATGGTCGGGCGCGCCTGTGGTGTCGAGGGTGTGCGCCCGGGTATTTACTGCGAACCGAAGATGACGACTGTGGGTTCCCAGGACACCACTGGTCCAATGACCCGCGACGAATTGAAAGACCTGGCCTGTCTCGGTTTCTCCGCAGATCTGGTCATGCAATCCTTCTGTCACACCGCAGCTTATCCCAAGCCGGTGGATATCCAGACCCAACACACCCTGCCCGACTTCATCCGCAACCGTGGCGGTGTTTCCTTGCGTCCCGGCGATGGCATCATCCACAGCTGGCTTAACAGGATGCTGCTACCTGATACCTGTGGCACTGGCGGTGACTCGCACACCCGATTCCCGATTGGCATCAGCTTCCCGGCCGGTTCCGGTCTCGTGGCTTTCGCCGCCGCTACAGGCGTAATGCCTCTCGACATGCCTGAATCCGTGCTCGTGCGCTTCAAGGGCAAGATGCAACCTGGCATCACGCTGCGCGATCTTGTGAACGCGATTCCTTATGCTGCGATCCAGAAAGGCCTGCTGACCGTTGAGAAGAAGGGCAAGAAAAACATCTACTCTGGTCGCATCCTCGAAATCGAAGGTTTGCCGAATCTGAAAATCGAACAAGCTTTTGAGCTGTCCGATGCCTCTGCCGAACGTTCTGCTGCCGGTTGCACAATCAAGCTGAACAAGGAGCCGATCATCGAGTACCTGAAGTCCAACATCGTACTACTGCGCTGGATGATCAGCGAAGGCTACGGCGATCCGCGCACACTGGAACGTCGTGCGCAAGCGATGGAAGCCTGGATAGCGAATCCGCAGCTGCTCGAAGCCGACAAGGACGCCGAGTACAAGGAAATCATCGAGATTGATCTCGACCAGATCAAGGAGCCGCTGCTGGCCTGCCCGAATGATCCAGACGATATAAAGCCCTTGTCAGCCGTAGCCGGCACCAAGATTGATGAAGTATTTATCGGTTCCTGCATGACCAACATCGGGCACTTCCGCGCTGCCGCCAAGGTATTGGAGCAGCAGAAAGGTCTGATCCCGACGCGCCTGTGGGTATCGCCCCCTACCAAGATGGATCAGCATCAGCTCACAGAAGAGGGAGTGTACGCAGTGTTCGGTGCTTCCGGTGCCCGTACCGAAATGCCCGGTTGTTCACTGTGCATGGGCAACCAGGCACGTGTGGCAGCAAAATCCACTGTGGTCAGCACCTCAACCCGCAACTTCCCCAACCGACTGGGTGACGGTGCCAATGTGTTCCTTGCGTCATCCGAACTTGCGGCCGTGTGTTCAGCGTTGGGACATATCCCCAACATGGATGAGTACATGAAGTTCATGGGCAAGCTCGACACGATGTCTTCAGAGATATACCGCTACCTGAATTTCAACGAAGTCGCGGAATTCATGAAAGGTGCCGAAAAAGCCAGGTCAATTCCACTGCAGAACATTGTGGAGATTGGCTAAAGCAAATCGCGACTGCTAACCGTCACGTCAACGCTTTTTGTTCAAGCGCCGTCCAGGATCTTCCTGATCCTGGCGGCCAAGCCCTGCAAGGTATACGGCTTCTGGATGAATTCGATGCCCGCTTCCAGAACCCCACGTCTCACGATAGTGTCTTCGGTGTGCCCTGACGTGAACAACACTTTCAGGTTCTTTCTTTGCGTCCACAACCTGGCGGCCAGCTCCTTGCCATCCATTTTTGGCATGACGACATCCGTGAACAGCAAATCAATTTGATGCGGATAGCGCCCGGCAAATTCCAGTGCCCTGGCGCCATTGGTTTCCACCAGTACCGAATACCCAAGCCGGGACAGTGCTTCACGCGCCAGTTGCAGGATTATGCCGTCGTCTTCCACGATTAGAATGGTTTCTTTACCGCCAGTGGCCAACAAGGATCCTGTGGTCTGCGACATTAATTGACGGGCCTTGCCGCCTGCCCTGGGCAAATACACATTAAAAGTGCTCCCCTCACCCACCTCGGTATAGACCGCGATATGTCCGCCGGCCTGTTTGACAATCCCGAAACAGGTCGCAAGTCCCAACCCAGTTCCATGACCTGACGCTTTGGTAGTAAAAAAAGGTTCGAACAGGCGCTGGCGTATCTCGGGACTCATGCCATGCCCGGTATCACTGACGGCCAGCAGTACATACTCACCTGGCACCACATCCGCATGCAATCGGGAATAACCTTCATCGAGCTGGCAATTACCAGTCTGGATATTCAGACGTCCACCCATAGGCATTGCATCCCTGGCATTAACCAGCAGATTCACCACCACCTGCTCCAGACTGGTGATATCCATCATGACAGTGCCCAAGGGTTCGGCAATGCCAAGTTGCAGTTCGATATCTTCGCCTAGCAGGCGTTCGATCATTGGCAGCAACTCCCTGATGGTAGTACTCAGGTCGAGCGCTTCCGGCTTGATGATTTTCTTGCGCGCGAAGGCCAGCAGTTGCTGGGTCAACGCGGCTCCTCGCTTGCCCGTTTCCAGTACCTGTTGCAGATGCTCCACAGCCCGGGAATCTGCCGGTATTTCTTCCAACGCCAGTTCGGCAAAACCCAATACCGAGGTAAGCAAATTGTTGAAGTCATGGGCGACACCGCCTGCCAAGCGCCCAATACTTTCCACTTTAAGCGATTGCTGCAATTGAGATTCCATTAGCTGCTTGCGTGCCTCTTCCTCCTTGCGTTCAGTTATATCAGTGATGAACCCATGCCACAAAATAGAGCCATTCGCCGCTTTTTCCGGCACCGAAGAGCCATATAGCCAGCGCACTACGCCATCAGAAAACCTCACCCGGTATTCATGCTGCCAAGGCTGCAGGAAGTCTGCGGATTCCTTGATAGTGCGCACGGTAGCTTCCAGATCATCCGGGTGTATTATCGAAAAAACCTTGCCTGCATCATCCCTGACTTCGTCCGGACTGACGCGATAGATTTGCCTGATGTGATCGCTGGCATAAGGAAAGCAGGAAGACCCATCCGGACGCAACTTGAACTGGAAGACTACTCCAGGCAACTGGCTGGCGATTTTCTGCAACCGATCGAACATTTCCTTAAGCTGGCGTTCCTCCCTGACATGCTCTGAGCAATCACGGACAGTGGCGAGCAAAAATCCGTTGACCAGGCGTTGGGACATGATTTCTGCCCGGAACAATGTTTGGTCTTTACGGAGCAGGGTCCATTCCCGTAAATAAACATCGGGGAGGCCTGTCCGGTTTAGTGATAGCTCCACTTGGGGCAGATCCTCTTCCTGCAAGAGATCCGTGATTTTCTTGCCCAGCAGTTCACTGCCTTCATAACCCAGCATG
>JBIIWM010000147.1:0-7346 GCA_044338875.1 Pseudohongiellaceae bacterium | reverse complement strand
GTCTTACTGGCTGTATCAGCAGCTCAACCGGTTCACTTCGCCACGCCGCTGGAAGAGTTTGATCAAGCGGAGCCTGGCGCGTGATCTTTCGGAGCGCGATAATGCCCAAGAGTTGGCGCCGGAGCTGATGGATGACACCGGTCGCGAGTTTCCGACGGTTGATCAGGTGCAGTCAGAGATACTTGCGTTCCTCCAGGAAGGACGCCGGTTGCATTACATCTATACTGCGGGCGTGCCCGAGTACTACAACCATGAGCACCAGTTCTGGGAGATGTTTCCCCGCCTCAGACCGCAGGCAGGCTTGTCCTGCAGATACTATCCCACCGCCGATCACACGTTTTCACTGGTAAGTGAACGTGAAGAGCTCAAGAGCGCCTTGCTTGGTTTTGTCAAAACCCACGGCAGCACCAAATAATTATCAATCAATATCCCAAGCTGCTTGGGTGTCGAAAAAACAAGTTGCTATACTGGGCAAAACGTCTTGCGCACACAGGGTATTCATGGAGACAAATATTCGCATCTTGCTCACAGACACGCTGCCCGTGTTGTCAGTAAGCGACTCGATCAGGAATTTGCTGGGCTATTCAGCACATGATTTTCTCACGGCCAAAGTATCTTTCAGGAACAGCATTCATCCGGATGACGGTGACATTGAAGATGAACTCTTCTCGCACCCGGATGCTGACAAAGCCGGACAGTTCAATATTCGTCTCCGGAAAGCCTCTGGCCGAATCTGCTGCATAAGGGGCTCGTACACGAAAACAGCCACCGAAGACGGGCAGGTGTTGGCGTTGTCGCTGCAAGACGCGAAGAGCCTGTACAGGTCACAATTCGATCTGTCCGGCACGAAAGCTTCCGTCAACTCCATTGCCATGATGGAGAACACTGACGACTTTATTTATTTCAAGGATCGCAATCATGTCTTCACCGGCGCGAGCCAGACACTGGTGACACTATGCGACCCGGCCGAACACTGGACGGATCTGCTTGGCCAGACTGACTATGATGTTTTCCCAGAGCAATATGCGGATATTTATTACCGGTTGGAAAAACAAGTGTTTTCGGGCATTGAGGTAGCGCACGAAATTCAGGAAACGCAGACCAAGGACGGGCACAACGGCTATGTGGATAATCGCAAATATCCCATACGCAATGAACAGGGCGAGATAATCGGGCTCTTTGGGATCGCGCGGGATATTACCGCTCAGAAGCTGGCAGAGGCGGCGCTTGCCGAATCCGAGGAAAAGCACCACCGCTTGTTCACGGGCATGACCCAGGCTGTGCTTTACCTCGATTCAAATGGGGTGATTTTGTCGGCAAATCCAGCCTCTGAGAAAATTTTGGACACCTCGCTGGCGCAGATGCTTGGCAAGACTTTTATGGATCCCGACTGGATCATGACACGAGAGGATGGGTCACATGTCTCACGATCAGAGCGTCCGGAAATCGAGGCCATCAACACTGGAAAGATCGTGGGCCCGGTAATCAGGGCCTTGTCGCATCGCGAGAGTACATCGTGCATTTGGTTGTTGATCACCTGCATCCCCATGTTTCGGCCAGGCGAGAGCACGTCATTCCAGGTCTACGCCATTCTGGAGGACATCACGACCCGCCGCGCTGCCGAGCAACGCTATGAGATGCTGTTCAGGGAAATGCTGAACGGATTTGCACTCTGTGAAATCATCTGTGACGAGGCGGGCGTGCCTGTGGATTTTCGCTACCTCGTGGTTAATCCGAGTTTTGGGCCCATCACCGGGCTGGATGGCCAGGCAATCATCGGGCGCACCGTTCGCGAAGTGGTGCCACAGGTCGAGCAATACTGGATCGATACTTATGGCAGAGTCGCCCTGACGGGCAAGCCCGAGTATTTTGAAAATTACTCGGAAACACTGAAGAAACATTTTTCGACCTCGGCCTACCAGCCGGCGCCTGGCCAGTTCGCCATGATCGTTTCTGACATAACCACGCAAAAAAACCTGCAGATTGAGCTGGAAAAAATCGGCCACTATGATCCGTTGACCGGATTGCCGAATCGGCTGCTTTTGCTGGATCGCATGCAGCAAGCAATGGCACAGTGTGCCCGGAGCAACCAGAAAATCATCGTCGCCTACCTCGACCTTGATGGTTTCAAGACCGTTAACGATTCGCGTGGCCACAGCGCCGGGGACTTCTTGCTGTGCAAGGTGTCGGAGCATATGGGCGCCGTGTTGCGCGAGGGTGATACGCTGGGCAGAATCGGTGGCGACGAGTTCGTGATCGTCATTGGGAATGTCAGCGATGTGGAGTCTTGCACGCTTGTCCTTCAGCGACTCCTCGTCGCGGCTGGAAAGGCCGTGGACTACAAAGGCGTTTCGTTGCAAGTCTCGGCCAGCATGGGTGTTACTGTATATCCCCAAGCGGATAGCGTAAGCGCTGACCAGCTATTGCGCCAGGCAGACCAGGCCATGTACCGGGCGAAATTGGCCGGTCGGAACCGCTATTGCTTCTTCACGAAGGAAGGGTAGGCGGTTGAATGATCCTCGGGTACCTTACCCCCAACTGGTTACCCCTATTGGCGCCACCTTCAAGTTACCTGCAGTTTGAATGTTTATGAAAATAACCCTGCTGACCGTAAAGCAACCTGCCACACCGCTATCCTTGCCGCTGTATTGCTCACGCGTGCCTGCCGGATTCCCGTCTCCTGCTGATGACTACATTGAAGCCCAGCTGGATCTCAACGAGTACCTCATAAAGCATCCCTCTTCGACCTTCTTCGCTCGGGCGGAAGGGACGTCCATGGTGAATGCAGGAATTCTGGATGGCGCCTTGCTGATAGTAGACAGATCCCTCACACCCCAGCATGACGATATTGTCATTGCTTCCGTGGATGGCCAGCTGACCTGCAAGATTCTCGACACCAGGATACAAGCCCTGCGCTCCGCCAACCTGCAATATCCTCCGATGATGTTGTCAGAGGGCAACGAGCTGTTGATTTTTGGCGTCGTCATTCATGTGGTGAACAAGTTATGTACGCGCTTGTAGACGGCAACAGCTTTTACGCTTCTTGCGAGACGATTTTTCGGCCTGACTTGCTGGGCCAGCCGGTGGTTGTGCTGTCGAATAATGACGGCTGTATCGTCGCTCGCAACAAAGAGGCCAAGGCCCTGGGCGTGCCGGACCTGGTGCCGTATTTCCAGGTCAAAAGCATGCTTGAGCAAGCGCAGGTTCATATCTTCTCCAGCAACTATGAACTGTATGGCGATATCTCCCGCAGGATGATGGATGTGTTGGGAGCCATGGTGGGCGACCATGAGGTTTACAGCATTGATGAGGCTTTTCTGCGTCTGCTGTCCTCAACGCGGGAATACAAGACCTTCGGCAAGCACCTCAAGGACACGGTAATGCAATGCATCGGCATGCCGGTGTGTGTCGGGATTGCTCCCACCAAAACCCTCGCCAAGATGGCCAACAAAGCCGCCAAGAAGATACCGGGCTTGCAGGGTGTCTGTGCAATGGATACTGCAGGGAAATGGCAGTGGGTCCAAAAGCGCTTTACCACACGGGAAGTGTGGGGCGTCGGTAGCCAGATCAGTGACAAGTTGGCTGCGATGGGCATCCATACGGCCTACGACCTGGCAATGAGCAGCCCCAGGCAGATGCGCAAACACTTCAGTGTAGTACTGGAAAGAACCATACGGGAGCTGAATGGAGAACCCTGCCTGACCCTGGACCAGCAGCCGGTTCCAAAGAAAGAGATCATGTGCTCCAGGAGTTTCTCTCACAAAATACATGATCCTGTGGAGTTGCAGCAGGCCATCAGCCAGTACGCAGGCCGAGCCTGTGAAAAGATGCGGCAGCAGGAACGACTCACCAATCTGTTGTGGATCTTTGTAGAAAGCTCGCGCTTCTCCGGGCCGCAATACAGCAACCAGTTGATGGTGAAACTGGACAGCTTCACGAACGACACTTGCGTGATTACAGAAGCTGCCCGACTTGCGGTGGCAGAGCTCTTCCGCCCCGGTGTACCTTTCCATAAATGCGGCATTGGCCTGATGGAACTCAAGGAACGCCAGCCTGAGCAGTTGCACTTCTTTAGCCCGCAGCAAAGCGAGGAATCACGCAGTTTGATGGCCTCACTGGATGCAGTGAACCGGCGCTATGGCCGTGGAACCCTGGGCCTGGCCAGCCAGGGCATTAACCCGAAATGGAAAATGGCGCGGGAAAAGATGTCGCCGCGCTACACCACACAGTGGGCAGAGCTGCCGAAGGTGCGCTGCTGAATGCAGCATGGACTGCAGAATTGATACATGCTTCAAGGGTTTTTCCAGGGAGTTGTCCTGGAAACAAATTTGGCAGGGGTGGCTGGATTTGAACCAACGCATGACGGAATCAGAATCCGTTGCCTTACCGCTTGGCGACACCCCTGTAAAGGCCGCGCATTATAGCCGCTAACAGGAAAATGCGGCAATGCCTCATTTCCCCTTTGCAGAAGGGGGAGTTCGTTTTCTACGGTTACTGCTTTCAAGTATCATCAGGCGCTTTGGCGGCTCTCCATAACAAGAATAGTACTCCCCGAGAGGGAGTCAGACAGGGATCATTCTCATGCTCACTCGACACTCCATCCTTTCGCATTCCCTTCCACTTGTTTCATTGACGTTGTTGCTCTTGCTTGGTGCTTGTTCTGGCGAGCAGGAAGCCACTGGGTCTGCTGATCCGGCTCAGGAAACGGTTGCTGCGGCCACTGTCAGCTTTGGCAATATCACACGTGAGCGTCTGCTCAATGCCGATGCCGAGCCGGGCGAGTGGATGACTGAAGGGCGCGATTTCGGCAAGAGCCATTATTCGCCGCTGGACAAGATCAATCTCGATAACATTGGTCGTCTTGGCCAGGCCTGGGACTACAAGACCACGACTTATCGCGGGATGGAAGCCAATCCCGTCGTGGTGGACGGCGTGCTGTTCACCTCCGGCACTACCGGACGTGTGTATGCGCTGAATGCTGCCACCGGTGAGGAGTACTGGTATTTCGATCCGCAGAGCGACGGCCAGGTGAATCGCTATACCTGCTGTGATGAAGTCAATCGTGGTATCGATGTATGGGAAGGCATGGTGTATGTCGGCTCCCTGGATGGTCGCCTGTTTGGTCTCGATGCCGCCACCGGTGAAGTGAAGTGGGAAGTGGATACCTTCATCTACAAGGATCGCGCTTATACCTCCAGCGGTGCTCCGCAAGTTGCGGGCGATGTCGTGGTGATCGGCAATGCGGGCGCCGATTACGACGCGCGCGGGTATGTCAGTGCGTATGACCTCAAGACCGGTGAACTCAAATGGCGCTTTTTCATTGTGCCAGGCGATCCCAAGAATGGCTTTGAGCATCCGGAACTGGAAATGGCCGCAGCCACCTGGGACCCGAACAGCCGCTGGGACGTCGGCGGTGGTGGCACCGCCTGGAACGGCATGGTGTACGACCCCGAGCTCAACCTGATCTATATCGGCACCGGCAACTCGGCACTCTTCAACTGGCATGAGCGCTCACCGGAAGGTGGCGACAATTTGTTCCTGGCGTCGATCATTGCGCTGGATCCTTCTACCGGCCGCATGGCCTGGTACTACCAGGAAGTGCCGCGCGAAAGTTGGGACTTCACGGCCACGCAACCGCTGGTGCTCGGCGAGATGGAATTCGATGGTGTCATGCGCAAGGTCATCATGCAGGCGCCCAAGGCCGGCTTTTACTACATTCTCGATCGTGCCACGGGCGAATTGCTGTCGGCTGATCCCTATGTGCCGGTGAATTGGGCCACCCATGTAGACCTGGCCACCGGTCGCCCCCAGATCAATCCCGCCGTGGATTACGATTTTGGCGGTCCCCCGATCTTTGTCGAACCTTCCGGCATGGGCGGCCATGCGTGGAATCCGATGGCGTGGAATCCGCAGAACAAACTGGTATATATCCCCGCCATCGAAGGCGGTGCCCTCAGCTACGATACGACGGACGGCCATATCTACCGGCCCAAGCAGGGCAACAATGGCAACAGCGTGTTTTTCGGCGACAGCATGACGATGAACACCGATCTGTTGCAGGAACCGCTCAAGTCAGTCTTGCAAGGCGTGCAGGATGCCGGCAAAGCCGAATCGCGTGCGGTGCTCAAGGCGTTTGATCCGGCGACTGGAAAGGTGGTGTGGGAACAGCAGAATGAAGGCTGGTGGGATCGCGCTGGCGTGCTCTCTACTGCTGGTGGACTGGTGTTCCAGGGCACCGACTCCGGCTATTTGCGTGCCTATAACGCAGCCACCGGCGAGCGCGTACTGGATCTCTTCGTAGGTTCCTCCATCATCGCGGCGCCCGTAACCTACATGGTCGACGGCGTGCAATACATTGCCGTGCTGACCGGTTGGGGTGGCGGTGGCTGGTTTGCGCCACATGCCACCAGTGCCGTCATCAAGTACGGCAACCAGGGCCGCATCCTGGCATTCAAGCTGGACGGGGGGCCGGTAGCGATACCGGCAGAAGTCAGTTCAGTGGGACCGATACCGGAGCCGTCCGTGCCCAATTCTGCCACTGCTGAAGTGATTGCCCAGGGCCAGGGCCTGTTCGCGCGCAGTTGCTCCATTTGCCACGCGAACGTGGACTACGGCATGACGCCGGACCTGCGCCGCATGACCGAATCCACCCACGCCAGCTTCAATGCCATTGTGTTGCAAGGAGCGCGGCGTTTCCGTGGTATGCCGCAGTGGGATGACGTACTGGATGAAGCACAGACCGAGGCTATTCACGCTTATCTGGTCGATCTGGCCTGGAAAGCCTATGAGGCGCAAGCCAGCAACGAAACACTGGAATTGGCACCCACCAACACCACTGGGCATTAATCAGGAGACGCACAATGAAACTCACAATGAAGCACGCCTGGCTCGGCCCTGTGCTCGCTTGCACGCTGGTGGCTTGTGACAAGGCACCACCGGCCGCTGAGGCAACTGCTGAAGCTACTCCAATGCTAGCAGCACCAACTGTAGCCGCCACGGCAGCAGCACAACTGCCCGATATTCGCATCATGGACACGCAAGTGTTTCCGGAGAGCATCACGTCCACTGCAGACGGTACCGTGTATGCAGGCAGCGTGAAGGGCATCGTGTACAAGGCAATGCCAGGTTCAGCCGAGGCGCTGCCCTGGATTGAGCATTCGGAAGCGAACGGCATCCTCACCATTCTCGGAGTGCTGGCAGATGAAAAAAGCCAGACCCTGTGGCTGTGTTCGGCACCAAATTTCTTCGGGCCGGA
This sequence comes from Pseudohongiellaceae bacterium, assembly GCA_044338875.1. Taxonomy (GTDB): domain Bacteria; phylum Pseudomonadota; class Gammaproteobacteria; order Pseudomonadales; family Pseudohongiellaceae; genus CAILUG01. The sequence goes on along the minus strand of JBIIWM010000147.1, from coordinate 91 downwards.
ACGTTCCGAGGGCGTGAGTTCGGTGATGGCGTTTGATCTTGCCAGTGGTACCCAGAAAGGCGTCTATCCGTTCCCTGAGGGCGGCGTCTGC
>JBIIWM010000210.1:0-5032 GCA_044338875.1 Pseudohongiellaceae bacterium | reverse complement strand
GAGTATAAGAAGTGAGTCCTTGAGTGGATTGACTCACATCAAGCCAAAATAAATCGTTTCAAATCGGCGACTGTTCGTTATGCACAGGGAGCAATGCAGCGTCGAACACCTGTGCAAGCGAGCTGGACGGAATAAATTCCAGCTCTGCCCGCACTTTCGCATCCAGTTCATTAAGGTCTTTCTGGTTGGCCTGTGGCAATACAATCCTGCGAATACCTGAACGATGTGCCGCCAGCACTTTTTCCTTGATCCCGCCAACGGGCAGTACCAATCCAGCAAGGGTGATTTCACCAGTCATGGCCGTATCACTTCGCACTGCCCTGCCAGTAAAAAGTGACACGAGACTTGTTGCCATCGTTACGCCTGCAGAAGGTCCATCTTTGGGAATTGCTCCTGCTGGCACATGGACATGAACACCACTGTTCTGGAACCGCTCGGTATCAATATTCAGGGTCTTCGCTTGAGACCAGATGTAACTGAGCGCAGTCTGGGCTGACTCTTTCATCACATCACCAAGCTGTCCAGTCAACACAAGGCCTTTGCCACCAGGCGTAAGCACAGCTTCTACGTACAGCACATCACCGCCGGCTTCAGTCCACGCCAGGCCTGTGGTAACGCCCGGCAAGGGATTGCGACGCAGGCTTTCACTGGTGAAACGTTCAGGACCCAGGAGATCATCCAGCTGTTCCGGCGTGACAATCACACTTTCAGAATGGCCTGTTGCAAACGGCACCGCACATTTGCGTACTACACGCGCAATTTTCCGGTTAAGTTCGCGCACACCGGCTTCGCGGGTATAACCGCGGATGATTTGCGTCAATACGGCATCAGGCAATTGCACCTGTGCCGATGCCAACTTCACTTCCTTCAGTTGTGCAGGTACCAGATAGTCGCGTGCAATTTGCAATTTTTCCTCTTCGGTGTAACCGCTCAGGCGAAGGATTTCCATGCGGTCCAGCAAGGGTCTTGGAATCGTGTCGAGCGTATTGGCCGTAGTGACAAAAAACACCTTGGACAAATCAAATGGTGCATCAAGATAGTTGTCACGAAAGTCACAGTTCTGGGAGGGATCCAGGATTTCCATCAATGCTGCTGCGGGATCGCCACGATAATCGCGCCCAAGTTTGTCGATTTCATCAAGCAGGATGAGAGGATTTTTGACTTGTTTGCGACGCAGTGACTGGATCAGCCGGCCTGGCATCGCACCAATATAGGTGCGACGATGTCCACGCAACTCGGATTCGTCGTGCAGACCACCCAGACTGATCCGATCAAATTCACGTCCCAGCGCTTTCGCAATCGAAGCTCCCAACGAAGTCTTCCCAACCCCGGGAGGACCGACGAGGCACAGGATGGAGCTGCTTGCATCCGGATTCAGTTTACGTACTGCAAGATGCTCGATGATACGATCCTTGATTTCCCCCAAACCATGATGCTGGGCATCCAGCACGGCGCGTGCTGCCACAAGATCGAGCTTGTCCTCGCTTGCTTTGCTCCAGGGCAGTTCCGCCAACAGTTTCAGGTAAGCATGGGTCAATTGATAATCCTGTGACGCCTGCGACATTTTCTGCAGCCGATCAAGTTCTTTATTGGCCAGTTTGCTTACGTCTTCAGGCAGGCCGGCTTTTTCAAGCAGTGACCGCAATTCGGCAATTTCTGATTTGTCTTCGCCACCTTCTCCCAACTCTTTCTGGATGGCTTCCATCTGCTGGCGCAGCAGGTACTGGCGCTGATCTGCCGAGACACTGCTGGCAGCCTTGCTGGCAATCTCGGCCTGCAGCTTTAGTACCTGGATTTCATGCTGCAACGCCGCATGCAACAAGCGCATGGCTTTTTCCTGACTCTCCGCTTCATGGATGGCCTGTTGTTGTGGCACTTCCAGTTTCATCATGGAAGCAAGCACATATATATGCTCCATTGGATCCTTGAGGGATTGCATCAGATGTTGCATCAAACCCTTGGGCCATTCACCGCGATTGAGACTGTCCGCTTCACCGGCCAATTTCAGGATGTCACGGTGCAGTGCTTCCACGGTCTCGCTATGATCTTCAGGCATGGGTAACACTTCGTAGCTGGCCTGCGCCCATGGTCGGCTCTTGTCCATATTGATGATACGGACACGTTCCTCGCCGCGCAGGATTACACTCACGACATCCTCGGAATGACGTTCCATCCGGTGGATATAGGCAAGCGTCCCAACTTCATACAGCTCTTCCTGTCCCGGATCGACGGTCTCCGAGTTACGCTGGGTAACTACAAGAATGGTCTTGCTCTCCCCCTTGGCGGCCTCTTCGATAGCCGCCAGCGAACGTTGCCGGCCCACCACGACGGGATGCTCAATATTGATAAAAAGCACCATGCCTTTGACAGGGAGCAACGGTAATGTGTCTTGAATGGTTTGAGTGTTCACAATGTACTCAGCGTTATGCGCAGAATGCCGTCCTTGTATTCACTGTTTATACTTTTGATATCAATCAGTGCCGGAAAGCTGAATTTGCGCTCAAAGGTGGTGTAGCTGATTTCCAGGGTCTGACAAATGAAGCCTTGCTGCAGCAACATGTCACGTCGTCTACCCTGCACGGTCAGTACATGCCGTCGCACATCCATCTGTACCTCCCGCAATGAAACCCCAGCCAATTCCATACGGATCAGCCATAGTTTCCCCGCACAATATATGTCCGTCGCAGGCTTCCAGGTGGCGTAATACATAGACTCTGCTTTTCAACAACCTGTTCCATTAACAGGCTTGGCTTTATGTATATTAGGCAGGATAAGTGGGGATTGTTTTGACTGGTATCAAGCGCCGGCATTCAATACAAACAAACAACCGTTGGTATTTATTTCTATTAAACAACCAGAATGGAATCCGTCTGGTTCGTAGAACCAGCGATCATCAGGGAATTGCGGGTAGTGAAAAGACAGCTTTTGCTGTATCGGCCGCTAGAGGATTGATGCTGCAAGTCTATCCCTGCATTTTGCAAGGATGTCCCTGATTTACAAAAAATTCATGTTCAGGCTTAACTGGTAACGCCGGCCATACTGGTCAAAACTGTTGCCAATGAGCTGCCCTGGAATTACCGGAGGCTCGCGGTCCAACAGGTTGGTGATGGAAAAGTTCATACCCCAATTACTGCCAATGCCAAGTTTTCTGCCATAGGAAAATGCAACATTGGTGATGGACTGGGATGCGATGGAATTGTCATCAACATCAATTCCTTCCACCCAGGCCGAATTTACCAGCGTCTCGTCATAATAACGTTGTTGCAGGCGAACAGCCCAGGCACCCATCGTATATTTGAGCATGATGTTTGCGGTGTATTGTGGACGCTCACGACTCCCCAATGCGTCAACCTTGATGCCAGAGGCCGTGGTTGTGGAATTCTCTTCCAGATACCCGATGAAGCCCCGCAATTCGAGGGCTTCATGTACTGAGTCTATAAAATCAAGCTCGGTCTCATAATGCAGTTCAAAATCCACGCCTGAAGTTCGGGCGCCGCCGACATTGAAATAACGATCAATCACCCGATCAACCCGGTTGGTCGCGGGATTCCGCTGCACCAGCGCACAAATGTCAGCATTTCCACTTTGAAAGCAATCATCAGCAAGCCGCTGCGAACCCAATCTGGCCACTGCCGATGAGAGCTCTATGTCGTACCAGTCGACTGCCAGCTGCCAACCCTCAATCCAGTTGGCAAACGTTGGCTGCCAGACGAGACCCGTTGTGATGGTATCTGCCAGTTCGGTTTGCAGATTGGGGTTGGGGCCGCCAATTGAAGTAATGACATAGGACTCATTGAAGACCGGATCATTCAGGGTGGCGCCACCGACTCCAGCGACAAACTGTTCGGAAAAATTTGGCTCGCGCACATCGCGTGAACGGCTAACACGCCAGCGCCAGTCACTGCTCAGCTGAAAATCCATACCCGCTTTCCAACTGACGATGGGGCCATGCCTGGAATAATCGGACCTGCGATAGGCAAGATTGCCGCCGAGTGCTTGTCCACTGGTCAAATCAAGAATCGGAATATTGATTTCGCCAAACCATTCCGATACTGAAAAATCACCACTGCCAACGCCAATGGCAGAGAACTGGTGCAAAGAACGGTTGCCAAATCCGGTGAAGCCCCCTGGTATGCCACGAATTCCCAACTGGGGAGCATTGCTCAAGCCACGCTCTCCGAACAAGGGAAAATTCAGCTGCGAAAATTCTTCGGCTCGATAACTGTAACCCCCTGCAAGCGTAACCGGGCCAGCACCCCACCCTTCATGCAGTTCACCGGTAGCCAAAAGTTCGACAAAATCCTGTTCGAGCGTGCGAAGATTTTTCTTTTCCTCATCTTCTACCCAATCGCGCGCAGCCGGCGACACATTCCCCAATCCGAACACGTTGATTGGCTTACAGTCGGCGAAATTCATTGGACCCAGCGGAGAATCCACTTCCAAACCCACGAGGGACAAAGGACTGGCCAGAATTTTCCCGGCTACTGCTGCCTTGAGCTGTTCAGCGGAAGGATTGGTGACGGATATATTGCAGACCGGCATGCCAGTAACTGGGTGCGGGACGGTGTCCAGCGCCATGAAAAAATTATCCAGCCGCAGAATATTCAGCGCGCTGGAAGAAACCTTTGATTCACCATACTGACCACTGCCGCTCAGGCTCCAGCTTCCCTGCAGTTTGCTGCGAAAGCCTGCGGAAAACGAACTGAGCTGATGGATGTTGCGATCATCACGATCGGCGTAATAGTTGGAACGATTGGGACCGTAGACCGTACCACGCTTGGATACAGAGATGGATTCAGTACCGGTCGCACGCATTTCATCCCGCACTTCCAGCGGCAAAAACGGGTTGTTGGCATAAACAGTAGCGGACCAGATGCTGTCCAGCGCCGGCTGACCACGACGCCCATAGGCATTGGATTCGGTCCTGGCCAGCAACATCTGGGCATACACGTCTGTTCTATCCGTAAGTGCGTAATCCAGATTCAGGAAGCCAGAGCGTTGCACCACTTCATTGCTGTCCGGACCTCCATTG
>JBIIWM010000146.1:0-7458 GCA_044338875.1 Pseudohongiellaceae bacterium | reverse complement strand
GCGACATTGGCGAGCGTGATCGGTGGCTTCGTGAGCGTGTTCCACCACCAGTGCGGATGCAGTGCCATATCAATCAGGGATGAGGCAGTGAACTTGGGCGGCAACGTAAAGCCGTTGCGCAGATCGCGTTCACGCTGCCCGGAGGTCTGGACATCCACGGTCAGCACGAGTGCCTTGTAGCCGCTGCTGCGCGCGCGTTCGATGAATTCCTTCACGACGCCGCGGTCTTTCCACACATAGATTTGAAACCACTTGGGGCCCTTGGTGTTGGCGCCGACCGTTTCAATGTCGTAGGTCGACATCGACGACAAGGTGAAGGCAAGTCCGGCATCGGCAGCGGCAGCAGAGGAGGCGAGCTCGCCTTCATGATGAAACAGGCGGGTACCGCCCGTGGGGGCCAATACCAGCGGTAACGGAGAGGCGAGGCCCTGGATAGTGGTAGCAAGGTTCACCGTGCTCACATCCACCAGGTTGCGCGGCACCAGGTCGTACTGGCTGAAGCCACTGCTGTTGCGGGCGAGCGTCACTTCATCTTCGGCGGCGCCGTCGATGTAATCGAACATCACGCGGGGCAGGCGACGGCGGGCCCGTGCTCTCAGGTCGGCGATACTGTGGCAGTGTTTCAAGCGGGAAACTCCTGTGGGTTCTGCGAAGGCGGGCAAGACAAGGCCGGCAAGATAAAGCAGCGGCTGCTCCCATTCAAGGCTGGGGATACACAGAGCGCCGTACTCGCCTAATCGCGGCTGAGGTCCTAGAATGGCCTACACCATTGGGTTCAACGATTCCTATGAAACGCGTCGATAAAGTACTGCCTGAAGTCATGGCCGGCAATAAAGTGCCAGGCAGCAAGCAGCTGCAAGAAAAATCCCTCGCAACGCCTTCTGCTGGCGCGGGTAACAGGCATGGACGTGACCATGTTGATGCCATCAATCAGGTGTTTGCCGAGCTCGCATTGGCCTACCACAACCAGTTTCACAAGGCGTATGGGCAGGAAGGGGCGCTGGTACTGGCGAAAAAATACTGGCTGGGGGTGCTGGGCGAATATTCGCCGGAGGTGATCCTGCGCGCAGTGCGCCAGGTGGTGCGTACGTCGGAGTTCCTGCCATCATTGGCGGCGATAGTCAGCGCCTGTGAAAATGCCTACACGCTGTTTGGCCTGCCGACGGCCCAGGCCGCCTATGTAGAAGCCTGCTGTGCGCCGGAGCCCAAGCGGGAATACAAATGGTCGCATCCTGCGGTGTATCTGGCTGCGGCCGCCACTGGCTGGTTCGCGCTGGCGAATGAGACCCAGGCGCAGATTTTCCCGCTGTTTGCCTACAACTACGCCCGGTATTGCCATCGGGTGCTGACCGGCGAAAGCCTGGATCTGCCGGTGCCGCTGGCTTTGCCGGAAACCGTGGCGGCGCCCTTGAGTCCAGAGGAAAACCTGGTTCGCCTCAAACAACTGCGCAAGCAATTCGGTTTGTGACATGCAGGGGATGGACAGCCTGTCCACCCCCTGGAGAGGCAGCGAAAATCAGACCAGTTTCTTGTACTTGATACGCGTAGGCTCGTGATCACCCTTGCGCTTCTTGCGGTCTTCCTCGTAATCGGTGTAATTGCCTTCGTGCCAGATCACTTCACTGTCGCCTTCGAAGGCGAGGATGTGGGTAGCGATGCGGTCGAGGAACCAGCGATCGTGCGACACCACGATGATGGTGCCGGGGAACGCCAGCAAGCCTTCTTCCAGTGCACGCAGGGTTTCCACGTCGAGGTCGTTGGTCGGTTCGTCCAGCAGCAGTACGTTGGCGCCGCGCTTCAGCAGCTTGGCCAGATGCACACGGTTGCGCTCACCGCCGGACAGATCCTTGATGAACTTCTGTTGGTCGATGCCCTTGAAATTGAAACGGCCTACGTAGGCGCGTGACGCCACTTCATAGTTGCCGATGATCATGTTGTCGGCGCCATCGGAAATTTCCTGCCACACGGTGTTGTTGCCATTGAGCGAATCACGGCTCTGGTCAACATACGCGAGGTCAACCGTTGAGCCCAGTTCGATGCTGCCGCTGTCGGGTTGTTCCTGGCCGACCAGCATGCGCAGGAAGGTGGTTTTACCGGCACCGTTGCCGCCGATGATGCCCACGATGCTGCCTTGCGGCACATTGAAGCTGAGGTCGTTGATGAGCGTGCGATCACCAAAGCTCTTGGTGAGGTGCTTCACTTCGATCACTTTTTCGCCGAGGCGCGGACCGGGGGGGATGTACAGGTCCATGGTTTCGTTGCGGGTCTGGAACTCTTTGGACTGCAGCTCTTCAAAGCGGGCCAGACGCGCCTTGCTCTTGGCCTGGCGGCCTTTCGGATTCTGGCGTACCCACTCGAGTTCGGCCTTGATGGTTTTGTTCATCGAGGACTGCTGCTTGGCTTCGGTTTCCAGGCGGGTTTCCTTCGCCGCCAGCCAGTCGCTGTAGTTGCCTTCGTAGGGAATGCCATGGCCGCGGTCGAGTTCGAGAATCCAGCCGGCGGCGTTGTCGAGGAAGTAGCGATCGTGGGTGATGGCCACTACGGTGCCGTTATAGTCTTGCAGGAAGCGTTCGAGCCAAGCGACGGAACCGGCATCCAGATGGTTGGTCGGTTCGTCGAGCAGCAGCATGTCCGGGTTGGAAATCAGCAGGCGGCACAGGGCCACACGGCGTTTTTCCCCACCGGAGAGGGTCTTCACCACGGCATCCCAGGGTGGCAGGCGCAGGGCGTCGGCCGCGATTTCCAGTGTGCGGTCCATGTCCCAGCCGCCAACGGCATCGATGGAGCCCTGCAGCTCGCCCTGGCGTTCGAGCAAGGCGTTCATTTCGTCATCGCTCATGGGTTCGGCGAACTTGTCGCTGATGGCATTGAATTCGTCTACCAGGGCCTTGATCTCGCCAATGCCTTGCTCGACGTTTTCCTTGACGGTCTTGTCGTCGTCCAGCTGCGGTTCCTGCGGCAGGTAGCCGATTTTCAGTTCGGGCTGGGGGCGGGCCTCGCCATTAAATTCCTTGTCGATGCCGGCCATGATGCGCAGCAGCGTGGATTTTCCCGAGCCATTGAGGCCGAGCACGCCGATTTTGGCGCCGGGGAAGAAAGACAGTGAAATATTCTTGAGAATTTCGCGTTTGGGCGGGACAACCTTGCCAACGCGGTTCATCGTGAAAACAAATTGGGCCATAAATCAACCAGAAAAAGTCATTGAGACAAAAGAGTGAGCCAAAATTGGTGCTGGATTAGGGTAGAATGCAGGCCCGGAATTCTACTGAGGACGCCCATGCTAAGCAAATCCATGACTATCGCCGGTTTCGATGACGAACTGGCCAGCGCAATTGCCAACGAAGCCAAACGTCAGCAGGAACACATCGAGCTGATCGCTTCCGAAAACTATACCAGCCCGCGTGTGCTTGAAGCCCAGGGCAGTGTGCTTACCAACAAATACGCGGAAGGTTATCCCGGGAAGCGTTATTATGGTGGTTGCGAGTTCGTGGACGTCGTCGAAACACTGGCCATCGAACGCGCCAAGACGCTGTTCAAGTGCGGCTTCGCCAACGTACAGCCGCATTCCGGTTCGCAGGCCAATACTGCCGTGTATTCCGCACTGATGAAGGCGGGCGATACCTTGCTGGGCATGAGCCTGGCCCATGGCGGTCACCTGACTCATGGCGCTTCTGTCAGTTTCTCTGGCCGTATCTATAACGCGGTCCAGTATGGTCTCAACATTGAAACCGGCGAGATCGACTATGACGCCATGGAAAAGCTGGCGCTGCAGCACAAGCCCAAAGTCATCGTGGCCGGCTTCTCGGCCTATTCCCGTTTCATCGATTTCGAGCGAGTGCGCAAGATTGCCGATCAGGTCGGAGCCTACATGCTGGTAGACATGGCCCACGTGGCGGGTCTGGTTGCTGCCGGTTTGTATCCGAATCCGTTCCCGCATGCCCATGTGGTCACTTCCACCACCCACAAGACCCTCTGCGGTCCGCGCGGTGGCCTGATCCTTGCGATGGGTGACGATGAAGATCTGTGCAAGAAGCTTAATTTCGCGGTATTCCCGGAAAACCAGGGCGGCCCGTTGATGCATGTGATCGCGGCCAAGGCGGTGTGCTTCAAGGAAGCGATGAGCCCTGACTTCGTTGAATACCAGAAGAAGGTCGTGATCAATGCCAAGGCCATGGTGAAAGTTTTCCAGCAGCGCGGCTACAGCATCGTATCTGGGGGAACCGACGACCATCTGTTCCTGCTCAGCCTGGTTGGCAAGAACATCACCGGCAAGCAAGCCGACGAAGCGCTTGGTCACGCCAACATCACCGTGAACAAGAATGCCGTACCCAACGATCCGTTGCCGCCATTTGTCACCAGCGGTATTCGCATCGGTACCCCGGCCGGTACCCGCCGCGGCTTTGGCGAAACCGAATTCACCACGCTGACCCATTGGATCTGCGACATCCTCGACAACATCGACAATCAAGCGCTGAATCTTGAGATCAAGGGCAAGGTGCTCGAACTTTGCTCGCGCTACCCGGTCTATGGCTGAGGTTTCTATCCATCGCGATTCAGGGCTGTAACGGCCGAGGAGTAATATGCATTGCCCCTTTTGTAATGCAGTAGACACCAAGGTCATCGATTCCCGCCTGGTTGCTGACGGCAACCAGGTGCGTCGCCGTCGCGAGTGTATTACCTGTGCCGAACGTTTCACGACGTTTGAAACGGCGGAACTGGTGATGCCCCGGCTGGTGAAGCAGAACGGGGAGCGTGAGCCGTTCAACGAAGAAAAGCTGCGCATGGGCATATTGAAAGCGCTGGAAAAACGCCCGGTCAGCATTGAGCAGGTGGATGAGGCGATTTCCCATATCAATCACAAGCTGCGCGCCAGCGGCGAACGCGAAGTTCCCAGCAAGATGGTGGGCGAGCTGGTAATGCAGGAATTGCGCAAGCTCGACGAAGTGGCTTATGTGCGCTTTGCTTCCGTCTATCGCAGCTTCAAGGATCTGAACGAGTTCCGCGAAGAGATCGACCGGATTTCGCAGGACAGCGGCTCAAACTAAAGCTTCCGCGATCAAGGGGTCAGAGTAACTTGATCCTGCAACTCCATCACTTGCACCAGCCGATCTTTGTAATTTCAGGATCAAGTTACTCTGACCCCTTGATCCCTGGCATGAATGACGAATGACTACTGATACTTACTACATGCAACGCTGTTTCGAGCAGGCGGAGCTGGGGCGCTATACCGCGCGCCCCAATCCGGCGGTTGGCTGCGTGCTGGTGAAAGACGGGCACGTTATTGCCGAGGGCTGGACCCAGGCTCCGGGGCAGGCGCATGCCGAAGTGCATGCCTTGCAGCAAGCGGGTGCCGCCGCGCGCGGTACCACCGCGTATGTGTCGCTGGAGCCCTGTGCCCATCACGGCAGAACCGGCCCCTGTGCCGAGGCGTTGGTAAGGGCCGGCGTTGCCACTGTGGTCTATGGCATGCAGGACCCCAATCCGCTGGTGGCCGGCAAAGGCTTGCAGATCTTGCGTGCAGCCGGCATCGAGGTGCGCGGTCCGGTATTGGAAGCGCAGGCAGAAACCATCAATCCCGGCTTCAACAAGCGTATGCGGCAGGGCCTGCCCTGGGTGCGCTGCAAACTGGCGATGAGCCTCGATGGGCGCACCGCGATGGCAAATGGCGAGAGCAAATGGATTACCGGGCCGGAAGCGCGGGAAGACGTGCAACGCTTGCGCGCACGCAGTTGTGCGATCCTTACCGGCATCGGCACGGTACTGGCGGATGATCCGGCCTTGACAGTACGTTTGCCGGATTTCCAGGGCCAGCAACCCTTGCGGGTGGTGGTAGACAGCAACAACCACTTGCCTGCCCAGGCACGGATGATGACTGACGGTGGGCAATTATTGCAGGTACTCGCCGTGCCCGTGCCAGGTGACAACCCCGACTCAGCCCAGATCAAGCGGCTCGCGCTGCCGGGGATTGATGGCAAGGTTGATTTGCAGGCCTTGCTCGAGCATCTGGCCAGCGCTTACCAGTGCAATGAAGTACTGCTGGAAGCAGGGCCACGGCTGTGCGGCGCCATGCTGGACGCTGGCCTGGTAGATGAGCTGGTCACCTACATCGCACCCTGCCTGCTGGGACATTTGGCCCGGCCCATGGCTGTATTGCCTGGCCTGGAACACTTGTCCCAGCGGCTCGAGCTCCACTTCCTCGACGTGGCAATACTGGGAAAAGACTGTAGAATTCGCTCCCTTTTTTCGAGGTTGTGACGTGTTTACCGGCATCATTGAAACCACTGGCACTGTCACAGGCATCCGTGAAAGCGGTGGCGACTGGCGTCTGACCATTGGCAGTTCTACCCTGGATTTTGCTGATGTGCAGGTGGGTGACAGTATCGCGGTGAGCGGTGTGTGCCTGACTGCCGTTGAATTTGGTGTGCACAGTTTTGCAGCGGACGTTTCGCGCGAAACCCTCGCTTGTACCACGCTGCAGGGCTGGAAGCAGGGTGAGCTGGTCAATCTGGAGAAAGCCCTGACGCCGCAAAGCCGGCTGGGTGGCCACATTGTCAGTGGTCATGTCGATGGTGTCGGCGAGCTCGTGAGCCGCAAACCGGATGGACGCAGTGAGCGCCTGACCTTCCGGGTGCCACAGGAACTTGCACGCTACATCGCACACAAGGGTTCCGTGTGTATCGATGGCGTGAGTCTCACGGTAAATGAAGTGAACGGCGCTGAATTCGGCGTGAACATCATTCCGCACACCGCAGATCGCACCACGCTGCACCTGTACAAGCCGGGGCGCAAGGTGAATATCGAAGTGGATGTAATCAGTCGTTATCTAGAACGCCTGCTGCAAGCGGGTGCAAGCACTGCCAGCGGATTGACGCTGGACAAATTGACAGCCGCCGGCTTCAACACGAAATAAGCGGCACCAGGATCCGGGTTTATGCAATTGAACACAATCGAAGAAATCATCGCTGATTTGCGTGAAGGCAAGATGGTCATCCTGATGGATGACGAAGATCGCGAGAATGAAGGCGACATCGTGATTGCCGCCGACAAGGTCAAGGCGTCTGACATCAACTTCATGGCAACGCATGCGCGCGGGCTGATTTGCCTGACGCTGACGCAGGAGCGTTGCAAGCAACTGAATCTTGGCTTGATGGTGTCGAACAACGCCACGCCGTTTGGCTGCAATTTCACCATTTCCATCGAGGCGGCCACTGGTGTGACTACCGGCATTTCCGCCGCCGATCGTGCCCGTACCATCCAGGTGGCGGTGGCAGCGGATGCGAAGCCGTCAGACATCATCCATCCTGGCCACATTTTTCCGGTGATGGCGAAAGATGGAGGCGTGTTGCGACGCGCCGGGCATACGGAAGCAGGTTGTGACCTGGCACGCCTGGCCGGACTTACTCCTGCATCCGCCATTTGTGAAATCATGAATCCGGACGGTTCGATGGCGCGGCGTCC
>JBIIWM010000145.1:0-7461 GCA_044338875.1 Pseudohongiellaceae bacterium | reverse complement strand
TGCATAGCCCTCCGCACCCAGGGGAGTTCATCTGGGCCACTTACATGGAGCCTTATGGCCTTAGCTGCCGCTATCTTGCGGAACAGCTTGGCGTTGCTGCGTCGACTCTAAACAGGATTCTTAAACTGCAAAGTGGCGTAAGCCCTGAAATGGCACTACGTCTTTCAAAGGCGCTCGGACGCAGCGCGGAAAGCTGGCTGGCCATGCAGGCAAACTATGATCTTTGGCATACCGAGCAAAATTTGGAATTGCGCAATGTCCACAAAATCAAACTCAACGCCGCATAACAAACTGCTCCAATCGGACCAAAGCCCGCTGTCATGCCCTTTGCTTGCTCAAAGGCCACGCCAGCGGGCTTTGGCCGTTGAGCAAGGGCGTTATGTGTCTAGTAAAATTTCAGTGGAACATTCTCCTTAGGATTGTATGAAGACGAAATTACAAGATATCGCTTTACTCGCTGAAATAGTTGGCGCTGTCGCCATAGTCATTTCTTTGTTCTTTGTAGGCATGCAATTAAAGGAAAATACCGCTGCCGTACAGGCGAATAGTTCACAAGCTAGCTTTGATTCATCAAGGCAGTTTCTATTAGGTATCGCTCTGGACGAGGACTTATCCAGGATTCGACAAACAGGAAGCGCTGATCCTTCTTCATTGACACCATTAGAATATTCTCGTTACAGCACAGTGGAATACAGCAACTTAATCTATTACCAAAGCATCTGGGAACAACGCAAAGCAATTCTTGATGATGAATTTGTACGCATGGCTGAGGCTTGTGGAAGTTGATGACGGCTTATGAGTAATAATTAACCAAGGCAATGCAGTCGACACATTACAAAAGTTCCTGAGCGACCAAAATATGTTGTCATGCCTTTTGCAAAGGGCCCCAAAGCCACACCAATATACATTGCTTCCTTAACAGGAGCGTTATGTGCTCTTGGCTCTGGTCTAGGCTTGGGAGTATTGACCTCCCATGAAAACGACACTTAAAAGCCTTCCACTGGACCAATAAGCAATCTCTCTGATTACCTGGTCGATTTTCATGCGGAGTCTTTTAGGGAGTAATGGAGAGATCTTTCTTCGTGATGCCAGCCTTGTCTACGGCGCTTTGCACGGCACGTTCAAGCACTGCCATCGTGGTTGCGACCGCGATCGAGGCCAGGATGATGGCGATGCCAATAACAACGCCGCCCGCATAATCATCACTATTGCCCAAAATGATGAAGACTTCTCCCAAGGCCACAAAACCGATAATCGCAAGCGCGCAATGCTTTATGGTTCGCAGGGAGCTGACGACCGCTGGTGAGAACTCCTTGTTTTGTCCGGCACACTCCAACACCTTGAACGCCTGGTACAGTCCCATGAAAAATGGAATGGATGCTATATAGGCATATGCGAGGAAAGGGTCTTTGAAATAGATGGCAAAGACTGTGGCATTCGCGTTTCTGCCTTCTATGTGCGGTTCCCAAAGCAGGAACGCAAGGGTGCCGATACCGATGAGAAGGAGCACTGCCCTCAGAAAAATTGTTGATCCGCGTTTCATAAGCGCTACGAGGGAGAGTGCTGCCCCGCCGGGCAAAGGGGAAAGCCCGGCGGTGCAGCAATACTGCATTTACTGCTGACGACTACTAGAAGGTTACGTTCAGCGACAGCTGGTAACGACGACCGAACTCATCGAAGTCCTGCGGGATGGCTTGTGAACCACCACGCGTTCCGTAGCTTGGTACGATCGGTGGTGGACGGTCGAACAGGTTCGTGACGTTGAAGGCGAGGCGGTATTCGCCGCCGCTGTTCATCTCACCCTTGTACCCGAATTGCAGGTTGCTGTAGTTGCCGGACGAGATACGCAGGGTATCTACGTCACGACCTACTACCCAGCTTGAGCTGGCGCCTGTGTTCTTGTTCAGCGTGTCTGCAATGTAGCGCTGCTGCAGCATGACGCTGTAAGGGCCGAAACCGTAGGTCAGCGAAGCCACGATGGTCAGGTCGGGCGTGGCGAGCCAGCCGGATTGATCCAGTGGTTGGCCACCCAGTGGCGTGTCGGAGCGCTCAAGTACGTAGCCACCCAGCATGCGGAAGCTGAGGTCTTCGGTCTCGTCGGCAAGGAAGTTGGGTTCCATGCTGTAGGAGGTTTCGAAGTCCACGCCTTCCACTCTCGCCTGCGATACGTTCAGGAAGGTGTTGAACACCCTGCCGATGAAGCCAGTGGTGGGATCACGTTCGAACTGTGCGCACAGTGACGCAACCTTGTTGATCTCGCACTCGTTGACGATACGCTGAACGCCCAGGGTGCCCACGGCATCCTTGATCTTCACATCGTAGTAGTCGGCCGACATGCGGAAGCCATCGAACCAGGTTGGCTGGTACACCAGACCCGCAACCAACGTGCTCGCTTCCTCAGGCTTCAGGTTGGGGTTGCCACCCTGCACCGTTGTAATCTGGAAGTTGGAGTTGTTGTAGCGTGGATCGTTGACGGAACCACCGGTGCCCTGGAAGTCGAAACGCTCGGAGAACGTCGCTTCGCGCACGTCACGCGACTTGGTGATACGCAGGCGCAGGTCTTCCATTAACTGGAAGTCGAGACCGCCCTTCCAGCTGTCGACAGTACCCACTGTGGAGTATTCGGAGCGACGGAAAGCCATGCTGCCGTCGACACGCTGAGGACCGCCATTACGTTCCCATACCGGGATGTTCAGCTCGCCGAACCATTCCCACACGTCGTACTGGCCTGACACGTCGGGCACAGTGGAGAACTGGTGCAGGTTGGCGCTGCCGCCGGTGAAGCCCGGGGGAATGCCGCGGATGCCGATGGAGGGTGCGTTGAGCGGCGGACCCAGCACGTCGATTTCACGTGGCAGGGCGCGGTCGCTGAAGCTCTGGTCACGCCAGGTGAGACCGGCAGCGAAGTTGATGGGGCCGCTCCAGCCCTCGATCAGGTCGCCAGTCACCAGCAATTCGGCGAAGTCCTGGTCTACGTAGCTGTCGCCCATCTTGGGGGTAGTCAGGTAGTCCATCGCAGCATTGCTGGCATTGCCTTGGCCGAACACGTTCCAGGGCTGGCAGTCACGCACGGTGTTGTCGAGACCAATCGGCGACAGCAGTGGGTTGGTGCTCAGCGGATTGCGGGTACCGCCGGGAGCGCCGCCTGGGGATTCGAGACGACCTGCAACCGCAGCCTGCAACTGGGCATTTGTAGGGTTATAGCGCTGCACGTTACACACGATGGCGCCCGAGACAGGATCGCGCACCGAGTCGATGGCGAGGAACATGCGGTCTACGCGGATTTCGTCATAGATACCGGTACGCTTGTGCGATTCACCGGTCTGCCAGCTGCCGCGCAGGTCCCAACCATTGGGCAGTTCGGCGTCGAAACCGGTGCTCCAGGAGTAACTGCCGAACACGCCCTTGTTGTCGGAGCCGAGACCCGGCTCGGCCGCGCCTTCAAAGCTACCCAGCTTGTGCAACTGGAACGAGGTAATGCTGGCAGCGTCCATCGCTTTCGCCACGCTGGCGGGCAGGAAGGCGTTTTCACGGTAGATGGTTGCGAACCAGCCATCCTGCAGAGAAGGGCCACCGCGCACGCTGACCGAGTTGGATTCGGAGCGGCCGACCATCGCCTGGGCATACGCGCTGAACTTGTCGTTGAAGTCGTGCTTGATGGCGACGAAGGCTGAACGGCTGACAACTTCGTTGCCGGACACGCCACTGCCGAAGGCACGGTTGGCGATGTCGGCTTCAGGACCACCGGACATCGACTTGGTCGAACCGGAGCGGCTGGGTGAGGAATAAATGTCGCCCTTTACGAAGGGACGCACGTCGGAGCCGTCTTCGAGGAAGGTCAGGCCGTTCATCGTGAAGCCAGGAACCAGCGTGCCATTCGAGGTGCCAGCGGCGGGGCCGGTGCGCGCCCAGATCACGCCAGTGGGGCTGTGCTCGCTGGAGACTACGTTGGCAACGGTCAAGCGCTGTGGCACGTTAGGCGTAGCGGTTGCCGATACCCACGCCGGGTTGGTCACCCAGCCATAACGCTGGTACCAGTCACCGTCCAGGTCTTCAGCTTCGCGGTTGATCTGGTTCACGTGCAGTGCCTGCACCGAACCGATGATATTGGTATTTTCGCCGATGGTGGTACCGCCGGCCAGGGAGAAGTTCCAGCGGGCACCGTCACCATATTCGGTAACGCCCGAGCCAGCTTCCATCTTGAGACCTTCGAATTCACGGTCCAGCACGAAGTTGACCACGCCGCCGAGTGCGTCGGCACCGTAGGCAGCGGAGGCACCGCCGGTCACTACGTCAACGGTGCGGATCAGTGCCGTAGGCAGTGTATCGACGTTGACGGAGCCACGCTTGTCGGCGGGCACCACGCGCGAACCATCGAACAGTACCAGCGTTCGGTTGGTACCGAGGTTACGCATGTTCAGGTAGCTGCCGCCGGCCGCATCGAACAGTACGCCGCCACCGCGCTGGGAGGAGCCGTTGTTAAAGAACTGCGGCAGCGTGTCGAGCTGTTCGGCAATGGTGGAGCCGGGCTGGAAGCTGGACAGCTCACTGGTGGACATGGCGGTGACTGGAACAGGCGTCACCATGCCGTCGGTGGAGCGGATACGGGTACCGGTAACCGCGATTTCCTCCACTTCCTGCGCTTGCGCTGCCTGGATCCAGGCAGTGCCCGCCGAAGCGGCCGCCAGGGCAGCGACGAGCGCCCGGGTCTTGAAGGTACTGCGTCTTGTCAAACTGGATTTCATTTATTTCCCCTCTGGAATACCAAGAATCATTCTTGTTGGTTTTGCAGGATCCGCGGAGTAGCCACGGAAAGAACCCTGCCATGCAAGAGGGGGAAGTGACTCGATGATGAAGTATGAGCGGCCCTGGAATACCCAATGCGGATGCCGAGGCGCTGGGCCCCAATGCAAAAACAGGTATTCTTATTGTTGTTATTTTTATGGTTCTCGTGGCTTCCGTGCCAGATCAAACACTTTAACTTCCCCTCTGCCGCGCGAGTGTCGCCTTGAACAAGGCGACAAGTCAATGATGTGTTGCAGTCGATGTAAGCATACGGAAATCATCGAAAAAAGTTTCGGCATGCGAAGTTTTTTGATGGAAGACTCAGTAGTTCCTCCCCAACTTGCGAAACAAGCCGATTACTCGCATATTCGCTCACTATTACCAATTTTATCCAGGAGATCAGATGTCCAGCCCTGCCAGACACAATGCCCGCGACTTATCCGCAGAAATGGATCGGATATTTGCGCTCCAGCGCGAGCATCAGTGGGAGATGAAAGCGACTACCGCCGAACAGCGGAAGGCCAGGTTGCAGAAGCTTAAAGCCGCCGTAGAGGCCCACGCGGATGCTATCGTAGCGGCGGTGAAGCAGGACACCCGCAAGCCCGAACACGAAATACGCATCACGGAAATTGCCAACGTTACCGCCAACATCGACAGGAACATCACTAATCTCGACGCATGGATGAAGCCCGTTGACGTGGTTCCGTCGCTTAACCCGCAAGACAAGGCGCAGATCATCCCTGAAGCCAGGGGCGTATGCCTGATATTGGGTCCCTGGAATTTTCCACTGGGGCTGGTGCTGGGTCCGCTCGCGGCGGCAGTTGCTGCCGGCAACTGTGCCATCGTCAAGCTGTCGGATCTGTGCCCGGCTACTGCTGCGGTAGCCGCCAGCATCATCCGCACCGCCTTCGAGGAACAGGAAGTGGCCTTGTTCGAAGGCGATGTCGACGTTGCGACCGCCTTGCTCGAACTGCCGTTCAATCATGTTTTCTTTACTGGGAGTACGCGCGTAGGAAAGCTGGTGATGGCGGCAGCGGCGAAGCACCTGGCTACCGTGACTCTGGAACTGGGCGGCAAATCCCCGGTGATCGTCGATGCCGGT
This sequence comes from Pseudohongiellaceae bacterium, assembly GCA_044338875.1. Lineage (GTDB taxonomy): Bacteria > Pseudomonadota > Gammaproteobacteria > Pseudomonadales > Pseudohongiellaceae > CAILUG01. The sequence goes on along the minus strand of JBIIWM010000145.1, from coordinate 1,574 downwards.
GCCGATGTGCAGAAAATTGCCGGCGATCTGGCGGCAGCCAAGCAATTCAACGGCGGGCAGGCATGCATCTGCCCGGACTACGTCTTTATCCAGGAGCAGCAGAAAGACACGTTCGTCGCAGCCTTTCAGGCCAAGGTTAAGCAGAACCTCTATGACGAAAACGGACGCATCAGGAAAGACAAGATCGCACAGATCGTCAATCCCCAGAATTTCGCTCGCATCAAGAGGCTGTTCGATGATGCCGTTGCCAAGGGGGCCTGTGTCGCTGTCGGCGGCGTGCTGGAGGAAGCCGACCGCACCATCCATCCGACGCTGCTTACCGATGTGACGCCCGACATGCTGATCACGCAGGAAGAAATTTTCGGACCGATACTGCCGGTCATGACCTACAAGAACCTTGATGAGGTCGTGACGTACATCGAGAGGCGTGACAAGCCCTTGGCGCTCTACATTTACAGCGATGATCAAGCCAGCATCGACAAGGTGCTGAACCGGACCTCATCGGGCGGCGTAACCGTCAATGGCATTTTTTCGCATTATCTCGAAAACCAGTTGCCCTTCGGCGGCGTCAACCAAAGCGGCATTGGGAGTTATCATGGGTTCTTTGGGTTCAAGGCTTTCTCCCATGAGCGTGCCGTCTATATGCACCGTACTCACTAGCAGCCAGCAGCCAAATGCGACAGGCTGGACTGTGCAGGCCAGCCTGTTTACTCTTCCTTCCACTAAAACAACAACATTAGGGGCCTGAACATGTCGCGATATACCCGTCTACTTAGCTTATCCCTGTTACTGCCGTTTGCCCTGGCCGGTTGCGGCCAAGGTACTGAACCGAGTGCTGACCAGAGTGTGGATCAGTCTGTCGACCAAAGTGCCGGGATGCCTGCGGTAGCCTCCGGCGCTGCCGCGGTAGATCAAGAGCGCCTGCTGAAAGGTACCGACGATCCACAGCAGTGGGCGCACTATGGCGGCAGCTACAACGAGCAGCGCTTCAGCCCGCTCGAAGCCATCAATACCACCAACGTTGCGGATCTTGGCCTGGCCTGGTACGCCGACTACGACACCAACCAGAACCAGCACGGCTCGCCGCTGTACGTCGATGGCGTGCTTTATGTGTCGACTGCGCGCAACGTGGTGCATGCGTTCGACGCGCGTGATGGCAAGCGCCTGTGGACCTACACTCCCATCATGATTCCCAACCCCAACCTGGGCCTCGTGAATCGCGGCCTTGCGGCCTACGACGGCAAGATCTACATGGGCATGCTCGATGCGCATCTGGTCGCGCTCGATGCGAATACCGGCGAGCCGGTGTGGAACGCTGACACGGTGCCCGAGAGCCTCGGCCTCGGCAAAATGTCCAAGCAGTATTCGATCACGATGGCGCCGCGCGTCGCCAAGGGCAAGGTGTTTATCGGTGGCTCGGGCGGCGAGTTTGGCGCGCGCGGCTGGATTGCGGCGTTCGACGCGGAAACCGGTGAAGAAGCCTGGCGCTTCTGGACGGTGCCGGGTGATCCGGCCAAGGGTTTCGAAGGCCAGCAGCATCTGGAAATCGCCGCCCAAACCTGGCCGGCAGACCG
>JBIIWM010000144.1:0-7506 GCA_044338875.1 Pseudohongiellaceae bacterium | reverse complement strand
CGACCGTCACTGGTACCTCCACCGGTGGAGAGGACAGGAGTGATGCCCATGACGTCCTGCACGCTGTTGCGCGCAGCTTGCACCAGTGCGCCTTCACCGGTAATGAACGGATTGCCTGACAACTGCCACACCAGTTCATAATCCTGGTAATGACGCTTGAAGATGGCTTCAGTACGTTCCTGCAATTGTGGTGCAGTTACTTCACTGGAAAAACGGAAGTTGAACAATAGATCCATGCAGTCAGGCACGACGTTGTTGGCGCCTGTACCGGCGTGGATATTGGAAATCTGGAAACTCGTGGGTGGGAAATAGGCATTGCCCTGATCCCACTCAATACTGCCAAGTTCCGCCAGCGCTGGAAGGAAGGCATGAATAGGATTCTTTACCAGATGTGGGTAGGCGACATGGCCACCGACACCTTTGACCTTGAGAATGCCATTAAGAGAACCGCGCCGACCATTGCGAATTACATCACCGGTCAGTTCGGAACTGGAGGGTTCGCCGACAAGGCACCAGGTAATTTTTTCCTGGCGTGCTTCCAGCACTTCGATGACACGGCGGGTACCATCTATCGCAATGCTTTCTTCATCACTGGTGATCAGGAAGGCAATGGAACCATTATGGTCTGGATGTGCCGTGATGAAGTTGCGGCACGCCGTGATCATTGCAGCAATGGAACCTTTCATGTCGGCAGCCCCGCGGCCATACAGGCGGCCATCGCGCTCTACTGCTGTGAACGGGTCGCTGTGCCACTGGCTCAGTTCACCTGCCGGTACGACATCAGTGTGCCCGGCAAAACAAAGTACCGGACCCTGGGTACCGCGCCTTGCCCAGAAATTTTGCACGGAGCCAAAAGGCATTTGCTCAATCACAAAACCGAGCTTTTCCAGTTCAGCACACAGCAGTGCCTGACAACCTTTGTCATCGGGGCTGACGGAGGGACGCTCAATGAGCGCCTTGCACAGCGCCAGGGTGCTATTCATAAGTGCTCGATTACGGCGGTATTAGCCGTTGTAATTAATTGTGGCTGTGCAGGGCAGCATTCAGTTCGATTTCGGTTTTGTTGGTCAGGCATTCGACACGACCAGTCACTGAATTGCGACGAAACAGCATGTCGCTGCGTCCTGACAAGTCACGGGCCTTGCAAACGCCTGCTTCCTTGCCCTTGCTGTCGAGCAGGGTCACCTTGGTGCCGGCAGTCACATACAAACCGGCTTCAATGGTGCAGCGATCCCCGAGCGGAATGCCGAGCCCGGCGTTTGCGCCGATAAGACAGTTCTGGCCAATACTGATCACTTCCTTGCCGCCACCGGAAAGCGTACCCAGTACGCTGCAGCCACCACCTAGGTCGCTGTTGGCATTTACAAAGACGCCGGCCGAGATACGACCTTCAATCATCGCAGGACCCTCGGTGCCGCCATTAAAGTTGCAGAAGCCTTCGTGCATGATGGTGGTTCCCTCACCAAGATGTGCGCCCAAACGCACACGGGCGGCATCAGCAATGCGCACCCCTCCTGGAACCACGTAATCAGTCATTTTAGGAAATTTGTCGACAGAGTTCACTTCCAGGGTTTCACCGCGCAAGCGGGCGTCCAGCTGTTCTGCCGCAAGATCAGAAATGGCGATGGCGCCACGGTTGGTCCATGCGACATTCGGCAAGAGTCCGAACATGCCATCAAGATTTTGGTCATGCGGCTTTACGAGTCGATGCGACAACAAGTGCAGCTTCAGATACACCTCGGGTACGGATACCGGTTTCGCATCGGATTCCAGCAAGGTGACAACCAGGGGACGTTTGCTGCCAGCGAGCTGACGCAACAATGCTGCCTGGGTGGCATCAATGGCCTCTACCACATCCGACAGTTTACGCAGGTGAATGGCATCCAGTGCCAATGCAGCGTTGCCACCCTGGTATTCCATGATGGGGCCTACGGCTGTTACCAGCGCCTGCGAAGGTCGCAGCAAGGGCAGGGGATAGAATACTTCCAGCCATTGGTCCTTGCGGTCTTTGGTGCCAACACCGAAAGCCATAGCAAACATATGAGATTCCTTCTGGAGCATGAATTAATGATAAGTAAAGGTGGTATGCAAAAAAGGCCGCGATTATAGCAGGCATTCCCAATCGTTCTGACTGAAACCGACCAGCAGACGCTTGCCTGCGGCCAATACGGGGCGCTTGATCAGCGAAGGGTGCTGGAGCATCAGGTCGATGGCTTTGCATTCATCGACATCAGCCTTGTCACTGTCATCAAGTCCACGCCAGGTGGTGCCACGCTGGTTCAGCAGGTTTTGAAAACCGACTTGCTTGCACCAGTCTTCCAGCGTGGAGCGCTCAATACCGGCTTTCTTGTAGTCGTGAAAGCTGTAATCGATACCTTTGCCAGTGAGCCAGATGCGGGCTTTCTTGACGGTATCGCAGTTGGGAATACCGTAGAAAACAGGTTTCATCGGCGGGTTTCCTCATCGAGTCGCGTCCTGATCCTGCTCTGCAGGGCTTCAATGATTTCCGGATTGCCCAAGGGTTTGTGATCGGCTCCGGTGATAAAGAAAACGTCTTCTACATTTTCGCCCAACGTAGTGATTTTGGCATTATGCAGGGTGATGCCCATTTCCACGAAGATATGCGCAATCACTGCCAGTAGTCCCTGACGGTCAGGACACAGCACTTCAAGAATGCTATAGGGTTGCTCCGGGTGGTTGGTAAGGGTTGTCACCGTATTGCGGGTGAAATGGCGTTGTTTGCGCGTGGCCGCTGCATTGGGATTACCGGGCAATGCCTGTGGTGCCTGCGCATAGCTCAGCAGCATGGCATGGATCTGGTCCATACGTTGTTTATTGAGGAGCAAAGGTGTGCCATCTGCTTCCAGCAACAGGAAGGTGGTCAGGCGCTGGTCGTTTTCCATCATATACATGCGAGCGGCCTGGATGCTCAGGTTCATGCGGTCGAATGCAGTGGTAAGGTTGGCAAACAGGAAGGCAGAATCGTGCGCCTTGATGATAACCTGGGTGGCACCTTCGTCGCGGTCCTCGTGCGTGTTGCGGACCAGAATAAGAGGCTGGGAAACATCTTTGTGTTCTGCGAGTGCCTCGGTTAACCACACGACATTTTCCGGGCTTTCCCGCATGAAATAGTCTTCCCGCATCGTGCTCCACAATTCCAGCACCTGTTTGCGCGGATAGCCGAGTTCCTTCAGCAAGTTCATCGCCGCGTCCTGGGTGTCCTTGATGCGGGCTTCCTTGTCGACGGTAATCGCCAGTCCTTGCGCAAGCGCACGTTTGGTAAGCATGTACAGTTTGCGCAGGAGCGTGGCGCGCCAGGTATTCCAAAGGTTCGGGTTGGTGCCATTGATGTCGCACACGGTTAACACATAGAGATAGTCCAGGCGTGTCTGGTCTCCGATCTTGAGTGCAAATTCCTTTATGACGAGCGGGTCGTCGATATCTTCGCGTTGGGCCACACCGGACATCATCAGGTGATTGCGCACCAGCCAGGCCACCAGCGAGGTATCCCATTTGCCAAGATGATGACGCTCGCAAAACCGTTCCGCCACTTTGACGCCAAGCACGGAGTGGTCGCCGCCACGCCCCTTGGCAATGTCGTGGTAAAGCCCCGAGATATAGAGCAGTTCAATCTTGGGCAACTGGTTGATGATCTGCGAAGCAATCGGAAATTTCGCTTCAGCTTCAGGATGGCGCAAGCGTCGCATGTTATCCATCACTTGCAGCGTGTGATCATCCACCGTGTAGATATGGAACAGGTCATGCTGCATCTGTCCGACGATACGGCCGAATTCCGGCAAATAGGCAGAAAGCACTCCGTAAAGTTTCATTTTACGCAAGCGTGCCACCATCATTTCAGGCGAACGTAACAGTTCCATGAACATGGTCGTGTTGCGCGAATCCACGCGGTACTTGTCGTCGATCAGGGACAGGCTGTTGCGGATAAGACGAATGGTTGAAGCACGAATACCTTCGATGCTGCGGTCCTGTGCCATCAGTACGAAGATCTCGATCAACGCCATCGGCGTCTCCGAAAACACCTTGTTGTGCTTGGCTTCAATATAATGGTTGCGAACCTGGAAACGGTTGTTGAGTGAAATTGCCTTGCCCATTTCGCCAGAGCGCAGGATTTCCTCATCGAACAGTTGCAGCAACATGTCATTCAACACGCGCAACGTAAGTACCGACTGGTAGTACTGCTGCATCAGTTTTTCAATGGCCAGACTCTTGCTGTCGTTCTTGTAGCCAAAGAGCTCTGCAAGCTTGCGCTGGTTTTCGAACAGCAGACGATCTTCCCGCCGGCCATTGAGCATGTGCAGCGCATATCGCAGTTTCCACAGGAAGTTACGGCCCTTGATCAGATCCTTGTATTCGTTGTTCTGGAGAAAACCGCGGGCAACGAGTTCGCGAAAGTCGCCGGTACCAAAATAATGTCGCGCGATCCAGCTGATGGTCTGGATGTCACGCAAACCCCCAGGTGAGGCTTTGAGATTGGGCTCAAGGGAATATTCGATGTCTTCGTGTTTGCGATGCCGTTCAACCTGTTCAGCCTTTTTCGCAGCAAAGAAACTTTTGTGTTTCCAGATGCGTTTCTGGCTGAGTTGCGTCATCACCTGCTCGTGCAGCAGCGGGTTGCCATAGATGGTGCGTGATTCCAGCAATGCTGTCGCAATGGTGATGTCTTTGGCTGCCTCATCAATGTTTTCCTTGATGGTGCGCACGCTCTGGCCGACTTCCAGGTTGATATCCCAGAGGAAGGTAAGAAATTGCTCGATATTGTCCTTGTAGTGCTTGAGATTGTTGCGCTGCAGCAAAATCTGGAGATCAATATCAGAAAATGGATGCAATTCTCCCCGGCCATAGCCACCCACGGCGACCAGACTGATGTCGGTAGCATCTTTCCAATCGTAACGGCACCAGGCATGGCACAGGATCTGGTCGATGAACCAGCTGTAGTCGTTAATCAGGATCTCCGCCTTTTCGCCGGCAATGAATCGTTCATTGAGCAAGGTGCGGGCGGTCTTGATACTGTTCTTGAACAGCGGAATCGGGGCAGCCCCCTCAATGAGGGCACGGCTGAATTCCCGGGCGTGAAAGAGCGAGGAGCGTTTGGTGGACCCGGTGGTTCTGGTCATATGGCGTCAGCAACTCGCGGCGCTTTCTCCCGGTGAGAATGCCGATTAAAAAGTTTCTTCCTTGCGGCGTGTCAGCACTTCGCAGCCGTCATGTGTCACGGCCAGTGTGTGCTCCCATTGGGCCGACAGGCGACGGTCACGTGTGGTAACGGTCCAGCCATCGGTATTGGAAAGTTTGGTATAGCGAGTGCCTGCATTGATCATGGGTTCAATGGTGAAGGTCATCCCCTCCACCAGTTGGAAACCGGTATTTTTCTTGCCGAAATGCAGAACCTGGGGGTCTTCGTGGAAGATTCGCCCGATACCGTGTCCGCAATATTCACGCACGACGGAAAAATTGTTGGATTCAGCATACTGCTGGATCACAAAGCCAATGTCGCCAAGGTAAGTTCCCGGTCTGACCAGCTCAATACCCTTGTACAGGCATTCCTGGGTTATCCGCATCAGTTTTTCGGCATGGGCAGGAATATTGCCAACGCCGAACATCTTGCTGGTATCACCATGGAAACCGTGTTTGATGACAGTGATGTCGACATTGATGATGTCGCCATCCTTGAGAATCCTGGTGTCGCTCGGTATCCCATGGCAGATGACGTGGTTCACCGAGGTGCAAATGGATTTAGGGAAGCCGTTGTAGTTAAGCGGGGCAGGGATGGCGTTCTGCACATTCACGATATAGTCGTGGCAGATGCGATCCAATTCTCCGGTGCTGACACCAGGCACTACATAGGGTCCGATCATTTCCAGAACTTCAGCAGCCAGGCGACCGGCTTCCCGCATGAGTTCGATTTCGGCTGGATTCTTGATGGTTACTGGCATGCGATAGTGGCTGTTCCAGACTACTTTGCTAACAGAAAAACCGCGATCCGGGTGTGGATATTGGCGGTTTGGACAGAGGCAGTAGTGTAAGGGATGGCCCTGACGAAGTACACGCGCGCGTTTCTGCATTATTCAGAATAACTACCTTCGGCATCCGTTTGGGCTGCCCACGTGTTTGGCTTCAGCGCACGGGCTCGCGCGGCTGTGCTCCGCTTGTGACGCGGAGGAACGATTCTTGGGATAAATTGAAATTCACAGAAGTTCATCCTGTTGAGCAATTACGTGAAAGGGAGCAAAACCAGGTCTGCTTCCCACTTTGGTGCACTCCAGGGCCCGGGAGCGGAGAGGTAAAGAGCTATTTTCGGCTTCATATCAGTGGGGGTTTATGGTATAAAGCCGCGCGTTTTGTCCGTGACGGAACGTGAACAGCAAGCCTAGCCTGCTGTTTTGATTCATAAACTTAACTAATGTCGCACACGCACCGACACATCCGCCCGGGTGCCTCTCTGAAAAGAGGGGTGGGTTTGATGGGGTACGTGGAGGCTTAACCCAAAGGTAATTACCATGACTGTAAGCATGAAAGAGATGTTGCAGGCCGGCGTGCATTTCGGCCACCAATGTCGCTACTGGAACCCGAAAATGGCTCAATACATTTTCGGCGCTCGCAACAAGATCCATATCATCAATCTCGAGCACACGCTCCCCGCATTCAACCAGGCCCTGGCGACTGTCAAAGGCATGGCTGAGCGCAAACAAAAGATTCTGTTCGTTGGCACCAAGCGTGCAGCAAGCAAGATCGTCAAGGCAGAAGCGGCTCGCGCCGGCATGCCTTACGTCGATCAGCGCTGGCTCGGCGGTATGCTGACCAACTACAAAACCATTCGTGCCTCCATTCGCCGCTTGCGTGAACTTGAAACCCAGTCCGCTGACGGTACGTTCGAACAGCTGACCAAGAAAGAAGCGCTGATGCGCCGTCGTGCCATGGAAAAACTGGAGAAGAGCATCGGTGGTATCAAGGACATGGGTGGCCTGCCTGATGCCTTGTTTGTTATCGACGTCGATCACGAGCGCATTGCCGTTGCCGAAGCCAACAAACTGGGAATTCCTGTCATCGGTATCGTAGATACCAACAGCGATCCTGCTGGTATTGACCTGGTAATCCCGGGTAATGATGACGCTCTCAGAGCCATCCAGCTCTACGTCCAGAGCTTCGCAGATGCTTGCCTGGCTGGACAAGGTGTCGCTGCCAACGAATCTTACGCATTAAAAGATGAGTTCCAGGAAGATACCGCTGCAGAAGGTGGTGAAGAAAGCGCTGACGGCGAAAAACCCAAGGCCAAAGCCAAAGCACCTGCCAAGCCCAAGACCAAGGTTCAGGTTAAAGCCAAAGCCAAGCCAGCCAGCGCTGAGTAAGGACTGGTTAAAGGCTGGCTAAAGAAAAATAGCCACATCAAGGGGTGGGAGGTAAGCAATTACCTTGCCTCCCCCTTGTTTCAATAGAGTTTCAACAGAGTTTCAAAGGGTGGCCTTCACAGCAATGTGTCACCTGCGA
>JBIIWM010000012.1:0-23099 GCA_044338875.1 Pseudohongiellaceae bacterium | reverse complement strand
AAGCCGTCCGGTTCGTTCCTCTATTGTCCGGGGTGGAGCGATAAATCACAGCGGATGCAGTCAATCTACAAGGAAAAGCCGGCCTGGCTTTGTCGCTTGCAACCACTGGTTTTTACCCTGAAACCGGTGACAGCTAAATCCAGAGGCAAATCAAACAGTTCCGTGTGAAAAGAATGAAATTCTTTTTGACAAGCAGTACTCGCGTGACTATCATGCGCGCCCATGCCGTCAGACCCTTTTCCAGAACAACTTGATGCAAGCAAGCTCTTTGTCCGGAAGGTGGAGATTAACGCAGTACTTCCATTTTCCAGGCTAAAACGCTTTGTCGACTGCCTTTCCGAGCCAAACGGCCAGGTTGCAGTCCATTTGCGCTTTGGACATGACGAGCAAGGAAGGCGCAAGCTCAGCGGTGAATTGTCGACACGCGTAAAGCAAGTATGCCAGCGCTGTTTGCAGCCCTTTGAGACTGACCTGGAGTGCGAACTGGACCTTCTGGTCCTGACAAGTGAAACGGAGCTTGAAGCGCTCCCGGAAGCTGATGCACTCACTACCGATGTCATAGTCGATGAAGCTGAGGAGCTGGATGTTCTCGCTATAATCGAGGACGAACTGATACTCAGCCTGCCGCTGGCACCAGTTCATCAGGATGAAAGCTGCAATAAAGCGCTGAATTCCCTGAAACTGCAGGTAGAGAACCAGTCTGGGAAACAGACTGGAAAAGTGGAAGTGGAGAGTAAGCCGAATCCTTTTGCCGCTCTTGCAGCGCTAAAGAAAGACTCGGGCCAGGACAACTAGGCAACGGTAAGGTCAGCAAAGACCTGCCAGCCAGTAAGCGGCAAACAGTAAAGATCGGGAGTGATCCCGTTTAACGAATTGACAGGAGATACCACCATGGCCGTACAACAGAACCGCAAGACCCGCTCCAAGCGTGATATGCGCAGATCCCACGATTCACTGACAGCTGGCCCAGTCAGCACTGACGCAGAAACCGGCGAGCGTCATCGCCGTCATCACATGACTCCGGACGGTTTCTACCGTGGTCGTCAGATCGTTCAGATCAACAAAGATTAACAAGGCATTGTGTCTTCCGTAAGACGGAGACACTTACCCCTGGAAACAGCTCTCACGAGCTGTTTTTTGTTTTTGGACATCGTAAACAGACCAGACTGACAAGGCACCGCGCATGGCTAGCAAACTGGGAGCAATTTTTCCAGGGCAGGGTTCACAACAGGTTGGCATGCTGGCTGAACTCGGCACAGCTCACCCCGTTGTAGCCAGCACTTTCTCCCAGGCTTCTGAAGTCCTGGGCTACGACCTCTGGAAGCTGGTACAGGAAGGCCCTGCCGAACAACTGGCGCTGACCCACATTACCCAGCCTGCGATACTCACGAGTTCCGTGGCAGTCTGGCGCGTCTGGCAGGAGCAGGGGGGGGCACAACCCGTTTTGCTGGCCGGCCATAGCCTCGGCGAATATTCGGCCCTGGTATGCGGTGGTGCACTCAACTTCACAGATGCCGTTTCACTGGTCCGGCAGCGTGGCGAGTTCATGCAGAATGCGGTGCCTGTGGGTGTTGGCAGCATGGCTGCCATCGTAGGGTTGGAAGACGACAAAGTTATTGCTGCTTGTGCCGAAGCCTCAAGTGTCACTGGCGAGGTGGTAGCCGCTGTCAATTTCAACTCCCCTGGCCAGGTAGTGATCGCGGGCCACAAGGCCGCTGTCGACAAAGCCGGTGAGTTTTGCAAAGCGGCCGGTGCCAAACGCGTACTGCCACTTTCTGTCAGCGCTCCTTTCCATTCCCCTCTGATGCAACCTGCTGCGGAGCAATTCGCCAATGTGCTGGCACAGGTCCAGATCGTGGCTCCGTCCATTCCAGTGATTCATAACTACGGCTTGGCCAGTACCCAGGACCCTCTGGTTCTGAGAAGTAATCTGGTCAATCAGATTTTTAATCCTGTCCCCTGGGTTGCCACTATTCAGCAATTTGCGGCTGCAGGCATTGATACTGTGCTTGAACTGGGGCCAGGCAAGGTTCTCTCCGGCCTTAACAAGCGTATTTGCCCGGATATGCACGCTTTCCCGGTCAATGATACCAACAGTCTGCAAGCTGCTCTGCAGAGCTGAGCAACACATCCATATCGCCAAGATCAGGCAAAGGAGCATTCATGAGCATCGCCGGTAAGATTGCAGTAGTCAGTGGCGCCAGCCGTGGCATAGGCAAGGCCATTGCACTTGAGCTTGGCAAACGTGGTGTCATCGTTCTGGGTACCGCCACTTCGGATTCCGGTGCAGCTGCCATTTCCCGGTACCTTCAGGAAGCGGGCATCACAGGGCAGGGCTACAGCCTTGATGTTGGCTCCAATGAATCAGTTGACACTTTCTGCAAGACAGTACAGGACACTCATGGCGCGGTAGAAATCCTTGTCAATAACGCTGGTATTACCCGTGACAACCTGATGTTGCGCATGAAAGATGACGAATGGCAGTCTGTTCTCAATACGAATCTGAGCTCTGTTTTCCGCATGACCCGCGCTTTCATGCGCGGCATGACCAAGGCACGCTGGGGCAGGATCATCAGCATTAGTTCAGTGGTGGCATCAAGCGGCAATGCTGGCCAAGCCAATTACGCTGCTGCCAAGGCCGGTATGGAAGGTTTCTCCAGGGCGTTGGCCATGGAAATTGGCTCGCGCGGCATCACAGTAAACTGTGTGGCGCCAGGCTTCATTGATACCGACATGACCCGTGATTTGCCGACCGAACAGGCCCAGTTGCTGCTCAGCAAGATCCCGCTGCAGCGCTACGGTCAACCCGATGAAATTGCTGCAGTTGTCGGCTTTTTGGCTTCCGCAGAGGCAGGCTATATAACCGGCGAAACTATTCATGCCAATGGTGGAATGTATATGGCATAATTGTGCCCGTTTGTCGTAAGTGACAGCCTGCTCACAGACATATGGGCGTACCCTGGGATCTTTTTTGCCAGGCTCCCCAAGATTACAAAAATGACAAACTCGGTTACACTTCCCGCCCTTGCGCGGGTAGGCATCTGAGCACCACGGGACATCCTTGAATGGATGTCAGAATTTTATTCGTACTACATGTACCAGGAGCTAGAGTTAATATGAGTAGCGTTGAAGAACGAGTGAAGAAAATTGTTGCTGAGCAACTCGGCGTCAAGGAAGAAGAAGTCAAAAATGCGGCTGCCTTCGTTGAAGACCTGGGCGCTGATTCGCTGGATACGGTTGAGCTGGTCATGGCTCTCGAAGAAGAATTCGAAACCGAAATCCCCGATGAAGAAGCCGAAAAAATCACTACCGTGCAACTGGCTATAGACTACATCAATCAGCATCAGTAAGTCCGGGAGCCATTCCGGCGGTTTGCAACGAATGGATTAAAATGAAGCTACTCCGGTTTACCCTGAGTAGCTTTTTTATTAGAACCGGTTTCGAAAACAGGCGAGCTGTCAACTCGCATGGATTCGTGTTGAACTCGAATGCTGTTTAGGGTCTAGAAGGAGAGCCTCTTGTCTCGAAGAAGAGTGGTTATCACAGGCATGGGGGCTGTCACCCCATTGGGAAATACTGTCGACGCTACCTGGAAGGGCATTTGTGAAGGCAAGAGCGGCATTGCTGCGATTGAACACTTCGATGTGTCGGCGTTTCCCACCCGTTTTGGCGGTTCCATTCGCAACCTCAACATCGACGAATACATTTCCTCCAAGGAAGCACGTCGTATCGACGCTTTTCTGCATTATGGACTTGTAGCCGGAATCCAGGCTGTGCGTGATGCAGGCCTGCATGAAGCCGGCTATGACCCGCTTCGTGTTGGTGTCGCTGCCGGTTCGGGGATTGGTGGAATTACTTCCATAGAAAATACCGTACGCCTCGTCGATGCCTCGGGACCCAGAAAGATTTCCCCGTTTTTTGTTCCTGGTGCAATTATCAATATGATTGCCGGAACCCTGTCGATCCAGTTCAATTTCCAGGGTCCCAACATCGCCGTCACTACGGCGTGTACTACCGGCACTCACAACATCGGCCTGGGGGCAAGGCTGATTTCCTATGGTGACGCTGATGCCATGGTTGTCGGCGGTTCTGAAATGGCGACATCAGCGGTAGGGTTGGGCGGTTTCAGTGCAGCAAGGGCACTTTCAATTCGCAATGAAGATCCGACCAAAGCCAGTCGTCCATGGGATGCAGACCGTGATGGTTTTGTACTGTCCGATGGCGCAGGTATGCTGGTGCTTGAAGAGTATGAGCATGCGCGTAAACGGGGTGCCAATATTTACGCAGAACTTGTCGGTTTCGGTATGAGCGGCGATGCGCATCACATCACTTCGCCCCCGGAAGACGGCCGCGGTGCAGCAGCGTGCATGCAAAATGCCCTGAGAGATGCCGGCATCGGTATAAACGGTGTCGATTACATCAATGCCCATGGTACTTCAACGCTTGTGGGTGACAGGGCAGAAACCCTGGCTATCCGGCGGGTATTTGGCCCCGAGGCAGACAACCTCGCAGTCAGTTCAACCAAATCCATGGTGGGCCATTTGCTAGGCGCCTCGGGTGCCGTTGAAGCGATTTTCAGTGTACTCTCACTGCGTGACCAGATTGCACCACCTACCATCAATTTGCATAATCCTGGTGAAGGCTGTGACCTCGATTACGTACCGAATACAGCGCGCAATATGCGCATGGATGTCGCCATGAGCAACTCATTCGGTTTCGGGGGTACCAATGGCTCTCTGGTATTCCGTCGTATCTGACAGCCAATGCTGATCGATGGCCTTGAAACAGACGTTATTCCAGCCGACGATCGGGGTTTGGCATATGGCGATGGACTGTTTGAAACCATTCGTTTGCATAACGGCTGCTTTCTCTTTCTGAATGAACATCTGGAGCGGTTGCAGCAAGGTTGCAATACTCTGAACATGAATTGCGATCTGTTACAGATTACCCAATGGTTGTTAAAGGAAGCTGCATCAGCTCCTGTTGAAGCCATTATCAAATTAATGCTCACACGCGGCTCAGGCGGTCGGGGGTACAAGCCACCTGAGAAAGTTCTGCCACGCTGTATTATCACTACTCATCCACTCCCACAAAATTCCGGTTCGGATCCGTGTAACGGAATCAAGGCCTTCATCTGCAAACAACGGCTGGCTCAGCAACCGGCCCTTGCTGGCATCAAGCACCTCAATCGTCTTGAGCAGGTACTTGGGAGCATGGAATTTCCTGATGCCAGTTATCACGAAGGCCTGATGGCGGATTATTCCGGGTCTGTCATCGAGGGCACTCGCAGCAATCTTTTTGTTTGCGTGAATGGAATATTGCAAACTCCTGCTCTCGAATACTGTGGCATTCAGGGAGTCCTGCGTCGCAAATTACTTGAACATTTCGGTACTGATGTTCAGGTAACCAATATCAGCCTGGACAGTCTGCAGGATGCAGATGAATTGTTTTTTGCCAACAGTGTGATGGGCATCTGGCCGATAACATTGCTGCAACACGGCAAGCAATTGCTTGAATACGAATTGGGCCAATACAGCAAGTCTGCTCAGGATTATTTCATCAAGGCATTGCAAGCATGCTCGCGAGTTTCCTGATAACGCATAAACGCCATGTGCTGATTGCAATGGGCATTCTGGCAGCACTACTGCTATTGCGCCTCTGGGTATTCTGGGCAAACGTGCAATCACCGCTAAACCTGACCGAGGCTTATTTTCTCGATGTAGGCAATGGCGCCACGCTCACCAGACTGTTACATCAACTTGAGTCTGAAGATATCCTGAAAGGTGCCGATGACGTGGTGCTCTATGCACGTGCCACCGGATTGGCCTCACGTATCAAGGCGGGTGAGTATGAACTGGTGGCTGGCATCACCAGCCAGGGTTTGCTGGAGCTACTGGCATCCGGGCGAGTTACCTATCACAGGCTGAAGTTGATAGAAGGCTGGACATTACGCCAGGCATTGCAGGCGATTCAGGATGATCCTTCAATTAATGTGGTGCTGGATGTGAACGATCCTGATGCCTTGCGTGAAGCCTTTGGTACGGATTCCTACCCGGAAGGCCTGTTCTTTCCGGATACCTACAATTTCACCAAAGGCACTACCGATCTGGAATTGTTGCAAAGGGCTCACAAGCTCATGGAGGAAACCCTGCAGCAGAGTTGGGCTGGTCGGGCTGCTGGTCTCCCCTATAAAACGCCCTATGAGGCTCTTGTCATGGCCTCTATTGTCGAAAAGGAATCTGCCTTGCCACAGGAGCGCAGTCTGATCGCCGGCGTGTTTATCAGGCGTCTGCAAATCGACATGAAATTACAGACCGATCCCACCGTTATTTACGGAGTAGGAGCAGACTTTGATGGCAATCTGACCCGGGCCCATTTGCAGCAAGACACTCCCTGGAACACTTATACACGGACCGGCTTGCCAGCAACGCCAATTGCCTTGCCGGGACTCGGCGCCATTGAAGCCAGTCTGCATCCCGATGCATCGGAATATCTGTATTTTGTTGCAAGAGGAGATGGCAGCCATTATTTTTCCACTACACTCGAAGAACATAATCAGGCAGTTCGCGAGTACCAGTTGGAACCCAAGCCGTTATGAAAGATACAGCAACCCAAGCAGCTGGCACGCCTGGCAAATTCATTGCTATTGAAGGCGTTGATGGCGCCGGCAAAGGCGTGCAAAGCCGCATCCTGTTGCAAGCCCTGCTGCAGGCCGGCGTTAACTGTATCTTGACCCGTGAACCTGGCGGCGCTGCTGGCGCAGAGGAAATCAGGAATCTGCTGGTAACGGGTGAGGCTGACAAATGGGACGCGTTGACTGAGCTCCTGCTGATCAATGCAGCCCGACGTAACCATTTGGTGCATACCATATGGCCTGCACTGGCCGCAGGCACCTGGGTCATCTCAGACCGTTTTGCCGACTCCTCCCGCGCATTTCAGGGGTTTGCGGGAGATCTAGGACTTGAATTGGTCGATGATTTTCATGCCAAGGTCACCGGCAATTTCAATCCTGAACTTACCCTTATTCTTGATCTCGAACCTGAGCAGTCTCTGGCCAGGACCAGAAGCAGGGGGGGCAATGAAGACCGCTTTGAAAAGAAAGGTCTGCACTATCAGCAAAGAGTGCGGGATGGATTTGTGTTTCTGGCCAAGCGTTCTCCGCAATCACACGTGCTCATCAATGCGGCGGGTACAGTCGAGGAAGTGGCAGTGCTGGTCAGCCAGGCAGTAGCCAGCCGGCTCCTGGCTGCGCATTCTCTTGCAGCAGTGACCAAGGGTGCAGGGGCAGAGCAGTGAGTACAGAAACCAATTTCCTGCCTTGGCACCAAAATGCATTTTTGCAGTTGCAGGAACAAGCACATTCCAACCGCCTCGCACATGCCTGGCTCTTTTCGGGACCGGAGGGCATAGGCAAACTTGCCTTCGCCAGGCACCTGGCAAAATATCTGCTGTGCCGCACTCCGATTGGCAGCATGCCCTGTGGCGAGTGCAAGGACTGCCACTATTTCAGTGCTGGCACCCATCCTGACTGGCGCTTGCTGCAGCCGGAAAAAAAGCTGATCACCATTGATCAGATTCGCGAATCCATTGAATACGCAAGCAACAAAAGCCAGCGTGGCGGCTATCAGATCCTGTGTGTTTATCCTGCCGAGGCGATGAATAACAATGCAGCCAATGCCTTGCTGAAACTACTGGAAGAGCCTCCCCCCCAGACGATACTGTTGCTGGTGTCGCATCAGCCGGGCATGTTGCTGGCGACCCTGCGTAGCCGCTGCCAGCATTTGCAATTGCCAACACCGGACAAGGATGACGCCAGGCGCTGGCTGGAAGCACAGGGCTATCCCGGCGACACTGTCAGCTTGCTGCAAAAAGCACACGGGGCTCCCTTGCGAGCCCTTGCAATGTTCAACACTGGACTCATGGCGGAACATGAAACCATCCTTGTGAATTTGCAGGATTTGCTGGCTGGCAACTGCTCGCCGGTTTCTGCTGCACGCAAATGTGAAAAGATAAGTGCTGCTGCCACCATTGAGTTTCTCATGCAGAGCGTTGCTACACTGCTGAAAGCCTTGCAGACCGATGAGCCGCTAGTGGACACGGACTTGCAAGGCTTGCAAAGACTCTTGCCGGAGGGCAACAAACCACATGATCGCCAGATGGCCTTGCATGCCTTGTATGCATTCCTCGGCAATACACGCAAAGTAGCCATGACGAGCAACAATCCCAATCCCTTGCTCATACTTGAACAGGTCTTTGGCGAGTGGAGTAAACTACGACGCCTCTCGCATGCCGACAAAACTCTCCGGCGTTGAAACAGGAAAGCAGGAGCATGGAACTAACTAATCACCCGGCAGCATCCAAGCATGGCATCCTTTCGATAAGCATCAAGGAACTGTCAGTGTTGTATTCTGCCTATATGCCATTTCTGGACAACGGTGGTTTGTTCATACCGACCCGCAAGCAATACGAGATTGGCGATGAAGTATTTGTGTTGCTGGGACTGATGGATGAGCCTGAACGCATACCAGTGTCTGGAACTGTAGTCTGGCTTACGCCTTCGGCGGCGCAAAGCAACCGTGCGCAAGGAATCGGTGTGCAGTTCTCGGAAAAGGATAATCCTGCACGCAAAAAAATTGAGCATTATCTTGTGGGTATGCTGGGTGGAGAACGCCCAACCCATACCCTTTGAAGCGCCAGATTCACTAAATTCAACAAAAAACGACAAAGACCGGTAAATAGAGAAGGGTACTGCTTCATGAATCTCAACGACTGTCACAATTTCCAGGATTTCCGCGAGCTGGCTCGAAGACGCCTGCCTACTCCGATTTTTCATTACATCGATGGTGCAGCTGATGATGAAGTAACCTATCGCCGTAACACGCAGGCGTATGACGATGTTGATCTGGTGCCCAATGTGCTTGCGGGTGTCGAGAATATCGATATGTCAGTAACAATATTCGGCAAGAAGCTCGATATGCCACTTTATTGTGCGCCAACTGCCCTGCAGCGCCTGTTTCATCACGATGGTGAGCGCGCAGTAGCCAAGGCAGCCCAGAAATTCGGCACCATGTTTGGGGTTTCTTCCCTCGGCACTGTGAGCGTCGAGGAAATTGGTGCACTGACCAATACTCCAAAGATGTTCCAGTATTACTTCCACAAGGATCGTGGACTCAATGACAGTTTGCTGGAAAGAGCGCGAGCGGCAAAATTTGATGTGCTTGCACTTACTGTCGATACCATAACCGGCGGCAATCGCGAACGCGACTTGCGTACAGGCTTCACTTCACCGCCAAGACTGACGGCATCCAGCCTGCTCAGCTTTGCCGCCCGACCCAGTTGGGCCTACAACTATTTCACGCATCCTGCATTTGAATTGCCACATCTGCAGGCACATGTGAAGGAAGGGACCAACATGGCCACTTCCATCGGCAAATATTTTTCAACCATGCTGGACCAGTCGATGAGCTGGAAAGATGCGGAGCAATTATGTGCCAAATGGAACGGCCACTTCGCGCTAAAAGGTGTCATGAGTGTAGAAGATGCAAAACGGGCTGTGGATATAGGCTGTACGGGCATCATGATTTCCAATCATGGTGGCAGACAACTGGATGGCGCACGCAGTCCCTTCGACCAATTGGAGGAAATCGTGGATGCGGTGGGTGACAAGCTTGATGTCATCTGTGAAGGCGGCATTCAGCGTGGTACCCATGTTTTGAAGGCGCTGTCTTTGGGAGCCAAAGCCTGCTCAGGCGGACGCATGTATTTGTATGCGTTGGCTGCGGCAGGCCAGCCGGGAGTGGAACGAGCGCTAGGCCAATACCGCACAGAGATCGAACGCGGGATGAAACTGATGGGCTGTCGTACTGTTGCTGATCTCAATCGCAAAAATTTGCGCAGGCACTGAGCGTCAAAGGTTACAGAATCAAAGGTTGCAGGTTTTGCATTAGAAGCCTGCAACTCCCCCCACATTCCTTGGATCCGACACGCCTTCGAAAGCACCGTCCTTCACCAGGATCGTGTTGGCATCGCCCATACCGAAACCTGCTCCGGCAAGCCCCTTGTGCCCCATCCTCCGCAGTCCTTCCAGTGCTATCTCATCAATGGCACCGGTTTCGTAGCGCACTATGTCCGGTTGCCATTGATGATGAATGCGCGGACTGCTGACCGCCGCTTCCGCCGTCATTTCATGATCGAGCACATTCAATACCACCTGCAGCACCGTGTTGATTATCACCGCACCGCCAGGTGATCCAGTCACCAGGAATACCTTGCCTTCGTGTGTCACGATAGTCGGGGTCATGGAACTGAGCATGCGTTTGCCAGGCTGGATATCGTTGGCATCACGCCCGATCAATCCGTAGGAATTTGGAGTGTTGGGCTTGCTGGAAAAATCATCCATTTCATTGTTTAGCAGAAAGCCGGCGCCTGGCACAACGATTCGATTGCCGTAGGAGCGGTTTAGAGTGGTGGTCAAGGCGACAGCATTGCCTTGGCTGTCCACAACCGACAAATGGCTGGTTTGCGTACTTTCCCTGGGCCAGTTGCCAGCTCCAATGGCAGCACTATCGCTGGCCTTGGCGGGATCGAAGTCCGCGAAACGACTCTTTGCATATTCCTTCGAGGTGAGCATGGCCATGGGGATCTCGACGAAATCCGGGTCTCCGAGAAATTCAGCACGATCAGCATATGCACGGCGTTGGGCTTCGATAAGTAGATGCAAGCTTTCCGCAGACCCCCAACCCAGGTTTTTCAGATCATAAGGTTCCAGCATGTTGAGCATTTGCATTAGCAGCACGCCGCCAGAGGAGGGGGGTGGCATCGACCAGATATCATACCCTTCATAGGTTCCATGTACTGGCTCACGCCACACTGGCTCATAGCTGACAAGATCTTTGTGGGTAATGAGACCGCCAGCGCGCTGCATTTCAGCCACGATCAAATCTGCGGTTTCACCCTGGTAGAAGCCATCCCGGCCATTTTCCGCAATCCTGCGCAATGTGCGCGCCAGGTCTGGCTGCTGCCATAGATCGCCAGCCTTGTAAGCCTCGCCGTTCTTGCTGAACACTTGAAATGAAGCTGGGTACTGTCGGAAGGCTTCAAGATTTTCGGTAAATTGCGCAACAATATCTTCATTCAGGATAAACCCTTCCTCGGCCAGCTTGATGGCTGGTGCGAGCACCTGTTCACGATTCATGCTGCCATAGCGCTGCAGTGCATCAAGCAAGCCAGCGACGGAGCCGGGTACACCAGAAGCTTGAAGGCTGTTTACTGCCAGGTTGCGATCCACGTTGCCGGCACTGTCCAGGAACATGTCGCGATGTGCCGCAGCGGGCGCTGTTTCACGATGATCCTGCGTGAGTACTTCACCGGATGCCAGGGCAATCACCATGAAGCCGCCACCGCCCACATTACCGGCTGATGGATAGGCAACAGACAGCGCGAAGGCCGTAGCGACTGCGGCGTCTATCGCATTGCCACCCGCTGCAAGAATTTGACTACCGACTTCAGACGCAATGTCTGAACGCGAGGCAACCATGCCTTGGGTTCCGCGCAGGGTTTCTGCAGAACACAAGTTGACTGTGAAAAGCACGATGAACAGGAAATATTTGGCTTGTTTCAAAACAAGAACCTCTGTCGTGTAACAGTAATGGATGATGCCTTTCAGGCAATCAAACGAAATGTCAGGTTGATGCGTACTTCCACCACGCCTGGCTGTTTCGGTATCTGGTGTAACCAGTGTTGCTGCACTCCCTTGCCCATGAACAGTAATGATCCATCAGTTAAAGGCAATGTGAGTTTTTTCAATTCCTTGCGTGAGCGATGTTTCAATTCGAAGCGGCGTTCACATCCGAGACTGACAGATGCAATCAACGGATCTGCCCCAAGTTCTGTTTCATCATCGCTATGCCAGCTCACGCTGTCGGAACCATTCCGATACTGGTTCAGCAGCACAGAATTGAATTTGTGTCCCACAGTTTCTTGCACATGTTCTTTCAACTGCAGCAGCAGCGGCGTGAACGGTAATGGATCCAGTTGCAACCCGGAGTAGCCATATTTTGCATGGGCTTCCCCGTACCAGGCCTGAAGTCTGGGCACCGGCAACAGGCGGCCATGCATGCGAATGGCATCCTGCCGCCAGGGCGTTTGCTCGAGCAAATCCTTGAACATGCATGCACTGGAAATCGGATCCAGAAACTGCCCAATCAACAACAGTTCAGCATCCGGCAAAACCAGATTCTCACCAGTGGATACAGAAGCAAACAGGGAAGTTGGTATATTCATGCCGCAGTTTCTGCCGGATGCCAGCCTCGGAAACTGGGTGCAGGTTCCAGAATCACACCGCCTCACTTTTACAAGTAAGGCGGCAAGGGACGCGGCTAGTGATACTTAGCCCAGGAGTTCCAGCAAGGCTTCTTTCTTTTCTACAGGCAGATTCGCAAGCTTGCGATTGAGCTCGCTTTCTACCCCTGATCTTTCACCAGGCTTGAAGTTGGTGTCCGGGTTGGCTGCAAGCATCTGATCCACGAACTGTTGGCGGATATGATTTTCCAGCACCATGATTATTTCAGAATTCATGCTGCGACGATTTTGATCAGACAGTGTGCGGATCTGGTCTCTCAGCCCGTTGGGAAGGCGGATGACAAACTTCTCTATCAGGGAAGGAATTTTGTCGCCAAGATCATCGACAGTCTTGTCAGTAAAATCGTTCAGGCCAACCTGGTTGTTATCGAGTGCCAAAATTTCGCTCATATCGCTTGCTCCTCTTCCCATCAATGGGCAGTCACTTCTAGGTCAGGTTTTGGTCGGGTCTTGTTGGCTGGTTAGTGTTTCCAGGCTGTTTAGTGCTTTCAGGGTAGTGCGGTGCAAGATAGCTGAGGCGTAAATAGAGACCTGCCATAGGTATCCGACTCTCGAGCGGTAATAGTAAACTCAGTTTCATTACGAGAAAATTGTTTTTCTGCAATTTGTGAGCTTTCTTGCATGTATGACGTTGATTTGTTTGTGATCGGTGCGGGTTCGGGTGGAGTGAGGGCAGCCCGGATGGCTGCAGCATTGGGTGCGAAGGTTGTCATCGCAGAGGACCGTTATCTGGGGGGAACCTGCGTTAATGTTGGCTGCGTCCCCAAAAAACTATATGCCTATGCCGCTCACTATGCAGCTGATTTTGCTGACAGTGCGGGTTTCGGCTGGAAGATCCCTGAGCCTGCATTCCATTGGCCGACCTTGCGCGACAACAAAAAGACTGAAATCCAGAGATTGAATGGTATTTACCGGAATCTTCTTGAAAAAGCGGGCGTTCGTATCATCAATGCCAAGGCAAGTCTGGTGGATGCCCATACTGTTAAATTTGGCGAGGATACGCTCAGTGCGCGCTACATATTAATTGCCACTGGCGGATGGCCTTATCTTCCTGAATTCAAAGGCAAAGATCTGGTTCTGACGTCCAATGAAATATTTGACATTGACACTTTGCCAGAGCGTCTTTTGGTAGTTGGAGGTGGCTATATCGCTGTAGAGTTTGCCGGGATATTCAGTGGCTTGGGCAGCAAGACAACCCTGTCATACCGCGGGACTCGCGTTTTACGCGAATTTGATGATGATGTAGTCAAGCATTTCACACAAGAAACTTCCAAGTACCTGACATTACTTGAGAAAAGCCAGATCTCTGAAGTAACCTCAAATCCTGGAGGGAGCCTTGATGTGCTGATGGAAGGAGGGCAAAGCTTGCAGGTTGATGCAGTTTTGTTCGCTACCGGCCGTAAGGCTAATATTCAGGGGCTGGGGCTGGAAAATACCGCTGTCGAGCTCGACGTGAAGGGTAACATCTCAGTAGATGACAGTTTCCGCACCAACGAGCCTTCCGTTTATGCCTTGGGCGATGTGGTGGGGCGTATGGCGCTTACACCGGTGGCCTTGGCAGAAGGCATGTTCATTGCGGACCACCTGTTCGGATCACGCCAACGCACTATGTCTTACCAGAACATTCCGACTGCAGTTTTCTGCCAGCCAAACATTGCCACTGTGGGCCTGACCGAAACCCAGGCCAGGGAACAAGCGGGCGAGATAACTGTATTCGAAAGCGATTTCCGGCATCTCCGCCATACCTTGTCGGGTCGCAACGAGCGGACCTATATGAAAATCATTGTTAACAAAGCCACTGATAAGGTTTTGGGCATGCACATGGTTGGAGCGGATGCCGGTGAAATCATCCAGGGGTTTGCCGCTGCCATGATCGCAGGAATAACCAAGCGTCAGCTGGATTCAACGTTGGGGATTCATCCCACAGCAGCCGAAGAATTTGTCACTATGCGTGTGCCGCGGTAGACCAGTTCAGTGGGGGCTTTCTCAAGCTTGCACACCCCTTCTAATTCCGGTAATCTTTATTACCGGAATTAGTGGGATTGTAGTTATTTTCTTCTACTTGTCATAAAAAACATGGGTTTATTAAAAATAGTTAATGTCAAACATGAAGCCGCCCATCCCGTTTTTCGACACGCTTGAGGCAATGCCGAATCCTTACAGGCGGCGTGTAGAAAACGTTGCGCATCTGAAACTGGATCCTGAGCCAGCGTTTGCGCGTGACGATTATCAGTACGCCAGTGAGTTTCTCTACAGCTACCGCGGTAGCCCCGATACTTTCTCCACCTACCGACGTGAAATCGAGCATTTCCTGCATTGGGCCTGGCTGATCACATGCAAATCACTCAAGGCAATTCGCCGCGAGGACATTGAGGAATATGTGGAGTTCGCCCGCAAACCGCCCAAATCCTGGATTGGCACCAAGCATCTCGCGCGTTATCTCGAATCCCAGGGCCAACGATTGCCCAACCCGGACTGGCGCCCCTATATTGTTGCCCACGCGGATCAGCCACTCACCGCATATTCACCCTCTCAAGCTGCGCTCCAATCCATATTTGCAGTATTAAGTAGTTTTTTTAACTACTTGATTCAAGAGGACTATATAGAATCAAACCCGGTTACTCAGATCCGCCAGAAAAGTAAATTTGTGCGCAAAACTGCCACGCAAAAACCGATTCGCCGGCTTTCGGAACTACAATGGTCGTATGTTATTGAAACTGCTGAGAAAATGGCGTCCAGCGATGCTATAATCCACGAACGCACTCTTTTCATCATGAATGCTCTATTCGGCATGTACCTGCGTATATCAGAGTTGGTGGAAACCACACGCTGGACACCCCGAATGGGTGATTTTGAACGTGACCTCGAAGGGAACTGGTGGTTCCGCACTGTGGGCAAAGGCAACAAGGAGCGACAGATCTCGGTCAGTGACAATATGCTTCTTGCGTTAAAACGCTTCAGGCGGTCTCGTGGGTTAGGTGACCTTCCCGCTCCTGGTGAATCGAGTCCACTGATTCACAAGACCAGGGGGCAAGGCGGTATTACCAGTACACGCCAGATTCGCTGCATAGTGCAACAATGTTTTGATCGCGCGGTCCAAGCAATGGATAAAGATGGATTTTCCGAGGAAGCTGCACAATTGGGTGCGGCAACTGTCCACTGGTTGCGTCATACTGGGATATCGGAAGATGTTAAATCCAGGCCCCGGGAGCATGTTCGTGACGATGCTGGCCATGGTTCCAGTGCCATCACTGACCGGTATATAGATGTGCAATTGACGGAACGGCATGCCTCTGCCAAACGGAAGGTCATAAATCCGAACAAATGAAAGCTGAAATGAACGAACGTGTAATGAACAAAACTGTAATGAATTGCGTAATAAAAGAAGTTGAAATGGATACAGCAGGTAGCAACATGATGAGCAAGGTTCTCCATACGACAATGCGCCTCTTCCACAAGTCACTGTTCCAGGGAACCGTGCTAGTGGCAGCTTTTGGCCTGTGTTCTGGCACCCATGCACAGTCGCCCCAGTACCTGCCTGCCGAAATACCGCTCGATACCTCAATCATTTTTGAAGAGATGATCCCTGCTCCCGAATATAGCCAGACAACCAAGAGCATCATTGAGCAATTGCGTCGCAATCACTATTCAGAGATTCATTTTGATGACAAATTTTCCGGCATGCTGCTGGACAGTTACATCAAGACACTGGATGGCGCGCGCATGTATTTTACCGCGTCTGACATTCAGGAATTTGAACAATACAGGACATCTCTTGATGAGCTTTTGCTCAGCGGTGATACCAATGCCGGTTACCTGATGTACAACCGCTACCAGAAGCGTCTTGAAGAAAGACTGGTGTATTCGATCCAGCAAATTGAAGACGAGCAAAATACCTTCGATTTCACAGTTGATGAATACATTGAAATCGACCGTACTGAAGTGCCATGGCCTGCTGATGAAGCAGAGTTGCGTGATCTGTGGCGCAAACAAGTCAAAAGCAGCGTGCTGAGCCTGAAACTGACAGACAAGGAAATCCCGGAAGTGCGTGAACTGTTGAGCAAGCGTTTCCGTTCACAGCTCAGCCAGGTATTGAAAACCAATAGTCTCGATGTTTATCAACGATACATGGATGCCATGACCATGGCCTTCGATCCGCATACCCAATACTACGCTCCCAGAGCGGCTGAAAATTTCAACATGAGCATGCGTCTCTCGCTGGAAGGTATCGGCGCGGTGCTGCAGACAGAAGACGAATATACCAAGGTAAACAGCGTCGTCACGGGCGGCCCAGCCGACCTCACGGGTGAATTGCATCCTTCGGACAAGATCGTCGGTGTCGCCCAGGGCGATGAACCTTTCGTTGATGTTATTGGCTGGCGCGTTGATGATGTTGTGCAGCTCATTCGTGGTGAAAAAGGCACAGTGGTTCGCCTGAACGTAATTCCTGCCGGCCCTGGTCTTGAAACCAAAACCATCAGTATCACGCGAGATACGGTAAAACTTGAAGATTCTTCCGCGAAGAGCGAAATCGTCGAAGTAGAGATCGATGGTGTGGTGCACAAAATCGGTGTGATCGAGTTGCCGACCTTTTACATCGACTTCGAAGCATTGCAACGCAGGGATCCCAACTATGTCAGCAGCACCCGCGACGTCCAAAATCTCCTCGTCAAGCTGAAAGAAGAAGGTGTCGACGGTGTTGTTGTTGATTTGCGTCGCAATGGTGGCGGCTCTCTCAGCGAAGCCAATGCGCTTGCAGGGCTGTTCATTCGTCGCGGCCCCACTGTGCAGGTCAAGGATGCCGATGGCAACAATATGGTTCAGGGCGACTCCGATGAGGAGATAGTTTACGAAGGGCCCCTCGCCGTTCTGGTCAATCGCTTGAGTGCATCCGCTTCGGAAATTTTTGCCGGGGCCATCCAGGATTACCAGCGTGGCCTTGTGCTTGGCAGCCGGACTTTCGGAAAAGGTACCGTGCAGGAACTGATCCCCATGAATGAGGGCCAGATCAAGATCACGCGTGCGAAGTTCTATCGCATCTCGGGAGAAAGCACCCAGCACAAGGGCGTTACCCCGGATATCGTGTTCCCGGATTTGTACGACATGGCAGAAGACCTTGGTGAGAGCGCCCTCCCCAGTGCCCTCCCCTGGGATACCATTGAGCCCAGCTTTTACCGACCGTTTGCCAACTTGAAGCAATTCATCCCCGGCCTTACATCCCGTCATGATGCCCGTGCCGTCAACGACCCGGACTTCAACTATGTCAAAGCACAATTGCAGCGTGCCGAGGAAAACCGCGAGCGTAACTTGTTGCCCTTGAGCGAGGAGAAATTGCTCGCAGAGCGTGAATCTGATGACGCCTGGCGCCTGGAGACTGAAAACACCCGTCGTGTGGCCAAGGGATTGGATCCACTGGCTGACATAGAAGAACTGGATCGTGAAACCGAAGAGGACGACGAGTTCGCTACAGTTGACCCTCTGGTATCCGAGGCCGATGTTGAAGCAAAGGATGACACTGAATCCGAATCAACTGCCGCTGCAGAGGAAGAGGAGGAAGTGGATCCTTATCTGGTTGAGAGCGGACGCATCCTGCTTGACCTGCTTGAATTGCAAAAGGCTGACGCGTTGACGGTGGCCATTCAACACCAAGAGGATTGAGCCGAGGCTAAAAGGCGAATCAGAGCGAGTGGCAAGCGAGTGGCAAGAGAGTAAGTGGCGGAGGGGGAGAGATTCGAACTCTCGGTAGGCTCTTAACCTACGCCGGTTTTCAAGACCGGTGCATTAAACCGCTCTGCCACCCCTCCGCGAAGGGGGCGAATGTTACCCGAACTGCAAAGTCAGTCCAACTAAAAATTCGCAATTACATGCTTTCATGGCAGCCTTCAGTACCCGATGCAGCCCTTGCAAGCCTGGCTTCTGCCAGTATGATAAACACAACAGAATTTCTGTGACGTAACGGAGCTAGTTATGAATGAATTAAACCTCGGAATCACACGCAGTCAGGACGCCATCCAGGCGACCAACAAGGTACTGCGTAACACTTATATGCTGCTCTCCATGACGCTGCTGTTCAGCGCAGTCACTGCAGGCATTGCCATGGCGATGAACCTGAGCCCGGGTGCCGGCCTGATATTGAGCCTCGTCAGTTTCGGCATGATCTTCTGGGTACATAAAACCGCTGACAGTGGCCAGGGCCTGATTGCGATTTTCGCCTTCACGGGTTGTATGGGCGCAGCATTGGGTCCGATGCTGAATCACTATGTCGCGATGACTAACGGCCCTGCGCTGGTAATGCAGGCGTTGGGCGGTACTGCACTGATCTTCCTGAGCTTGTCTGGCTATGCCCTTACCACCCGCAAGGATTTTTCCTTCATGGGCGGCTTCCTGTTTGTTGGTCTTATAGTTGCGGTTGTAGCTGGAATTGCGAACATTTTTCTTGGCATCCCTGCCCTGAGCCTGGCTTTGTCAGCCGTTATCATCATGATCATGTCCGGTTTGATCCTGTTTGATACCAGCCGCATCATTCACGGCGGAGAAACCAATTACATTCGTGCAACCATCAGCCTTTACCTGAATATCTACAACATATTCACCAGCCTTTTGCATCTGCTGGGTGTATTTAATGACGAGTGAGCCACTCCTGGCTTCAGCATCTAAAAACCCCACCTGTGTGGGGTTTTTCTTTTGTACACGGTTATTCTGTAGAATGACTGCATGAGTTCATTTGCCATCATTGTCAGGGGCGCCCCCTATACGTCCCAGGCCTCTCTCTCTGCCTACCGGTTTGCCAACGCCGTGCTGGAATCGGGTCATTCCGTGTATCGCCTCTTCTTTTATCAGGATGGCGTCTACAATGCGTCGGCGCAAATTGTTCCGCCCCAGGATGAAATGCACCTGCCAAAGGCATGGCAGCAATTGATAGCAACACATGAGCTCGATGCGGTCGTGTGCGTTGCCTCTGCACTGAAACGTGGTGTCGTGGATGACAAGGAAGCTGCACGCTATGAACTTGCCTGCGGTTCTGTGTTGCCAGGCTTTGTTATAAGCGGATTAGGGCAATTGGTGGATGCAACCATAACGGCCGACCGTGTCGTCACATTTTCACCCTGAAGCGAACCTGGGCATGGCAAACCTGAAATCAGACAAAGTGGTATTCATGAGCAGCACAAGTCCGTGGTCGCCAAGTGATCCAAGCGCCTGCATGGACAGCTTGCTGACCTTTGCAGTCTTTGATATTCCGGCAACGCTCGTGTTGCACGGCGAAGGTGTGCTGCAAGTGGTGAAAAACCAGAATGGCTCA
Organism: Pseudohongiellaceae bacterium; assembly: GCA_044338875.1. Lineage (GTDB taxonomy): Bacteria > Pseudomonadota > Gammaproteobacteria > Pseudomonadales > Pseudohongiellaceae > CAILUG01. Next base: position 3,439 of record JBIIWM010000012.1, on the reverse strand, counting down.
ATTCTTGGTCTGAAGACCTTGGCCAAGACCTTTGGTGCGTTGGGGCTCTATGGAATCGACGAAGTGATGGTAGAGGCACGAGCTCTCCAGCATTATGGCCTCTCAATGCACGATTTGCTGGACGCAGCGGATATGGAAACTGCAGACCAGCCCTTGAGATTCACAAGTATCACACCAGCACAATTGGCCTCCCTTATAGCTGACAGCAAAGCGGTATTCAATTTCTGATGACCTTGCATACCTGGAACAAGGCACGTACCAGCCATCCTTCCTTTGAACTGTGCAGAACCAGCATGGCTCCCGGTGATGCGTTGTTGCTGCTCGAAGACGGCGTCTATAGTGCGCTGGAACTGGCTTTCGTGCAGCTCCTGCAGGGTTCTGAACAGGATAGCGCTTACCCTTGTTATGCACTGGCTGCAGATTTGGCAGCCCGGGGGATTTCTGCGAAAATCCCCAACTCGGTGAATGTGGTCGATTACATGGATTTCGTTGCACTCTGCCTGCAGCATGACCGGGTAGTGAACTGGGCATGACAGCGCTGGTGGCAGCGGGCTTGGCAGAAGGATTGCGAGAGTGAGTACAGAATTCACAACCCTGGAGCTGGACAAGGACGGTTATCTTGTCAACTTGCAGGATTGGTCAGAGTCAGTGGCACGCGAACTTGCGCGGCAGCTGGATATTGAACTCACCGACCAGCATTGGGAGATCCTGTATTTGATACGTGATTTCCATGAAAGACGCGGAATTTCACCAGTGATGCGTATTCTGGTGAAACTGGTGGAAAAAGAATTTGGTTCGGACAAAGGCAATAGTCTGTATCTGTTGAAACTGTTCCCCGAAAGCCCCGCACGGGTGGCAAGCAAAATTGCCGGTTTGCCTCGCCCTGCCAACTGTATCTGATTTACCCAACCCCGGATTTACTATGAGCATGTCCTCTGGCAAGGCACCAGTCGCACAGCCGTTGCCCTACAAGGTGGCAGCAGAACATTGGTTTGCGCGCATTCGTTCACTGCCCTTGCCGGTGCTGCTTAGCAGTGGCACTTCCACGCATAATGCTGCCCGCTTCGACATTATTACTGCCGATCCTGAAATCATTCTTAGAGCAGGGTCCGAGTCCACCCTGGTTACCTTGTGCAGGTCCGGTGAAACCCGCCTTGAACATGATTCGCCCTTTGAGGTGTTGGCACGTTATTGCCCGCTCCAGCCAGACTTGAAAACAGACGGGCTGGAACTGCCCTTCACCGGTGGTGCCATTGGCTACTTTGGCTATGAATTGTTGCATGCCGCGAATCACATTGAATGGGCGGACAAGTCTGCGATCGGCCTGCCTCAAATGCTCATCGGAATTTATCACTGGGCCATCATTATTGATCACGCCAAACAACAAAGCTGGCTCGTCACACGTGACTTCTCACTTCAACGCCAGCACGAGTTGATGGAACTGCTTGAGACAAAAACCGGGCTCACTGCGGTTGACAGCGAGTTCAGGCTGACAACGCCATTCAAGTCCAATTATTCATTGCCGCAATACCTGCAGCGCTTCCGCAAGATCATTGATTACATTCATGCGGGTGATTGCTATCAGGTGAATCTGGCACAGTGTTTTACTGCGTCCTGTACCGGCGACAGTTGGACGGCTTTTCGACGTCTGCAGGAACGTGCCAATGCCCCCTTCGCTGCATACATGCAGGATGGCGAGCAGGCGGTACTCAGTTTCTCTCCGGAACGTTTCATCCGTGTCACCCAACTGGAAGTTATGACCCAACCCATCAAGGGCACGCGTCCGCGCAGTGCCGATCCTGAGCAGGACCTGGCCAACCGGATTGACCTGGAAACCAGCATGAAAGACCGCGCTGAAAACCTGATGATTGTTGATTTGCTGCGCAACGATCTTGGACGCGTGTGTCAATTCGGCTCGGTGAGTGTCGAGAACCTGTTTGAAACCCAGAGCTTCACCAATGTTCATCATCTGGTTAGCACCGTCAAAGGGCGTCTGGAAAAACCGGATGATGTGTTTCGATTGCTCGCTGCAAGCTTTCCCGGCGGTTCCATTACCGGAACGCCCAAATTGCGCGCCATGGAAATCATCAATGAACTGGAAACCATGCCCAGATCGGTATACTGCGGCGCCATTGCCTGGATAGATTTCAACGGCAACATGGACAGCAATATCTGCATTCGCTCTCTGGTGAAAGACAACGACCAGATTCACTGCTGGGGTGGTGGTGCCATCGTGGCTGATTCGGATGGCGAGTCCGAATACCAGGAAACACTGGATAAAATATCCATGCTGATACATAACCTTTGAGAGACTGATGAACCTGGATCCGGAGTTTCTGCGCCAAGTACTCCTGCCACACGAACCTGCGTTGCCGCAGCAATTACAGCAGCAGGCTGCAGTGCTGATCCTGATTTGCTCAAGCCCACTTCCGGTCACTTTTCTCACTTTGCGCAGCGCTGACTTACCGGCACATCCTGGGCAAATCAGTCTCCCGGGCGGACATTTGTCAGTGTTTGATGCCAGTTTCGAAGCGGCTGCCTTGCGCGAAGCTCAGGAAGAAACCGGGATAGATCCTGACACAGTTACATTGCTCGGACGTTTGCCGAAAGTGCAGGTCAGTACCGGATTTGAAATTACCCCTGTGGTCGGCTGGACCGAAGAGCATCCGCATTTATGCGCGAATCCACGGGAGGTGGCAGAGATTATTACCTGTCCACTGCAAACCCTTTTGCACCCTCGACACTATCAGCGCGATGCCTTGATTACAGATGGCAAGAAGCGTGAATTCTGGGTAATCCAGTTGAACCAGCATCGGGTATGGGGCGCTACGGCCAGTATCTTGCGATCACTGGCCTGTCGTCTGCATCCGGATTTTATATAACTGAACGCTGCCCCAATGACACAACAAGGACTCAGCGCTGGTTTATAGAGTTGCTGGATTTGAGAATTTCCTGCTGAAGATCACTATAAGTATGGACTGAGGGAAACTGTGGGAATTCAGCGATGACATTCGCGGGTGCATGGAACAGTATTCCTGCATCTGCTTCGCTCAGCATTGTGGTGTCGTTATAGGAATCCCCTGCCGCGATCACCTTGAAGTTCAGTCCATGCAAGGCTTTCACGGCCTGGCGCTTGGGGTCGGGTTGGCGTAGTACATAATTGACCACCCTGCCCTTGCTGTCGGTTTCCAGCTTGTGGCAAAAGAGGGTCGGATTGCCCAGCTTTTCTATCAGTGGCATCACGAATTCATAATAAGTATCTGACAGGATGATTACCTGAAAGCGTTGGCGCACCCAGCTGACGAAGTCCGCTGCACCAGCAAGTGGCTCCATGGTCCTGATCACTTCCTGGATTTCGTTCAAGCCCAGTTTGTGTTCATCCAGGATGCGCATCCGTTGTTTCATCAACATGTCGTAATCAGGAATGTCACGCGTAGTC
>JBIIWM010000142.1:0-7587 GCA_044338875.1 Pseudohongiellaceae bacterium | reverse complement strand
CAGGCCGCTGCCGAAGTCATAACCGAAGGCAGCACCGGCTTCCCAGGTCTCGCCATCGCCATATGCTGTCATGCCGGTCTGGGCATGGGTTTTGAAGCCTACGTAATCAGTGTCGAGAATAAAGTTCACCACGCCGGCCACGGCATCGGTGCCGTAGCTGGCAGATGCACCGCCGGTCACAGTTTCTACACTGCGCAGCATGTCTTCAGGGAACAAGTTGACGTCGACAGTACCGAAGCGGTTGCTGGGCACTACGCGGCGACCGTTCAGCAGGGTCAGTGTGCGGTTGGAACCGGCACCACGCAGGTTAACGTTGGAACCGCCGGCGTTCTGGCCGCCGTTTACACCCTCAGGCGTAAGGTTTCCGTAGAATTGTGGCATCTGGGTAAGACTTTCAATCAGGTTACCCGGCGCCATGGCAGCCAGTTCGCTAGCTTGCATGGTGGTTACAGGAGTAGGCGTTTCCATGGTGGAACGCGAAATGCGTGATCCGGTAACCTGAATCTCTTCAAGTACTTCCTGAGCAACCGCGATATTGAATAAGCCAGCACCCAAAGCCAGCAGTACGCCGGTTTTAAGCCTGGACAGTCGGAACTGTGATTGTCGAGCTGTCATAATTTCCCCTTGTTTATATTTAGAAGTTCTAGCGGGCAATGAGCAGAAGCTGTGTTGCCTTTCACGTTACAGACAATTGCAATTTATTGATATTCGAAAGTAAAACCTTTTTTCGAACTACGCAAGATAACGCATAAATGTGCAAGAAAGTTAAATGTGCCATCTGGCGCGTTAACTCAGTGGCCCATTATAGGGTACGGAAAGGTCGTTATGTCACCAATCGTGTGCCTGATAGTCCTCATTTCTGACCCTGCCCGAGTCAGGGTCGTCGAAAACGGCCTAGCCTTGCCCCAATCGTGTCAGTTGTTCAAGTACCAGGCTGCACACCTGTTCCTGGTTCAGGCCATCGCCATCAATGGTGATGTCGGCATACTGGCGATACAGGCGGGTGCGCTCGGCAAACAAATCATCAAAACTCTGGTCCGGGCGCTTGGCAATGCCGCGGGTTTCATAATCGGTGATGCGGGAGGTCAGCGTGGCCAGGCTTACTTCCAGATACACGCAGATCGAGGTGCTTTTCAGGTGGCGCATGGCTGCATCGCTATATACCGCGCTGCCGCCGGTCGAGATCACATGATTCTGCACGTTCAGGTTTTCCAGCACTCGAGCTTCGATTTCACGCAATTTCAGGTAACCCTCGCGGTCCATGATGTCCTGCAGCGAGCGATGTTCGACCGACTGGATCAACAGGTCGGTGTCGACAAAATCATGGGAGGTACGCTTGGCCAGCAGCACGCCAATGGTGCTTTTGCCGGAGCCCGGCATACCAATGAGGACGATGTTGGACTTGCTTTGAGCCATGACCGGACTTCCTCGGCTGTGCGTGCGGGGCTGATGCCGGAGCCTGAATCGCCCCCGAGGGAGAAGAGGTGGACGCTGGGCCGGGCAACAAAGGTGCGCATGCTACCAAAGACCCGCTCAATCTTTTAGTGCCTTGAGTTCCATTATGTCGAGCACCTTGTTCATCACCAGGTTGATGGTGTCAAAGTTGCGTGGTGACTGCATCATCGCGCTCGGCTGTTGCACCCAGGTGGAGCCGTCGAGTTCATGCCCGCAGTGGGCGATGAGGTTTTCCGCGCCGGACTGCGTGGTCTCCAGATGAAACTGCAGGCCCACGACCTGATGGTTCCAGATGAAACCCTGGTTGCGGCACGCCAGGCTGCTGCACAGATGGATGGCATCATCAGGAAGATCGAAGGTATCGCCATGCCAGTGAAAGACATTGAGCGTGTCGGGAAAGGCAGCGGCCAGCGCTGACTCCGCAGGCTTGGCTGCGCGCACGACGGGGAACCAGCCGATTTCACGAAAGGTATTCGGATACACCCTGGCACCCAGCGCCTCCGCCAGCAATTGAGCGCCCAGGCATATACCCAGCACCGGCTTGCCCGCCGCAATCACGCTGCGGATGAATTGCTTTTCTTCGACAAGCCACGGATACACCCGTTCATCGTGCACGCTCATCGGTCCACCCAACACAATGAGAATGTCGAGATCGTCGGGGGAATGGGTCAAGTCACTTTTGTAGAGAGGCGAACAACTGAGTTGATGACCGCGCGACTTCAGGTGCGGCTCCATGCTGCCGAGGTCTTCGAACGATGTATGTTGCAGGTAATGAATCTTCATAAAGAATGTTCCTACCAGACATGTTCCTTGCCTTCCCAGGTCCAGAACCGGCCGGATTGTTCAGGTTCCAGCGCGGTAATCAGCTTGAGCAAGCCCTGGGCACTTTGTGCAGGGGTAATTTGGGCGCTGGGTCCTCCCATGTCGGTTTGTACCCAACCCGGATGTACCGGGCATACGATAACACCATCGGCCTTCAAATCCTGCGCCAGAATCTGCATTACCTTGCTCGCCGCGGTTTTGGACGTGCAATAAGCGTAAGGCGCATGATCCATGCTGAGTCCGAACGCTCCCATCTGGCTGGAGATGGTGATGATGCGCGGACGTTGGGAGCGTTTGAGATTGGGCAGCAAGGCGCTGGACACTCGCAAGGGGCCAATCGAGTTCACTTCCAGCGTGCGCAGCCATGCGTCGTAATCCATGTCAGTCAGGCTTTGATGCTCGCCGCCCATGATGCCGGCATTGTTCACCAGTACGTCGATGGTTTCATCTTTCAGTGCTGTGGCGAGTGCGGCCACGCTGCTGGCAGAAGTGACATCAAGGGGAAACATGCGCAGTTGATTGCCGGCAAGTGATGAGAGCTCGCTGGCTGCATCAGGATTGCGACACGCCGCCAGCACCGACCAGCCGGCTGCGGTGAATTCCTTGCAGAGTTGCAAGCCAATGCCGCGATTGGCTCCCGTGATCAAAATGGTTTCCATCTTTTTCCCCAAGGTTGTGTGTTGTCAGAGAGCAGGCGCACCGAAACGTGCACGGAAATCGCCAAGCTCCAGCGTAAATTCATCTGCCTGCAGGAATTCAACGTCACTCATCCGTGGCTGTTCCTGTGCGCGATACCACTGTGCATAGGTGTCAAGTTCGCCCGAATAACTTTCGTAGTGTGTAGAGTAGGTGCGGACGTCCACGTTTGGCGTGTCATCACTCAAATGGAAGTTGAGTTCGCGGTACCAGCCATCACCAACACCAGGCACCCTGTCGCCCGGACCCAGGGGCTGCCCTGCATCAAGCGCCGCCTGGCCACGGGCTTGATAGTCCGACAACATTTGATACACCTTGTGACCTTTCGCATTGTCATCAATGCGGGTAGCCGCGCCTAACTGGTGGCCACTGAACACCATCAGGATCTGGTCGTTCTTGCGGATGAACTTCTGCCACAGCGCTTCGGAGCTGTTGTTGCCGGCAGGATCGGCGATGGCAAGATTCATGCTCACGCTGGGTTTGCGCTCTCCTTGCGGATTCAGGTAGTCGTGCGTGGAGATCAGCGTGGGCACTCCCGGATATTGATTGAGAATGTCCTGTGCCCACGCGAGCACCTTGTCGCCAGCCTGCATTTCGAAGGCCAGGTGCAGGAAACGGTAACCGCCGGCGCTGAATACTTGCGCGCTGCTGCCACCACCTTCGTAACCCGATACATACCAGTCCTTGTCACGGAAAAATCCGGTATCACTGCCGAACGCAGACTTGAATGCGTCCAGTCCGCCGATGTGGATCTCTTGCGAGGCTGCCCCAGTGCCGTTGCCATTGGGCACGGCCACCGACCACCACGCATCGTAATCGTGATTGCCGGGAGCGACACCAAAGGGAATGCCGGCGTCACTGATCAGTTGATAGCCTGCAATTGCCTTGGGAATTTCGATGTTGCGGGTTTCTTCGGGACGCACGAGGGGGTGGGGCGCTGCGTTGCTGTCGATGGGCAGCACGCCGCGCGCAAAATGCGCGGTATCTGCGCCGGTCAGCACGTGCTGCCAGACATCACCAACCGCAGCGACGAAGGCGACAGGGCCGCCCTTGCTCTCCGCCCTGCCCGCAACATGTTCCATCTGCGCGATGAACAACCCGGCGCTGTCCAACGCAAAGCCTTCATTTTTCTGTAGCGTGTAATCCACGTAGTTCTGGGTGTCGGGAATAATTACCACGGTGAAACTTTGATCGTCAGCGCTGCCGGAGCAGCCTGCGAGCACCGCGCAAACCAGCGCCATCACCAATTTGTTCTTCAACATAAATCCAGTCTCCCCAAAAACGGAATCAGGTACATGCACGGGCCAAAGGTATCAGCCCAACTTGTCCCTGAACATGAAAAACACTGCGCCCAGCAAACACAGGCCGGCCCATAGATAGTCGAGCTTGAGTGGCTCCTTCAGATACATCAGCGAAAAGGGGATGAATACAGTGAGGGTAATGACTTCCTGCATGATCTTCAGTTGGCCGACACTCAGCATTTTGTAGCCGATACGATTGGCGGGTACTTGCAACAGGTACTCGAACAGCGCAATACCCCAGCTGACCAGCGCCGCGATAAACCAGGGTTTGCTGTTCAGCTCCTTGAGATGCGCGTACCAAGCAAAGGTCATGAACACGTTGCTGCCCAGCAGCAAGCCAATGGAGATCACGATGGGGTGGAGGCTGGTGAACATGAACGGCAGCACCTGCGCAGACAATTGATGGCAATGTTATCCGATTACAGCATTACACCCAGCACTGCGCCCTGGTTGACGATGGCGTATGCCTGTAACCCGCGGCAGGGGCCTTCGGTGTACAAGGTACAGGTACCGCTCTGCAAGTCGAACAGGTAACCGTGCATGGGACAGCGAATATCAGTGCCGATGATCTGGCCTTCGTGCATCGGGTAAGCCGCATGCGGGCAGATATTCTCCAGCAGGTAGCGCTTGCCTTCATGTTGCAACAGCAACAGATCCAGGCCGTTTACAACAAAGACCTTGCGGTAGTTGTCATGCAGGGCGCTGGCAGGTGCCAGTGGATAAAATATTTTGTGGGTGTCTGGCATTTGGTTTTACAAGTCGATCAATGTGCGCGCCGCCAGTCCCACGGCGCGACCGCACTGCGGTCGGACCATAGTCCCCTGCGTGCCGAGCGTGCCTGGCCTTGGGCTGTTTCCAACTCGTGGTTCGTCTTGGCGTAGTACTCATACCACCAGGCATGGCCTGCACTGACCATGGCCAGGTTGATGTTCTCGTCATCCACGAACACGGTGCCTACGAGCCGCCCATAGTTGTCGGTATCCTCAACCTGCACGGTCACCTGTCGGCTTGCAATCCAGTCTGACAGCGCAGCAGTAGCGTCACTACCGTGTGGTTGATCGCGTTCCGGCGCATCAATGCCGTGCAAGCGGATGATCTCTTCCTCCCGGCCGTCCACGCGCAGCTTGAAGGTATCACCATCGGTGATCTTGAATGCAAGTCCGCTCAGTTGCTGCGTGGCAGCGAAGGCATCCTGGGTGCTCAGCTCTGCGCTGGTAATGATGGCGGCGGGTGCGGCTGGCTCATTGCCGGCAAGGGCCTGCAAAGCATGGGCAAACCCGGTACTTGATTCCGCTGCCGACAACAGCAATGCGCGCGGCCACGTCAGCTCGCCATTCTCGCGGTAGTCGAGCACGCTGGTAACTGCCAGTGCGATAAGCACTGTGCGGAAATACTTGGGCAGGCGGGATTTGCGACTTGTCATTTCGGGGTATAGTTGCGTTACTGTTGGACTAACTTAACTGATAAGACTGAATATGAGCCAACACTTTCTTTGGCAAATGTTTGCGCCGCGCACCATTGCAGTATTCGGTGCCAGCGCAAAGCCTGAGTCGGTGGGCGGCCGCATCTATGACAACCTCAAGGCGGCCGGTTTTCCCGGACCTGTGCTTGCGATCAATCCCAAATATCCCCAGCTCAAGGGCGATCCCTGTTATCCCGGTCTCAGTGCGGTGCAGCAGCCAGTCGACCTTGTGGTGATTGCGACGCCGGCACCCACTGTGGCCGCCATCATGCGCGCTTGTGGCGAGCATGGCGTGCGTGCCGTGATTGTCATCACCGCCGGTTTCAGTGAGCGTGGCGCGGAAGGCAGGGTGCTCGAGCAGGAACTGGTCGCCATTGCCCGGCGCTATCGCATGCACATGCTCGGCCCCAACTGCCTGGGGTTGATGCGCCCCGCCTCCCGTATGAATGCCACCTTCAGCAAGAATGTGGCGAAACCGGGGCAACTGGCGCTGGTTTCGCAGTCTGGTGCCTTGTGTACCGCCATCCTCGACTGGGCCGAAGCCAAGGGCATCGGGTTTTCTGCGCTGGTATCGCTCGGCGCTGCTGCCGATGTCGGCTTCGGCGCGGTACTCGATTACCTCGCACAGGATCCTGAAACCCACAGCATCCTGTTGTACGTTGAAGGCATTCGCGATGCCCGCAGTTTCATCAGTGGCTTGCGTGCCGCCGCACGCCTGAAACCGGTGATCGTGATCAAGGCCGGGCGCCAGCACGAAGGCTCGAAAGCGGCCACCACCCACACCGGCGCCATCGTCGGTGCCGATGCGGTGTTTGATGCCGCGTTGCACCGCGCCGGGGTGGTGCGCGTGTTGACGATCGAACAACTGTTTGCGGCGGCACAACTGCTGTCGACGCGCTGCCGCATCAGAGGCAAGCGCCTGGCCATCATCACCAATGGCGGTGGCCTCGGAGTCATGGCGGTGGATCGTGCCATTGATCTGGGTATTCAACTGGCAGCACTCACACCAGCCACTATCGCAGCCCTTGACCAGGTATTGCCACCGCACTGGTCACACGCGAATCCGGTCGATATTCTTGGCGATGCCGGATCACAACGCTATCTGGCGGCACTGCAAGCCTGCGTGGCGGACCCGGAGGTGGATGGCGTCCTGGTAATGCTGGCACCGCAGGCGATGACCGATATTGTGGGCAGCGCTGAAGTGGTTGCGACTGTCGCAGCAAGCACCGACAAACCGGTGCTCGCCTGCTGGATGGGTGGACACCAAATAGCTCCTGCACAAGACTTGTTTGCCGCCAGGCAAGTGCCGCACTTCGACAGTCCTGAAGCATCAGTAGAAGCCTTCGCCTATCTCGCGCGCTATCACTACAACCAGCAACTGCTACTGCAAGTGCCCGCCCCGTTGGCGCTTCGCAGCCAGGCTGATGTAACGACCGCACGCCAGATCATTGCCAAGGTGCTGGCCGACTCGAGAACCATGCTGGACCAGCTCGAAGCCAAGGCACTGTTGCGTGCGTTCGACATTCCGGTCTCTCCCAGCGTGTTGTGCCGCTCGGTGCAGGAAGCGCTGATGGCGGCCGATTCGCTCGGCTTCCCGGTCGCACTGAAAATCCATTCGCGCAACATCAGCCACAAATCCGATGTCGGGGGCGTTCGCCTCAACATCAACAATGCCGAAACCCTGTTCAAGGCCTACGACGAGATGCTGGCCCGGGTGAAATTGAAATTGCCTGAGGCGGTCGTGGAAGGCGTCACTATCGAGCCGATGCAAAACAGCAGGCACGGGCGGGAGCTGTTGATCGGTGTCGTCAGCGATCCGGTGTTCGGCCCGGCACTGAGCTTCGGCGCGGG
>JBIIWM010000141.1:0-7599 GCA_044338875.1 Pseudohongiellaceae bacterium | reverse complement strand
GCAGTGGCGGCTGACGCCAGTTGGTTCGATACCTTCACCAGCAACTTGAGCAAGTATTTTGTGCTGACCCAGCGGGATGCCCCGGTACAGCCAAAGTTGTCGGTCGAAGGCAGCACACTGATTCGTCAATCCATTGCGCTGCAACTGGAGGAAGCGCGCCTGGCCTTGCTGCAAGGTGAAACGCGCTTGTATCAGGCGGCGCTGGATGCAGCGACCAGTGGCATTTCCGAATACCTCGAAGGCCAGGACAAGGCGCAGGTGCTGGCAGCACTGCAGCGTTTGCGTGCCAGCGCAATCACCATAACGCTACCCCCGGTGGGTTCTACGCTGGATGCCTTGCGAAGCTTGTCCGGAACAACGTCAGCTGCCGGGGAGCCACAACCGTGATTCGTTTCTTTGTCTACAGTTTGCTGGCGCTCGCTGCAGGCGGGATATTGGCGGCCGTGCTGCAAAATGATCCCGGCTATGTGCTGGTGTCGTATCACGGCTGGACCATGGAGGCCACGCTGGCCAGCGTCGTTCTGGCGCTGTTGGCGTTGCTGATCCTCGGTTACGCCGCCGTGTGGTTGTTGCAGCGCCTCAATCCACTCAAGCTGTTGCGTCGCACGACCTGGCTGCGTTTGTTTGGCGGCATTGATCCTGACGCAGCCAGTGCCAAGGGCTTGCAGGAATTGTTGCTGGGTAATTGGCAGGAAGCTTATCGCTTGCTGGTGGAGAACGCCGAGCGGGTCGACAATCCCATGTTCAATTATCTGGCGGCGAGCCTCGCTGCATTCGAGCGTGATGATCGGCCCGGTTGGCAGTTCTGTCTTGAACGTGCCGAGAAGAAAGCGGGCCAGTACAACCACGCTATCAAGAGTCTCAAGGCTTGGTTGGAGCAGCGCTCGGGTGATGCCAGGCAAGCGCTCTCGACGTTGCTGGCGCTCAAGCGCGTGGCACCGGCGAGTCCGTTTGTGCTGCGCCAGCTCAAGGATATCTATCTGCAGTTGCCGGATTGGGAGGCGTTGGCTGAGCTGTTACCGGAACTGGAACGCTACAAGGTGTTGAAGCCCAACGAGCAGCTGAAACTCGCGGAACAGGTGTTCAGCCAGCGCTTGCGCGTGGCGGGCAGCGAAAGCCTCAACGCTTTGCATGCCGTGTATCGCGAGCTGCCCAAGACACTGCGCACCAGTGAACTGCTGACCAGCCAGTATCTGCAGTATCTGCTGCACTACGACCAGGATGCTGAAGCCGGCAATGTGCTCAAGGCGTTTCTGAAGCAGCAGTGGAGCGATGATCTGGTAGGCTCGGTGGGCTTTCTGACTGGAGGCAATCCGCAACTCCTGTTGCTGTTGCTGGAAGATTTTCTCAGGCATCGCACCAACAATCCGGTATTGATGCTGACTCTGGGTCGCTTGAGTCTGCGCACCCAGTTATGGGGCAAGGCGCGCGAATATTTCGAGCAGGCACTACGCCTCGCAAAAGCACCCATGCTGGTAGCAGAGCTGAATGCCGAGTTGGGACGCCTGCTGGAACACCTGGGAGAAGAAGAGCGCAGCCTGGTCTATTACCAGCGCGCGATGCAACTGATGGACAACAAACTCCCCGACCTACCCATGCCCAAAGGACCAAGAGGCCGGGATCAAGGGGTCAGAGTAACTTGATCCAGCCCGGCCGCAGTCCAATGCTGTGTAGTTCCGATCAAGTTACTCTGACCCCTTGATCCCTCAACTACAAGCCCAGCTCTTGCCAGATCGCGTCGACTTTTTCTTTCACTTCCTTGCTCATGCTGATCGGCGTACCCCACTCGCGTGTGGTTTCGCTTTGCATCTTGGTGGTGGCATCAAAGCCCATTTTCGAGCCGAGGCCTGACACCGGGGACGCGAAATCCAGATAATCAATCGGTGTGTTTTCAATGCTGACGGTGTCGCGCACCGGATCCATGCGCGTCGTCATCGCCCAGATCACGTCTTCCCAGTTGCGAATGTCGATGTCGTCATCCACGACAATCACGAACTTGGTGTACATGAACTGGCGCAGGAATGACCACACGCCCATCATCACGCGCTTGGCGTGGCCGGGATACTGCTTGCGGATGCTGACGATCGCCATGCGGTAGGAACAACCTTCCGGCGGCAAATAGAAATCCACGATCTCGGGATATTGTTTCTGGATCAGCGGTACAAACACTTCATTCAGGGCGACACCGAGAATCGCCGGTTCATCCGGTGGACGTCCGGTATAGGTGCTGTGGTAAATCGGATTCTTGCGATGTGTAATCGTCGTCACGGTGAATACAGGAAAGCGTTCGACTTCGTTGTAGTAACCGGTGTGATCACCGAAGGGACCTTCGTCGGCCATGTCGTCCGGATAGATCACGCCTTCGAGAATGATTTCTGCGGTAGCGGGTACCTGCAGCTTGCAGGTCAGCGCTGCGGCGACCTCAGTCTTGCTGCCGCGTAACAGGCCGGCAAAGCCATATTCGGACAGGGTATCCGGCACCGGCGTGACGGTCGCGAGCGTAGTGGCCGGATCAGCACCCAGCGCCACGACCACGGGGAACGGTTCACCTGGATGCTGCTGTTGCCATTCGCGGAAATCAAGTGCGCCGCCCCGATGCGACAACCAGCGCATGATCAGCCGGTTCTTGCCGATCTTCTGCATGCGGTAGATGCCTAGGTTCTGGCGTTCTTTCAGGGGGCCGCGCGTGATCACCAGCGGCCAGGTCATCAACGGACCCGCATCATCAGGCCAGCAGGTCTGGATCGGAAATTTGTCGAGATCGACAGCGTCGCCTTGCAGTACCACTTCCTGGCATACCGGCTTGCTGATTTCTTTCGGCGCCATGTTGAGCGCCTGCCTGAACACTGGCGCTTTTTCCCACAGGTCTTTCCAGCCTTTCGGCGGTTCCGGTTCTTTCAGGAAGGCGAGCAGCTTGCCGACATCGCGCAGCGCGCTGACATCCGACTGACCCATTGCCAGCGCCACCCGTTTGGGCGTGCCAAACAGATTGCCCAGCACCGGCATGCCGTAGCCTTTGGGATTTTCGAACAGGAGCGCAGGACCTTTTGCGCGCAGCGTGCGATCACAAATCTCGGTCATTTCGAGATTGGGATCTACTTCGACAGAGATACGTTTGAGTTCGCCGTTTTTTTCCAGGAAGGAAATGAATTCGCGCAAATCACTGAACATGATTGTTATCCCGAAAATCAAGGGGTCAGAGTAACTTGATCGAATGACCTCAAATTTTGGCGCCATCCGAGCTGACGATCAAGTTACTCTGACCCCTTGATTACAGAAGCAGGAGTTACTTGCGCTTCATCGACTGGAAAAACTCTTCGTTGGTCTTGGTGTCCTTGAGCTTGTCCAGGATGAATTCGGTTGCTGGCACATCTTCCATGGTGGTCAGCAGTTTGCGCAGGATCCACATGCGTTGCAGTTCTTCATCGGTGGTCAGCAAATCTTCGCGACGGGTACCGGAGCGGCGCACGTTGATGGCGGGGAACACGCGCTTCTCGGCCATTTTGCGGTCGAGATGCAATTCCATGTTACCGGTGCCCTTGAACTCTTCATAAATTACTTCGTCCATCTTCGAGCCAGTTTCAGTCAAACAGGTCGCGATGATGGTCAAGCTGCCGCCTTCCTCAATGTTACGCGCGGCACCGAAGAAACGTTTTGGGCGTTCCAGGGCATGTGCGTCCACACCACCGGTCAATACTTTGCCGGAGGACGGGATGATGGTGTTGTAGGCACGCGCCAGACGCGTGATGGAGTCGAGCAGGATGACCACGTCTTCCTTGTGTTCCACGAGGCGCTTGGCTTTCTCGATTACCATTTCGGCCACCTGCACGTGACGTGAAGGCGGCTCGTCAAAGGTGGACGCAACCACTTCGCCGCGTACCGAGCGCTGCATTTCGGTCACTTCTTCCGGACGTTCGTCGATCAGCAACACGATCAGGCGACATTCGGGCGAATTGCGGATGATGGCTTTCGCCATGTTCTGCAGGATCAGCGTCTTGCCGGCTTTCGGCGGGGACACGATCAAGCCGCGCTGGCCTTTGCCGATCGGGGCAATCAGGTCGATGACACGCGAGCTCAAATCTTCGGTGCTGCCGTTGCCGGCTTCGAGGGTCAGGCGCTTGTCAGGGAACAGGGGGGTAAGGTTTTCGAACAATACCTTGGTGCGGGCATTTTCGGGCTTGTCGAAGTTGATCGAATCAACTTTCAGCAGCGCGAAATAGCGTTCGCCTTCTTTCGGCGGACGGATCTTGCCGGAAATCGTGTCGCCGGTACGCAGGTTGAAGCGACGGATCTGGCTGGGAGACACATAGATGTCATCGGGACCGGCCAGGTAGGACGCATCGGCAGAACGCAGGAAGCCAAAACCATCCGACAGAATCTCCAGGACGCCGTCGCTATAGATATCTTCGCCATTTTTGGCGTGACGTTTCAGCAGCTGGAAAATGATGTCCTGCTTGCGGGTACGGGAAACGTTCTCGATGCCCATTTCTTCTGCGGTCTGCAGCAATTCTGAAATAGGCTTGGTCTTGAGTTCAGATAGGTTCATAGGACGTGTAGGAGTGATGGCTTCGGGAAGCGGGGAGGTCTGGTTCAAGGGATTGGCTACTCGATTTTTTAGTTACGTTTTGTCTGGGCTTTACCCATACAGGGTATGTAAGGATCAAACTCGAAAGATTCTGGTTCCTGGTAGAGGCAAGGGCCTGGTTCATCAGGTTTGGCTTGGGTTTCTACCGCAAACAAAGCCGGTCTCTGGATGACAGGTTTTGCGGATTTCTGCTTTGGGATAGGTGTCGAAGTGACAAGCAGGACTCAAATCTAGCACCGTAGTTTTGGCATGTCCAGAAAAAAGTAGCGGGAATTGTGGTCTGTTTTTATGGGTTCAAACCACCCCAACCAGCACGGTAACAACGTGAGCAAGGGAGATTTATCACCAGGATAAAGGCCCTTGCTCGTTGTTTCTCAGATAGTGCTGTCGATGAAAGCCGCCAGTTGGGACTTGGACATTGCGCCAACTTTCTTGGCTTCCACGTTACCGTTCTTGAAGATGATCAGGGTCGGGATGCCTTTGACGTTGTACTTGGGTGCAGTGTTCGGGTTGGCGTCTACGTCCACTTTGCAAATCTTCAGTTTGCCGGCGTATTCCTCGGCCAATTCGTCGAGCACGGGGGCGATCATTTTGCAGGGTCCGCACCAGGTGGCCCAGAAATCGACCAGCACAGGGCCGGATGCTTTCAGGACTTCAGCGTCGAAACTGTCGTCGGTTACGTGCAAAAGATGTTCGCTACTCATAGGGGGTTCCTGGGTTTCAGCTGGTTTCTAGTCCGCTATTCTCTCAGCGTCTCAACAGTTTGGCCAGTGAGCAGGCAAAATAGGTCAGGATGGCATCGGCGCCGGCACGCTTGATCGCCAGCGTGGATTCAAGCATTACCTTGTCCCGATCGAGCCAGCCTTTTTCGAAAGCGGCCATGTGCATGGCGTATTCACCGCTCACCTGATAGACGAAGGTGGGCACGCCAAACTCGTCCTTGACCGCCTTGACGATGTCCAGATAGGGCAGGCCGGGCTTGATCATCACCATGTCGGCGCCTTCCTGCAGGTCCATCGCCACTTCATGCAGGGCTTCGCGCGCGTTGCCCGGATCCATCTGGTAATTCTCCTTGGTGCTCTTGCCCAGATTGCCCGCGGAACCGACCGCGTCACGGAAAGGGCCGTAATAAGCCGACGCATATTTGGCCGAATAAGCCAGGATTCTGGTGTGGATATGGCCATTTTGCTCGAGCGCAGCCCGAATTGAGCCAATCCGGCCGTCCATCATGTCGGACGGCGCGACGATGTCGGCCCCGGCTTCAGCATGGGAAAGCGCCTGGTTTACCAGCGCTTCCACGGTGATGTCGTTCACCACATAGCCGTTCTTGTCGATGATGCCGTCCTGGCCGTGGGTGGTAAACGGATCCAGTGCTACATCGGTGATGATGCCGAGCCCGGGGCACTTGTCCTTGAGCGTCTTTAGCGCACGCTGGACGAGGCCATCGGGATTCCAGGCTTCCTTGCCCCCCAGCGATTTGGCTTTGGGGTCGGTCACTGGAAACAGCGCGATGGCCGGAATACCCAGCGCCTGAACCTTTTTGGCTTCCTTCACCAGCAGGTCAATGCTGAAACGTTCGATGCCAGGCATCGACGCGATGGACTGACGCTCGTTCTTGCCATCGACAACGAACATCGGATAAATCAGGTCGTCGGGCGTCAACGTGGTTTCACGCATGAGGCGACGACTGAAATCATCCTTGCGCATACGGCGCATGCGGGTTTGCGGAAAACGGCGCAGATAAGACGTGTTAGACAAGGCTGGGCTCCGGGACAAGTACGGCCAAAATACGGGGATAAATAAATAAAAGGTCGGTGCTTCAGTATTCAGTAGTTTGGTAACAAAAAGCACAGCTGCAATGGTCAACTTTAAAGTCTTGTGCAGGGCAAGTCCATGCGAGGTGCCCCGCCGGCTGCAAGTTTTCCCTTTGGACTGGGTCCTGTACCCGCCGGGGCTTACTATACGAGCTATCAAGGCTAAAGAATCTGGAACCCCTCTATAAATGACACACAAGAAACTATTGCTGGCACTCTTCATCGGGTTCGTGTTTGGTGCAATCTGGTTACTGGATCTGCAATCCTGGTTGAGCCTCGAGACCTTTCAAGCGCAGCGAGATGCCATTTTTGCGTTCCGCGATGAGCACTTCTGGTTAAGCAGCCTGCTGTATTTCAGCATCTATGTGCTGGTGGCGGCGCTGTCTTTGCCGGCGGCGGCCATCATTACCCTCGCCGGGGGCGCTGTGTTTGGTTTCTGGTGGGCGCTGTTGCTGGTATCGTTCTCCAGTACCATCGGCGCCACGCTGGCCTTCTTGCTGGCGCGCACCCTGCTGCGGGATTGGGTGCAGCAAAAATTTGGCAGCTTCCTCGCTCCGATTAACCGGGGTATCGAAAAAGACGGCGTGTTCTACCTGTTCACGTTGCGGCTGGTACCACTGTTTCCGTTTTTCCTCGTCAATCTGGTGATGGGACTGACGCCGATCAGTACGGCGGCGTTTTATGTGGTGAGCCAGCTCGGCATGTTGTTCGGGACTGCGCTGTACGTGAATGTCGGCGCACAGCTGGGCCTGGTCGATTCCATTCCGGGCGTGCTCAGCCTGGGCGTTATTCGCGCCATCGTGGTGCTCGCGCTTTTCCCCTGGCTGGCGAAAGCCCTGGTGCGCTGGTATCGCGGCACTCGCATCCTGCGCCAATTCACCAAGCCGAAACGTTTTGATACCAATCTGGTCGTGATCGGTGCGGGCTCGGCGGGATTGGTTACTTCCTATATCGCGGCGCTGGCCCAGGCCAAGGTCACGCTGGTGGAACAGCACCGGATGGGGGGTGATTGCCTCAATACGGGCTGTGTTCCCAGCAAAACGCTGCTGCGCAGTGCAGCGGTGACTCAGTTGATCCGGCGCTCGGCTGACTTCGGCGTACACACGGCAGGGCCCACGGTCGATTTTGCTGCCGTGATGCAACGGGTGGCGCAGGTAATTAAAACCATCGAGCCCCATGATTCCGTCGAGCGTTACAGCG
>JBIIWM010000140.1:0-7609 GCA_044338875.1 Pseudohongiellaceae bacterium | reverse complement strand
GCCATGACCGGGGATGGCGTGAACGATGCGCCGGCGCTGAGACAAGCAGATATCGGCGTATCCATGGGTCGCAGCGGCACTGATGTTGCGAGGGAAGCATCCGACATGGTGCTGCTCGATGACAACTTCGCCACCATCGTGTCCGCTGTAAGCGGAGGCAGGCATATCTACGACAACATCAGGCGCTTCATTCGTTATATTCTTACCACCAACCTCGCAGAAGTACTGCTCATTGTGGCGGCCCCACTGTTCGGGATGCCACTACCACTGCTGCCGATCCAGATACTCTGGGTCAATCTTGTTACTGACGGTTTGCCTGGACTCGCGCTGACCATGGAACCGCCAGAAGCCGACCTGATGCGCAGGCCACCGCGTCCACCCAGTGACACCCTGTTTGCACAGGGACTCTTGTACCAGATTCTCTGGTCTGGTTTTTTGATGGCAGTACTCGTGCTGGGTATTCAAGCCTTTGGTATTGCGCAGGGTAAGGACAATTGGCAGACCATGGTCTTCACTGCCCTCACCTTTACCCAACTGGGCAATGTGCTGGTGATCCGCTCCGACCGCGATTCCCTGTGGACGCTCGGCTTGCTGAGCAACCGCTTCATGTTGCTGACCATAATACTCACCGTTGGCCTGCATATGGCTTTGCTGTATGTACCCTTGTTCAACGCCATTTTCAGCACCCAGCCACTCAATGCCGCCGATTTGCTGTTGTGTGCGATGGTAGCCGTGGTTGTCATGCTGGCCGTGGAAGCCGAAAAAGTACTGATTCGCCGCAACCTGCTGTACCAGCGCAAGCCTGCCAGAGATGTGCCGGCTTGAGCCGGACGCTTTCCGCACTGCCCAGCACTGCGAATGCCCGGTACAATGTGAACCTGATAACGATAGATGAAGCCATGAGCGATCCCGACAACAGTCACAAGCAAGGCAGCACCCCGAACACGACCCATTTCGGCTACCAGCAGGTTCCTGTCCAGGAAAAGACACGGCTTGTGGGGTCAGTGTTCCATTCCGTTGCGCGCAAATACGACTTGATGAACGATGTCGTGTCGCTGGGCTCGCATCGGCTCATCAAGCGTCTCACGCTGGAGCTTTGTGGCATCCGCCCTGGCCAGAGCGTACTGGATCTGGCGGGCGGCACTGGCGACTTTTCGCTGATGTTCGCGCCGTTGCTCGGGCAGGAAGGACAAGTTGTGCTGGCAGACATCAATGACTCGATGTTGCGTGTGGGGCGCGACCGCGTCATCGATGCCGGCAATCCCGGCAACATACGTTACTGCCTGGCCAATGCCGAATGCCTGCCGTTTGCCAGTGACAGTTTCGACTGCATCATTATCGCCTACGGCCTGCGCAATGTGACCGACAAGGATGCGGCGCTGCGCTCCATGTTTCGTGTCTGCAAGCCCGGCGGTCGCGCGCTGGTGCTGGAATTTTCCAAACCCAAAAACCAGTTGCTCGGCAAAGCCTACGATATTTATTCGAAACTCTGGCCAGTGGCCGGCAAGGTCGTGATGGGTGACAGCGAGAGCTACCGCTACCTGGTGGAGTCGATTCGCATGCATCCTGACCAGGACACACTGAAAGGCATGATGGAAAAAGCCGGCTTCTCACGCTGTCACTATCACGATGTGATGGGCGGCATTTGTGCGATTCATATCGGTTACAAGGATTGAACCCCTGATGTCATTGAGCCTGCTGCAAACCGCGCTGCTTATTCCCGTTGAAGCACTGCTGAACCGGCTGCTGACGCTGGATGCCGCAAGCGCCGCGCGCCTGTCAGCACTGGAAGGACGCACACTTGCAGTGTTCGTGACAACGCCCGAATTCGCTCTTTATGTCAGTGTGCGCAACCGGCAGCTGCATTTAAGCCCAATATTTGAAGGCGAACCCACGGCCTCCCTGCGCGGCTCTGCCACCGCCTTGCTGCAGGTACTGATGCAGCGGAACCCTGTACACTCTCTCGCGCCCTATCGGGTCGAACTGCGCGGATCAACCGGTTTCGTCCAGGACCTGCAAACCCTGCTGCGGGATCTTGATATGGATTGGGAATTCCAGCTCAGCCGCTTCATAGGTGATTTGCCCGTGGCGGCTGTAAGCACGACCATGGCGAGCGGCAAAGAATTCGTGGCAAGCAGTGCCCGCGCCGTGAAAGACAACCTGCAGGATTATCTTGCCTATGAATGCGAGCTGTTCCCGTCCAGGGCGGCACTGGAGCTATTACAGATGCAATTACAGGAGCTTGCTCTGCGTACTGACCGGCTCGAAGCAAGGATCCATGCACTGGAAATTGCCTGAACTGCAGGGATCTTGCTGCACGGTGACTCGCTACTTCTCGAAAGCCATGCCGATCCTGACTATATCCTGGTAAATTTTTACAGAGCAGATCCGGCAGCCACTCCTGACATCCTGCGCAGATTCCGGATGCCGGAAACAAATATCCACCCGGTCATCCTTGCGGGGCAAGTCTGCCGCCGCCGATGCATATTCAAAGTGGCATCCGCTCGCAGAAAAATCAGTGATCAGGCCAACGATTTGGCGCACTCCATTATCGAGCAATATCTGTGCGCTCTGCGTCACCAGCATGCGGTTTTCGTTACGCAGTTCATGTACCTGCAAGGTGGTGGGGAACGCCAGAAACAGCAACTGCTCCGGCTGTTTCAGTTTGGCATAGACGTGGGACTTGAAGCCGAGACATTCCCCAGTGGTTTTCTCGCAGATAGTCCTGACGATCACATCCTGGTCATCAAGCAAGAGATCGCGCAGGTTTCCATGCCTGGTCAGACTGGGCATCGATGTCAGCAGGTATTTGCCTTCCTTCATGCCGATCAAGGTGCTCTGGAAACGTCCATTGCCGGTATCCTGGATTTCTATGTCCAGCACCTGCCCGATCGCAAATTTGCGTGCAATGATTTCTTTCGTGATTTTGTTGCTTTGCACAGCCAGGTTCTATTCAAAATGCCAGAAGGTCATGAGTGCCTTAACGTCAGGTTTCGCACAAATCTTTAGACCCCGGAGCACCTGCTTTGCCCCGTCCGGCCTTTTACGCTATCGTTGCCGCCCCTGAAGCCAGCCCTTGAATCATGCAAAAGTCCTTGCGCCTGTTCCGCATTTACCGTGTCGCTGCCCGTTATCGCCTGGGCGAGCTGCTGGAAGCCATTCCGCAAGCACGCTGGCTGGCGCTGGTACTGGGCTTCCCTGCGTCCAGCCATCCTGATATCGACAAACTCAACCGGGGTACCCGCTTGCGGCTGGCACTGGAAGAACTCGGCCCGATCTTTATCAAGTTCGGCCAGTTGCTCTCCACGCGCCGAGACATGGTACCGCCCGACATCGCCGATGAGCTGGCGCTGCTGCAGGACCAGGTCGCTCCCTTTGATGGCGCGCTGGCCAAGGACCTGATCGAAACCGCACTGGGCAAACCGATCGCCGCAAACTTCAGCGAATTCTCCTTGCAGCCCCTCGCATCAGCATCAGTGGCCCAGGTGCATACCGCCAAGCTCCACACCGGTGAAGAAGTCTGCATCAAGGTCATCCGCCCCGGCATCGAATTCATCATTCGCGACGATGTAGCCCTGCTGCACAGCATTGCGACCTTTGTGGAAAACCGGATCAGTGGCGGCAAACGGCTGCGCCTGCAAGAGGTAGTGCGTGACTACGAACACGTGATCTTCGACGAGCTCAACCTGCTGGCGGAGGCCGCCAACACCTCTCAGCTCGGTCGCAATTTCAAGGACTCAGCCCAGCTGTACGTCCCCAAGGTGTACTGGGACTACTGCCGCGGCAACGTGCTGGTGATGGAACGCATTTATGGCATTCCTGTCAGCCAGGTGGAAGAAATCAAGGCAGCGGGCATCAATATCAAGCGCCTGGCAGAAACCGGGGTCGAGATCTTTTTCACCCAGGTGTTCAACCACAGCTTTTTCCATGCCGACATGCACCCGGGTAATGTCTATGTCTCGCGCGAGCACAAGGACAACCCGCAATACATCGCACTCGATTGCGCCATCATTGGCAGCCTGAGCAAAGCCGACCAGCAATACCTTGCACGCAACCTGCTCGCCATCTTCAAACAGGATTACCGTCGGGTGGCAGAATTGCATGTGGAAAGCGGCTGGGTGCCTGCCGATACCCCGATTCACGCCTTTGAAGCCACCATGCGTGCCGTCTGCGAACCGATTTTCCAGAAACCGATCCGTGACATCAGCTTTGGCCAGTTGCTACTGCAGTTGTTTCGCACCGCCAGCCGCTTCAACATGGAAGTGCAGCCTTCGCTGGTCCTGCTACAGAAGACCCTTCTAAACATAGAAGGCTTGGGCAAGCAGCTCTATCCCGAGCTTGACCTGTGGCAGACTGCTTATCCCTTCCTCGAAAATTGGCAGAAACAGCGCCTTTCGCCGCTAAGCAACCTGAAAAAGATGGGTGAAAAGCTGCCCCAATGGCTCGAACAGGCACCCGAGATTCCAGAACTTCTTTATGGGGCACTACAGGCGACTGCCAATACCGGCCAGCACCAGCAGCAATTGGAGGCGCGCCTGCGCAAACTGGAATCTGCGCAAAATGCACGGAATTACCACAGAACTTCCTCAATAGTGCTTACAATTGCCGTTATCCTATTGTTGTTTCTGCAGCTGTTTCCGGACTGGTTTCATTTTTAGCCTCGCACTTCTGCATCCTTTTGGGAAAGCATGGTTCTGCAAGCTGATGCCTGGTGGGTTTTTACGGCCTCCAGACTGAAAATTAGGTATGCTAGCCGCCTTTTTCCAAGGGGTACCCGAGACATGCAATCCGACTGGCTGGATGCCATCCGCTGGGATGCCAACGGCCTGGTGCCGGTGATCGCCCAAGACTGGAAAACCGGCGACATTCTGATGCAGGCCTTTGCCAATCGCGAAGCCCTGCAACTTACGGCTCAGGAAAACCGGGCTGTCTACTGGTCCCGGTCGAAGCAGCGACTGTGGCGCAAAGGCGAGGAATCGGGCCATGTGCAGATCTTGCATGGACTGTACCTTGATTGCGATAACGACAGCCTCATATACAAGGTAGAGCAACTGGGCGGCATCGCCTGCCATACGGGCAGAGCCAACTGTTACTACCAGAAACTCGACGCTAACGGCCAATGGCAGGTTGCCACCCCCGTTATCAAGGACCCGGCCCGCATTTATGCAGGCAAAGACTGATCAATAGACTGAATAACTGAAGCAAGCAAATACATGAGCGACACCCTGACCAAACTCGCGGCATTAATCGAACAGCGCAAAAGCGCAAGTCCGGATTCTTCCTATGTCGCGAAACTGCAGCATGCCGGACTCAACAAGATCCTGGAGAAAGTAGGCGAGGAAGCGGTCGAAACCATACTGGCGGCACGCGATGTGGAGCAGGGTGCGGATCGCAGCAAGCTTGTCTCTGAAACCGCAGACCTGTGGTTTCACAGTCTGGTGATGCTGGCGCAGCTCGATTGCAGCCCGGACGATGTTCTCAAAGAGCTGGAGCGTCGTTTCGGGATGTCAGGACTGGAAGAAAAAGCGGCCCGCGGTTGATATAATGCGCGCCAATCAACAACTCTGAACATTTTAGGAGCACGTTATGGGAGCTGGAATAGGTATTTGGCAATTACTGATCGTACTGGTGATTTTCCTGATGGTTTTCGGCACCAAGAAACTCAAGAACCTGGGGTCTGACCTTGGCGGTGCCATCAGTGGCTTCAAGAAAGCCATGGATGAAGGCAAAACAGAGAAGCCACAGGATCAACTGACGGATGGTGATGACAAGAGCACCATTGATGTCAAAGCAGAAAAAGTTGAAGACCAGAAATAGGTCACTGCCGCACGGCAGCGCCAGCCCGCATGTTTGACATCGGCTTTTTTGAAATAGTAGTGGTCGGAATCGTGGCACTGGTGGTCCTCGGTCCTGAGCGCCTGCCCGGTACTATCCGTACGGTTAGCCTGTGGGTCGGCCGGCTGCGCCGCAGTTTCAACAGCATTAAAGCCGATATCGAAAAGGAGATTGGCGCTGATGAAATTCGTCGCACGTTGCGCAACGAAGAAATCATGGAGAAGTTCCGGCACACCCAGTCGCAGGTGCAGAACTCCATCAGTTCCATCAAGAAAGAAACCGAACAGTTCAAGAAGAACATTGATCTGGAAGCACAGGTAGCGTCTTTTACCGGCAGCCCTGGCGCGACAGCCAACACCACTATTGCCCCAGCACCTGCAGCCACAGTTGAGCGCACGACTACTGCTACAAGTGCCGCCTCTCCTGCTGGCGAAGCTTCTACTACCACTACTGACAATAGTGATGGCAGCTCCGGCACCGCCAGCTCAACACCTGCCCAAGCCGGTGATAGCGCCCAGACCGAAACCCCGAAGCCCTGACCATGAGCGCAACCAAAGACGAAGACTCCAAGGAACTCCCCCTGGTCGCTCATCTCCTTGAGTTGCGCGACCGCCTGTTGCGCAGCGTGGGAGTGGTACTTGTGCTGTTTTTCCTGCTTTATTTCTGGGCCAATCCAATCTACGAGTTCGTATCAGCGCCACTGATAGAACAACTGGACAATGAAATAATTTCCACCAATCCGATGGATCCGTTCATGATCCCCATGAAGCTGACCTTCATGGTGTCGTTGTTCCTGTCGATCCCCTACATCCTGCATCAAGCCTGGGCCTTCATTTCGCCAGGACTGTACAAGAATGAAATCCGCGTCACGCTGCCCATCCTGGTGTCGAGCGTCCTGCTGTTTTATGCGGGACTGGCGTTCTGTTATTACGTCGTGCTTGGGTACCTCTTCAATTTCTTCATCCAGTCTGCACCAGAAACGGTGGCAGTAATGACCGACATGGGAGCCTACTACAATTTCGTGATGGCCCTGTTCCTGATCTTCGGCATTGTGTTTGAAATTCCGGTGGCCACCATTCTGCTGGTGCTGTCCGGAGTGACCACCCCGCAAGATCTCGTGGAAAAACGTCCCTACATCATCGTGGGATGTTTTGTGGCGGCGGTTCCACTAACTCCTCCAGACCCGCTCTCCATGTTCCTGATGGCACTGCCAATGTGGTTCCTGTTCGAACTCGGACTAATGGGCAGCCGCCTGTTCTACAAACCAGACGAAGAAGAAGCGGAAACCCCGGCCTCCTAGAGAGCCTTCATCCGGAATCAACTACGCAACAAAAAGGTCACCGGCCCATCGTTGACCAGACTCACCTGCATATCAGCACCAAACTGACCCGCCGCCACTGGCGCATGCTGCAGGCGTGCCCGCTCCAGGAAATAGCGATACAGTTCCTCCGCCTCTGTCGGTGGTTTTGCACTGGAGAAACTTGGGCGCAAGCCTTTGTCGGTGCTGGCGGCCAGCGTGAACTGGCTAACTATCAACAAGCCACCCTTCACATCCTGCACACTCAGGTTCATCTTGCCTTCGGCATCAGCGAAGACGCGGTAAGCCAATATTTTCTTCAGCAACCGTTCGGCCTCCGTATGCGTGTCGTCCTTCTCGACGCCCAGAAACACCAGCAGTCCCTGGTTGATGGCACCCGCCAGTTCACCGGCAATTTCCACTCTCGCCGTCAAGACTCTTTGTATCAGCGCCAGCATGCAGCAAACCTGTCCAACT
>JBIIWM010000139.1:0-7614 GCA_044338875.1 Pseudohongiellaceae bacterium | reverse complement strand
GCGCGCGCAACAGAAAAGCCTTTCCAGGTGCCTACCAGCATATCGATCGGCGCCAGCGCACGACCCAGCAGCAATGAACCGGCAATTACCGAACCGGGCGAAATTTGATGCTCCAGCGCCAGCAAGGCGCCGAGGCCAATCATCAAGGATTGCACGATGGCCCTGAAGGTCTTGGAGACCGAGGAAATCGCTCCTGCCTGCTTGCTGGCATCGGTTTGCAGCGCAAGCACCTTGTCACTTTGTTGTTGCAGGTCCCTGCGCACGCTCTCGGTCATGCCCATGGCTTCGATGACTTCCGCATTGCGCAGGCTGCTGTTCAGGCGCGCCGTCGCCAGGTTGGCCTCGGTATTGGCGTCCTTCATGGTCTTGTTGGTGGCTTTTTCGTTGAGCCAGGCCAGGGCAATCATCACGATACCGGCGATGATCGCACTGATGCCAAACCAGAAATGGAACATGAACATGATGGCGAGATAGAAGGGCAGCCAGGGCGCATCAAAAAACGCGAAGACGCCGTTGCCGGTGAGGAACTGGCGCAACCCGATCAGGTCGTTGATTGGCTGGGCGCCGCTCTTGTTGCCCCCAAACAGCGACAACTTGAAAGTTGCCTTGAAGACGCGCTCACGCAGCACCAGCTCGATCTTGTTGCTGGCCGCCACCAGGATATAGGAGCGTACCCATTCGAAGCCGCCCATCGCGATCATCAGGAACATCATCAGGAACGTCAGCGTGCCGAGGGTGGAAAAGCTGCCGCTGGTCATGACGCGGTCGTAGACCTGCAGCATGTACAGAATGGGCACCAATACCAGGATGTTCACGGCGGCGCTGAAGCAGCCGGCATAAATGAAATGCTGCTTTACCGATGCCAGTGCGTCTTTCAGTTCCTGGGAGCCGGAGGGCGTTGAAGTCTTGGTTTTAGTCATGAGAATACTTGTGCTGCTTATGGGTTGTTGTTTTCGAGAGTCTTGTTCTGCAGGAAGACTCTTCCCGGGTGCTCCTCATACTTTTTGAATCAAAAGTATTGAACAGCGACATGAGACGTCGCCTGCACTTTGCCAGCCAATTAGGTGGGGTCATGGCAGGTTAATTCAAGTCAGACTCACGAAAGTAGCGGCATTGTACCCCAGCGCCAGTGGATGTTTACAGGGAAACCGCAGCGCCCAGAAGTTACAGTGCTCAAAGCTCGGCGCTGCCGTCAGCCAGTGCTTTCAACATTGACAGGTCGGGCACCAGCAAACGCGTGGTGCCATCGCGCCGCACAATCTCGCGCGTCTGCAAGGTCTGGAACACGCGTGTAACCGTCTCTCTGCTCAGGTTGAGCATGATGGCAATTTCCATGTGCGTGGGTGGGTTCTTGATAAGGGCGTTGGTGTCGTTGCGTTCTGTGTCGGGTATTAGCAGCCAGAGCTGGCAACAGACCCGTTGGGAAATATTGGGCATGCCCAGCAGCGAGCGTTGATAGGTCATCTGGCGCAAGCGGCTGGCCAGGCGGAACCCCAGTTGCTGGACGATTACCGGCGTGCTCAGCATCAGGCCGCGCAGGGCGGCTACCGGTATCGACACCACCACTGCAGGCGACAGCACAATGACGAATTCAGGCTGAGGGCCAAAATCGAAGAGACTAAGCTCTCCGCAAAAATCACCCGGTTCAACGAAATAAAGCCCAACTTCGCGGCCATCTACGGTGAAATCGACACCCTGGAGCCGGCCCTCGAACAGAAAGCACACCTGGTTTTCCTGGGTATTGGCATTGAGAACTACCGCTCTTCTGGCAAATTTCTGCAAGGTGCAGTGCTCCGCAAGCAGGGCAAGGCTGCTGGCAGATAGCGATTTAAGCAGGGGGAAAAAGCTGAGAAGCTCGGGGGTGACTACCATGGGTTCGACATGAGCATGGGTTCGACATGGGGCCGTTGTGGCGCGGCGCGGGCCTGAATCAATAGTTGCCGGGATTATAAGTACTTGAAGCCGAATGGCAAATCTTGCAATTCAGGAGCTGTGTGATCGTCGTCACTCGCAAGTGATATCATATGAGATATCCTTCGCGGTGATATTCAGTATATCCATGTATATGCTCGACCCGGATCTGCCGCAGGTTGCCGAAGCTCTCGGCTGCCGCACACTTTACGCCAACCTCCGTACAGAGGACACCTGTGTAAAGAGGACAACTTGATGAAAATGCAGCACAACACCAGACCCAAGCTCAGGACCAGTCCCGCCAAGGCAGGTGGAAGAACCGCCAGCAGGTCAGGCATGAACGCGCTCGCGTCCTTGCTCAGTGTCGCGCTGTGGGCCGGCGCGCTGCCGCTGTTTGCCTCAACGCCGGGTGCCAGTGCAGTGGGCGAGGTTAGCCTGGTGTTGGGCAAGGCCTATGTCAGAAGCGTAGACGGTGGCAGGGAGCCCTTGCGAATCGGCATGAGCATCAGCGTGGACGACATCATTGAAACCGGCACTAACGGCCATGTGCATGTGCGTTTCGTGGACCAGGCGCTGGTCAGTGTCAGGCCTTCCAGTACGCTCGAAATCCTCCGTTACGACTACGACCAGCAGAATCCGGCAGCCTCGACAGTGAAGTTGAACCTTATCGAAGGTGTCACGCGCGCCATCTCGGGCAAGGCCGCGAAAGAAGCCAGGCAGAATTTCCGCATGAACACCCCGATTGCTGCCATTGGCGTCCGGGGTACTGATTTTGTAGTGAGTGCGTCCAAGCAGTCTGTGCGAGCCTTCGTCAATGAAGGTACCATCGTGGTTGCACCCTTCTCAGGTGCGTGCACGGCAGAAGCATTTGGACCTTGCAGTCAAAACTCTCTTGAGTTGGCCGGTGGTGCCGCTCAGATTATCGAAATCAGCGCCAAGTCGGTAGCGCCAGTGCTTTTGCAAATTCCAGGAAAGGTCCTGCCTGAAACAATCCTGGAGCAATCCGATCAGATTCTTGCTGAGACCGGTAAAACCGAACATGAGAAGGCTGGCGGTAGTGATATCTATACTGATTCTGTTACTACGATGGCGGTATCCCGAAAAATCGCTGATGGCAAAGAGTTGGTCAACAACTTTGTGCCTCCACCACCACCTCCACCACCAACCCCCGAATATACGCCGGATGTTGTAGTGCCCGCAGAAGTGCTAACCCAGAATACGCAGCTCGTATGGGGCCGCTGGGCAGGCAGACAGCTTGAGAACGAGCGTATTACTGTTTCCTATGCCCAAGCATTTTCCGAAGGCAGACAAATCACTATCGGTAATGACCACTATGCATTGTTCCGGCTTGAGAATGGCAGTAAGGAATTGAAGCCAGGGCTGGGTATATTGGCCTTCAACCTCACGCAAGCCCAAGCGTACCTCAGCACTGAAAAGGGTGCAGAGCTGATGGATGTTTATGGTGGCTTGCTGAATATCAATATTGATGAACGCCTTTACTCGACCAGCCTGCAACTGGGTCACGCTGCAACTGGCAAGTTTGCTTTCACCGACAGCGGGCATGTTTTTGGCGGAGGTATTTTCCGCAATCGTACCGATGACAAGGTGACCGTTGGATCTCTGAGTATTGACGGTACCGAGGCTGGCTACTTTTTCGAAACTACAGTGGATGCCGGCAAAATTGAAGGCCTGACGCTGTGGAGTGTGCAACCGTAATGTGGTCCCGCTTGCGTAACCTGCCCATTGGAAAATCGCTTGCTGCCATAGCCATGCTTAATCCAGCATTTGCGCGAGTAGGCTTGCTGCTGTTGGCGGGCGTTATCACCTTTCTGGCGCTTACGCTTTTCAGAGCACCACTGGGCACTTTTGAAGAACGGGTTGGTGAGATTGCCTGGCGTCTGAATCCGGATACGGAAACAGAAGAACGCATCAACATCATCGCCATTGATGAAAAAAGTATTGAGCAGTTGGGTGCTTGGCCCTGGTCGCGCGTGACTATGGCCAAACTGGCAGATGCTCTCGCTGCTGCTGGCGCTCAATTACAGCTATACGATGTTGTGTTTGCGGAGGCGCGCGAAGGCGACAGTGAGCTTTTGACCGCATTGCTCGCAGCCCCGGCGGCAATATCCCAGTTGCCGGATCTCCAAGCCAGCCAACAAATTAAGACCGGCCAACTTACTCATGCGCTCAATGGCATTGCTTGCAATAACAGCACTCTCAATACCGCAAGCAGCTATATTGCAAATAATGCAGATTTTGCAGCGGTTCCCAAGGGGCATATCGCTGCCTTGCTTGATACTGATGGCGCCGTGCGCAAAGTACCGGCAGTGGTTTGTGTGGATGGCAAGGTTTATCCCGCACTTTCCATCAGCGCTTTGCTGCTGGCTACTGGTTCCCCCCGCTGGGAAGCAAGTCTCAATAAAAAAAGTGGCATTATGGCGGCGCAACAACAATTGCAGCTGGCTGGGTACCCGGGCTTAAACATCCCACTCGATGCAGTTGGAAACATGCGTGTTTCCTTCCGTAAGGCACCGGAAGCCTATCGCGCGTTTTCTGCAGTAGATGTGATCAACGGAAACATTAATGCCGAAGAGCTCGAAAATACCTGGGCCTTGATTGGGTATACCGCATTCGGTTTGGTTGACATCGTCCCGACTCCTTTTGATGGTGCTGCGCCAGGCGTTGAGATTCAGGCCAGAATCCTTGGCAGCGTTCTCGATAACGAGGTTCCATACACGCCGGCCCGAGGTCCATTGCTGCTCGCATGTGTGAGTGTCATGTTTGGCTTGCTGTTATTCGCTTTGTCTGGAACAAGGGAAAAAGCCACGGGCTATCTGCTTGCCGTATGCGGGTTGCTCTTCCCACTGCTCGCCTTGGTTCTTCACATACAACTGCTTGCTTCTGTTTCCATATGGCTGGGCTGGCTGTGTCCATCTTTATATAGTCTATTGGCAGCAGGCCTTTTGTTACTGCATGAATATGCGCGGGTAAAATTGGAACGAGGCCGTTTGATGAGCAACCTGAGCAGTTATCTGCCGGTAGATATTGCAAAAGAAATTGCCTATAGCTTGCCTAATTCCAGCATTGTTGCGCATCGTCAGAGCGTTACCTTGTTGAGTGCTGATTTACGTAATTTCTCAGCCTATACCGAGTCTCGTCCACCGGAAGAGTCAGCAGCCTTGCTGCACTTTTTCTTTGTCCGGGCAACTGAAATCATCGAGTCCCATAAAGGTCAGGTGCATGAGTTCAAGGGCGATTCCTTGCTGGCACTGTGGACCGGCAGTGACGAGCAGTCAGCAACCAACGCACTGCAAGCTGCACTACTGATGCAACGAACCATTCAGGAAGTTCTGCCGCAAACCCCTCCTCAGGGATTAGAGCCTTTGGCATTGGGCATCGGGATTGAACAAGGACCTGTGCTGGTGGGTTCAATAGGTCCCGCACATCGCCGTAGCCACACCTTGCTTGGCGAGACCGTC
This sequence comes from Pseudohongiellaceae bacterium, assembly GCA_044338875.1. Taxonomy (GTDB): domain Bacteria; phylum Pseudomonadota; class Gammaproteobacteria; order Pseudomonadales; family Pseudohongiellaceae; genus CAILUG01. Next base: position 2,224 of record JBIIWM010000139.1, on the reverse strand, counting down.
ACCATCGCACTCAGAATTCAGGACATGACCATTGATCTTGCGCAACCGATCCTGATCGGTGAATGCGCTGCCCGGCAATTGCCTGACCAGCATCTTCAATCACAAGGAAGTTATCTGCTCAATGGCTTGCAAACTCCGCATACGCTATTCGCTCCTTCACAATCACTTCGTGCTGCTGGCAAGCAGCAGAGCGAAGCGCCGTCCCTCAAGCTCTTGCACGGAGGCAGGCACTAAGCCCTGCGCTTGTTGCTCCTCCGGGATTGCGTTCTAATGTAACCTTCATGCGCTCAATGGCGGTGAGTTGTCAGCTGAAGTAGTTAAGACCAATGCCCGCCGATCGATCATAGGAACCCCAAATAGTTTGCGTATGCTAATACGATTGGCTTTTGTCATGCTCTGCGCGTTCATGCCTCTGTCGGCAACAGCCTGCCCTGCCCTTGATAGCTATTATCCATTCAGCCCCACAGCCTGGCCTGACGTTCGGGCAAGACTGGCAAAAATAATTGGCGAGTGTCTGGAAAGTTCAGAATTCTTTGCCTTGCTGGGTGCCAGCGAGCTAAATACTGGCGAGCTGGCATCGGCACTTGAGGCGCTGGAGCGTGCATTATTGCTGAACCCGGAAAATGGAGCCGCCAAGATTGATTATGCCCAGGCGCTATTTCAGGCAGGACAGATATTCCCGGCTCTGGAGCTTAACAGCAATCTGTTGAGCCGCAGTGATACGCCGATGCACCTTGTTGCCATACTGCAAGAGCGCCAGGAACTCTGGACAAAACAGACCTCACGCAAGGGCTTGGTAGCTGAAATGGGTTTGGGCTACGACAGCAATCTTAATGGTGCTCCTTCTAGAAGTGATCTTACACTAACCCTATCTGGGGAGCCGGTACAGTTGACCCTTGACGAAGCTTACCAGCCCATCAGCGACCCATACCTCAACGTCCGTCTGGCTGGAACATATCAAAAGTTAACTCCTGATTTTTCTCATGATTTTCTAGCCGCCGTGCGCAATCGAAGTAGCGCGCATCCACAATCTGACCTATTGCAACTGGACTGGCGTTATTCATTGGGGAGTAACTGGAGCAACTGGCTTTGGAATCTGACGGCGGGAACCAGTCATCTCATCTTTGGAGGTAGCCCTCTTTATAGTGTCACTGAAGCCCGCGCCTATTTCAGACCAGAAGGTAGCGGTTGCGTGCCCAAATATGAAATGGCCGCACAGTACCAGCTTTATCACGGGCAAAGCCTTTTTAGTGGCGTAGAAACCAGCGCATCGGCGGGAATGGAGTGTCGGCCGGAGGGCGGGGATCGACTTTACGGAATGGAAGCAGGCTTCGTGGAAAACATTGCCGTCAATGGGCAGCGACCGGGAGGGGAGCGAAACGGCTGGAAGCTACGTCTTTATTGGCAGCAGGATCTGGGCAAGGGCGTGGTGGATGTCCAATTTAGTCTGGCTTCGCTGGATGATGAAATGGGGTATAGCGAATTATTGGCATCAGGAGCGCGCAGACAGTTGAACAGCCGCCTGTTCCGAATGCAGTACCGCCAGAACCTGAAGCAAAAACTGGATTTTCAAGTCAATGTTAGTCACCAAGGTCAAAGCAGTAACCTAATCCCTTTCCAGAACAATGGGACAGCGTTCGAGCTGGGTCTCAGCTATATGCTCTAGGTCTTTATCTCATATTTATTAATAGCTTGTGAGCGGTAGTTAAAACTTGGGTTAATAGCTTGCTTTTGACATTGAGTCGGTATAATCTTTGACGGTGTACATTCCTACCGAGCCTCCAAATTCGTAGGGCTATGCAAGCAGGCTGAGCTATTTGCAGGTATTTTTAATCGCTTGTGATGTAAATCACATGGCATTGACTACACGGTAGATAGTATGGATGCCGGTGGTAAAGATTTTTTGGAAGAATTCGTTTCAAGAAAAATCAACTATAAACTAGTAATAACCGATCACGTAACGTTACGAAGGAGATCTTGAATGGCGACTATTACAGCCGAAGTAAGAGACGTACTTGTTGGTATCTATGTGGGCATGTTCAAAGCAGCCCCAGGTGCCACCAATTTGTCATCAATGGTTCAGCAATACGAATCAGGCATGACACAGAAACAAATCGCAGCATCGCTAGCGAGCACTGCAAATTTCAGCACTGTGTACCCGGGCTACATGCTCAATACTGAATTCGCCGATCAGCTGGTGAATAACCTTTTGGGCAATCTGGTT
>JBIIWM010000011.1:0-23291 GCA_044338875.1 Pseudohongiellaceae bacterium | reverse complement strand
CTTGCCGCTGGGTACCCGAGGTGGTTTGCAGGTAGAGCATTATTTCCCTGCCGATGGCGAATACGTCCTCAATGTTGGCAACCTTGCGGCGGCCTTGTGGGTCACCAACCAGGAATTTTCGCATACGCTGATTGCAACATTGGATGGCGTCAAATTCTTTGAACTTGAAATCGGTGGTGGCGACGACCTCAGGGCGATCGACCAGATCGGTGACTCTGCCGTCGATGAAATCAACAAGCGCATCAAGGATATCCGTTTCAGTGCGACGTCCGGCCCGCACAAACTGGCGGTAACGTTTGTACACCGCTCTTTCGCAGAATCTGAAACCAATCTTGCTTCCATCACTCCCGGAGGCGGTGCCAGTGCGATTCCGCTCTCTTCGATTGAAGTGCAGGGCCCTTTCAATCCGGCTGGCTTGAGTGCCACCCCGGCACGTGAACGCGTGTTCACCTGCTATCCTGCCTCACCCGATGAAGAAACCAGCTGTGCACGCGAGATCATCCATGACATTGCCCGCAAGGCATATCGCGGCCGGGTAACTGATGAAGACATGAGTCGTCTGATGACCGTGTTTGAAACCAGCAACAACAGCGAAGGTTTCGAGATGGGCGTGCGCCATGCCTTGACTGCGGTAATTGCCAGCCCGAAATTCATGTACCGCATTGAACAGTTGCCGGAAGGAGCCGAGCCCGGTTCCATTCATGCCTTGAGTGATCTCGATCTGGCTACCCGTTTGTCCTTCTTCCTCTGGAGCAGCATCCCGGACGAGGAATTGCTCGACCTGGCCGATGCCGGAGAATTGAGCAAACTCGAGGTCATGGAAGCCCAGGTTACCCGCATGCTGCAGGATCCGCGTGCGCAAACCCTGGCATCAAATTTTGCCTATCAATGGCTGAATCTTGCTGCAATCGATGAAGTGGATCCGGATCCGGCTATCTTCCGCGATATTGACAGAGGCATTCGCCCCTTGTTGAAGAAGGAAGTAGATCTGTTTACGCGCGACATCTTCCTCGGCAACAGGCCTGTAATGGAATTGCTCACCGCGGATTACACCTACATCAACGAGCGACTGGCACTGCATTACGATATGCAGCACATCAAGGGTGACGAGTTCAGGAAAGTGCCGCTGATCAACCATGAGGAGCGTTTTGGCCTGCTCGGCAAAGGCGGTATCCTGATGGCTTCTGCTTATCCTGATCGAACTTCTCCGGTATTGAGAGGCAAGTATGTGCTTGAGTACATCATGGGCACCCCGCCTCCGCTGCCGCCACCGAACGTCGAAGCCCTTGCCGACAATACCCCTGGCAAGCAAGCGATGACGATCAAGCAGCGTCTTGAGGCGCACCGCAACAACCCCAGTTGTGGTGGTTGCCACGGCTTCATTGATCCGCTCGGTTTCGCCCTGGAAAACTTCGATTCGGTTGGCCGTTATCGGGAAATTGACCGTACTGTGGGACTGCCCGTGGATGTTGCAGCACAGCTGCCTGATGGCAAGCCCATCAACGGAGTCAACGATCTGCGTGAAGCCATCCTGGAAAGACCGCAACTATTCGCAGAAAACCTGACAGAACACCTGTTGACCTACGCGTTGGGGCGGCCCGTGCACGCGGAGGATATGCCGGCTGTACGCAAAGTAGTGAAACAGACTGAAAAAAATGATTACCGTTTCTTTGACATCGTGCTGGGCGTGGTCAATAGCGACCAGTTCCGCTATGTCGAGGCAGCGGGTGCAGAACCTGAAGAAGTAGCCGATGTAACTGCGGATAGTGAGCAGGCAATAGCGAAGGCTGTGGTCAGTTTGAATCCTTAATAAGACAAACAAATTCAGATCGGCTGCGTCAGGCCGTTCTGACTCATAAAACAAGCAAGGGAGAAACCCTATGTTTATTACCAAGAAGCACATTTCACGACGTCACGTATTGCGCGGAGCAGGTGCAACCATCGCCTTGCCTTTCCTCGATGCGATGGTGCCAGCAGTTTCTGCACAGCAGGTGGCTAACCTGCGTCTTGGTTTTGTCTATGTTCCCCATGGTGCGGTGCAGGATAGCTGGACACCTGCAACGACCGGGCGTGACTTCGCGATGAGTCCGATCCTGACTCCGCTTGCCGATTTCCGGGATTACATGACGGTTGTCAGCGGTTTGCGCAACAAGCCTGCTGAAAGCCCCGATCCCCATGCCATCAAGGCTGGATGCTGGTTGCGCTGTGTGGCCCCTGAAGGCACCACGAATCCTGATGATGGTGTCAGCGTGGATCAGATGGCAGCACGTGTACTGGGCCAGAATACTCCTTTCCCGTCTTTGGAGGTTTCTACCGTAGAGGGTGGCTCTGGCAGTTTCTCATCCACCATCGCATTCAAGACTCCGACCCAGCCGCTGCCGATGGAAGGCAATCCGCGCAAACTCTATTACCGTTTGTTCGGGCAGGGTGATACTGCTGACGAACGTTCAGCAATTTCCAGGGAAACCGGTAGCCTGCTGGATTTCGTCATGGAAGATGCGAATTCGCTGAACAAACAACTTGGCGCTTCCGACCGGGTCATGATGGGCGAGTATCTCGATTCCGTCCGTGACGTGGAATTGCAACTGCAGAAACTGGGCGAACAGGATTTGTCGCATGTTGAAATTCCGGATGCTCCTGTAGGGACTCCAGGCAATTTCCCGGCACATCTGGACCTGATGTACAGCTTGATGGCCCTGGCTTATCAGGCCGACTTGACGCGCATCATCAGTTTCATGACTGATCGTGAGGTCAGCATGCGTACCTTTACCCACATCGGTATTTCAGATGCATTTCATCCCCTGTCACATCACCAAAATGATCCGGCCAAGATGGCGCGCCTGACCCAGGTACAAACCTGGTATTTCTCGGCCTTCGCCAAATTCGTCAAGACCTTGTCCGAAATGCCTGATGGCGATGGTTCAGTACTCGATCATTCCTTGCTGATGTACGGCAGCGGCATGGCCAATTCCAACCTGCACAACTGCTCCCCGGTACCTGCGGTGTTGGTCGGCAAGGCCAATGGCGCGTTGCAAGGTGGGCAGCATTTGGCTTATCCCAAAGACACGCCGCTGGCCAACCTGATGCTGACAGTGCTTCACAAGTCCGGCATGGAACCTGATCATTTTGGTGACAGCACCGGCATACTTTCCGAAGTGTAATATTTTCAGGCCAGTCTCAGTACTGTTGCAGTGGTTGGAAGAGGTTCTGTATGAAACGTGTAATTCTGGTTGCGTTGTTGGGTTTGAGCTCATTGGTTCAAGCCCAGACCCTGGTGGAACTGGTTGAACAATCGGAGTTTGCCGCTGCGATGGAACTGCTGTCCTCGGGTGTGGATGTGAACCAGCCTTCATCGGATGGCACTACCGCTCTGCATTGGGCTGCCTATCATGGCAACGTAGACTTGGCCAAACGCCTGCTGCGTGCTGAAGCTGTTCCCAATACCCATAATGATTATGGTTCCTCACCGATGATGGAAGCAGCGGTCAAGGCAGATATCGCGATGCTGGAATTATTGCTGGATGCTGGCGCTGATGTGGAATCCCCGAACACCGAAGGCCAGACTGCCCTGATGGCAGTAGCACGCACCGGTAATTTGGAAGCTGCCAAACTGCTGGTACGCAAGGGTGCCAACGTAAATGCGGCTGAAAAGTGGGGCGGACAAACTGCATTGATGTGGGCTGCAGCGCGCAAACATCCGCAAATGGTCGATTTCCTGATCGAAGAAGGTGCCGGTGTGGATGAGCGCGCCATTGATCGCAACTGGGAACGCCGTGTTACCTCCGAGCCACGCGTAAAGGAAATGTTCACTGGAGGTTTTACTCCGCTGCTGTATGCAGTACGTGAAGATTGCCTTGAGTGTGTAAAGAAATTGCTGGCAGCGGGTGCTGATATCAACAAGCCTGACCCCGACAACATCAGCCCGCTGGTATTGGCCTTGCTGAATATGCGTTTCGACATCGCAAAATATCTGGTGGAGCAGGGTGCTGATGTGAACCAGTGGGATTACTGGGGCCGTACGCCCCTGTATGCTGCTGCCGACCTGAACATCCTGCCGGCCAGCGCACGCGGAGACATCCAGCCGATCCAGAATACGACTGGCCTGGAAGTGGCGCGCATGCTGCTGGAGCGCGGGGCGAATCCTGATTATGCCCTCAAGCTCTCACCACCCCCGCGCCAGATCTACAACGACCGCGCCGGCGACAATCCGGTGATGACTACCGGTTCCACGCCGCTGCAGCGCGCGGCATACGGAGCTGATGTCGACATGATGAAGCTGTTGCTGGAATTCAAGGCTGACATCCATCACGGCAATGTGCTGGGCGTTACCCCCCTGATTGCCATGACCAACGGTGGCGGCAGCAGAAATCGCAACAAGAATGAGCAGACTGTGATGGAGGGACTGCAACTCCTGATAGATGCCGGTCTTGATATCAACCAGGCTGGTGGCGTAACTGCTGAAACCCCCTTGCACACTACCGCACGGCTCAATTGGCTGGAAGTGACCAGATTTCTCGTGAAAAACGGTGCGAATCTGTACGCCAGGGATGCGCGCGGACTGCTTCCCATCGACTATGCCACCGGCAAGGCTGATACCGAGTCTTTCGGCAACTTCAACGTAGTAGGTGAACTGCCCGAAATGGCCGCGCTGCTGCAAAGCCTGATGGATGCAGCACCACAGGCGATACCACAAGAAGCACAATAAGCTGATTACCGACTCTCGCCTCGACACAATTGCAGACGCCCTGGTTGATCAGGGCTTCATTGTGCTCACCCAAGCCCTCGATGAAGAGGTGATCGCAGGCCTGTATGCGGACGTACGCGCGATGCAAACTGCGGCGTTTACTGCTGCTGGCACGGGCCGGCAGAACCTGCAGCAGCATGATCTGCGGGTGCGCAGCGACAAAATCAGTTGGCTTCAGGCGAACAGTCAAGCCACCCGATCGTATCTGGACTTCGCCGGGCAGCTGAGGCACGGACTTAATCAGCGCCTCTTCTTCGGACTCTTCGACTATGAATGTCACTATGCCCGCTATGAGCCGGGTGATTTCTACGCAAAACACCGCGATGCCTTTGCCGGTCGCAGTAACAGGATACTGTCCTCAGTGCTGTATCTGAATCGTGACTGGCCCCCTGATGCTGGTGGGGAATTGTTGTTGTATGCGGAAGATGAAACGACGCTGTTATACAGAGTGAAGCCTGAATACAACACACTGGTGTTGTTCCTGAGTGAACGCTTTCCGCATGAAGTACTGCCGGCCCAGCGCCAGCGCTTGAGCCTGACAGGCTGGTTCCGGATACGCGAGGATACGCCGTTAGCAGGCAAAATATGAACCTCTGAAATAAAATCCCGTGTATATTCCTGTCATTATTCTTCCACCCAGATTCCGAATGGTTGTTGCCATGTACAAGCCGATCCGGATATTCCTGCTGCTGTTAATGGCAGCGATATCACCTGCACTGCGTGCTGATGCCATTACCATAGCGGCGGCAGCCGACCTCAAGTTTGCGATGGACCAAATCATTGCAGACTTCATGCAAGACAATGCGGATGCCTCGGTCGAAGTTGTTTACGGTTCCTCTGGCACTTTCAATGCACAAATCACACAGGGTGCTCCTTTCGATTTGTATTTCTCAGCCGATATCAGTTACCCGCGTGAACTGGAGGCGGCAGGCTGGGCGGCCTCGCCGGTCCGGCCTTATGCCATCGGACGCATCGTGTTGTGGAGCTCCACTGTGGACGCCAGCACCCTGGCTCTGTCCGATTTGACTGAAGCGCGCTTCAGGCGAATTGCGATTGCCAATCCTCGTCATGCTCCCTATGGAAAGCGGGCAGAAGAGGCTTTGCGCGCTGCCGGTGTCTGGGAGCAGATCAAGCCAAAACTGGTATATGGGGAGAACATTGCGCAGACTGCGCAGTTCGTGCAAACCGGCAATGCTGACATCGGTATCATTGCTCTTTCCCTGGCGCTAAGCCCGGAGTTCGCCGCAAACGGCGGCTATTGGTTGATTCCGGATACTCTGCATCAACCGTTGGAACAAGGTTATATCGTGACCAGTAGAGCGAAGGATTCTGTGCTGGCTGCGCGCTTTGCGGATTTCATGGAAAGTGTTGCGGCACGTTCGATTTTGAGCCGTTACGGTTTCATTCTGCCCGTGTCCGACGCTACAGGATCTGCTGCTGAATGAAAGATGACAGCTACCACTTCAATGGCTTCAGGGCGCGTGCATGTTCCTGACTCCGGATGACATGCAAGCGCTCTGGCTGACCTTGCGCCTTGCGAGCACGGTCACCTTGATACTGTTGGTGCTGGGTACGCCAATCGCCTGGTGGCTGGCCCGCACCGAAAGCAGATGGCGTGGACCCATTGGAGCCGTGGTAGCACTGCCCCTGGTGTTGCCGCCCTCGGTACTGGGTTTCTATCTGCTGGTCGCGATGGGGCCTGAAGGATCCTTGGGCTCCTTGTTGTCGTATTTGGGTATCGGACCTTTGGCGTTTACATTTTCCGGCTTGGTGCTGGCTTCGGTTCTTTATTCCTTACCCTTCATGGTGCAGCCCTTGCAAAACGCATTTGCTGCAATCGGAAAACGGCCACTCGAAGTTGCTGCTACCTTGCGCGCAGCGCCGCTGGATGCGTTTTTCAGTGTTGCTGTGCCATTGGCATGGCCCGGTTACCTGACTGCTTCGATATTGACCTTTGCCCACACAGTGGGTGAATTTGGCGTGGTGTTGATGATTGGCGGCAGTCTGCCACAGCAGACACGGGTAGCTTCGGTTCAGATTTATGATTATGTGCAAGCGCTTGAATACGGCGAGGCCCACCGCTTGGCGGCTGTATTGTTGATTTTTTCTTTTCTGGTACTGCTGGTGTTGTATGCCAGACCGCGCAGTACGGAGCGCATGTTGTGACAGCAAGTATTGCCAGATTTGGAATTGCTGCCAGTTTCAGGACTGAAAAGCCCGGCTTCAGTTTCGCAGTGGATCTCACCCTGCCTGCGCGTGGCGTTACAGTAATTTTTGGTCCTTCCGGTTGTGGCAAGACAACCTTGCTGCGCTGTATCGCCGGACTTGAGCGCGTTCCCCAGGGCGAACTGAGTATCGAGGGTGAAGTCTGGCAGGACAAGGACAGGTGGGTTCCACCGCATAAACGGGCTCTTGGTTACGTGTTCCAGGAAGCCAGCTTGTTTTCCCATCTGTCGGTCCGGGGTAATCTGGATTTCGGCAGGCGTCGCAGTCCGCATAAAACCGAACTGCATCAAGCCATCCAGTTGCTCGACCTGGAACGCTTGCTTGACCGGAAAACCGCACATCTTTCCGGCGGCGAGAAACAGCGTGTGAGCATTGCAAGGGCGCTGGCCGCTGCACCACGGATATTGTTGATGGATGAACCGCTCGCGTCACTCGACCATGAACGCAAGCAGGAAATCCTGCCCTATCTGGAACGTCTCCATAAGGAACTCGAAATACCCCTGTTGTATGTAACGCATGCTCCCGATGAGGTGGCGCGCCTTGCAGACCACATCGTAGTCCTGAGTGAGGGTCGTGTGGCGATGAGTGGTCCCTTGCAGGAAACCCTGACCCGGCTTGATTTGCCCTTGCGCCTCGGACATGACCGCGGGAGTGTGATCGAAGGTACGATTACCCTGACTGAGGCGGAGTGGAATCTGGTACGTGTGGATTTCGATGGTGGCTGTTTGTGGACGGCGGATCAGGGCATAGCACTGGGCACAAGGGTCAGGATCGGAATTCACGCCCGCGATGTGAGTCTGGCTCTGGACAAGCCTGAGTCGTCCAGTATCCAGAATTTGCTGCCAGGAGAGGTGGATGCACTGGGTGATGATGAACATCCTTCCCAGCTACTCGTGCGGGTAAAAGTAGGGAAAACCAGTATTCTTGCGAGTCTTACCCGTCGTGCGGCAGCCAACCTGCAAATAAGGACTGGCATGCCGTTGTGGGTGCAGATCAAATCGGTTGCCTTGATCAAATAGCGAAGCCTCGCATGCGGGACGGGTTCGTCCGGGCAGCGAGGCTCCCTTCTATGCATCGTTCAATCAATGCTGCCTTCAGATTTTCAGGCGGCTGAACACCTTGCGGATGTTGTGTTCAAAGATATTGGCCTTTTCCTGCTCGCTGATCCTGGCGTTGTCGATATAACGCTTGGTGTCATCGAAGTAGTAACCGGTTTCAGGATCGATGCCACGTACCGCGCCGACCATTTCCGAAGCGAACAAAATATTCTTGTTGTCGATTACGTCAACGAGCAGGTCGATGCCTTTCTGGTGATAGACACAGGTATCGAAATACACGTTGTTCATCACCAGGTCCTTCAGTTCCGGCAGTTTGAGCATGTCAGCCAGTCCGCGAAAACGTCCCCAATGGTAGGGCACGGCTCCGCCGCCATGCGGAATGATGAATTTGATGGTGGGGAAGTCCTGGCACACTGTCGATTGCATCAACTGCATGAAGGCAGTGGTATCTGCACTCAGGTAATAGGAACCGGTAGCGTGGAAAGCCGGGTTGCAGCAACCGCTGACATGAATCATTGCAGGGACATCCAGTTCCACCATCTTTTCATAGATGGGGTACCAGTAACGATCGCCGAGCGGGGGGGAGTCAAAATGGCCGCCGGAGGGATCGAGGTTCAGGTTGCAACTGACGAAACCGAATTCCAGGATGCAGCGTTCCAGTTCAGCAATCGAGTTTTTGAGATCGGTGCCGGGAGACTGGGGCAGGGCGCAGCCCCCGATGAAATTCTCCGGATACAGCTGGGTAACCCGGTAAATCAGTTCGTTGGTGTGCTCGGTCCAGTATTTGCTGGTCCACGCATTGCCAACATGGTGTTCCATCCAACTCGCCCGTGGGGAGAAGATGGTGACATCGGTACCGCGCTCACGCTGCAGTTTAAGCTGGCTGCTTTCCAGGCTTTCACGGATCTGGTCATCGCTGATGTTCAGGATTCCTTTTTCACCGACAAATGCGGGATCCTTTTTGACAGCAGCCTTCTGGGCGTTGCGGTATACACCCAGGCCGTCAGGTGAGGTGGTGTAATGGCCATGGCAATCGATAATCATGAGGAAAGTACTCTCGTCAGCTCAAAACAGCGGCGAAGCGTACCAAATTTCGCGGGTGAGTGCAGGCAAGGACTCGCTGGATCTGGCAGAAGATTGTGGGGGGGAGGAGGATCACCTGTGTCACTGCAGGGGGACAATGTATAATCTGTTACAACTCTGTGCCTGGATTCCTCATGACTGTTTGTCGGTACCAAGGCTTCGCCCACTCCAAAATCCAGTTGGTTGCCGGTTTGCTTGCCGCCTTGCTGGTGTTGTTCTGCCACCCGGTGCGGGCCGTATCGCTGGGTCAGGAAGTGGTGTTGTCTGCGCTTGGTGATCCCGTTGAAGTAGAGATCGATGTCCTGCAATGGGAGGATGCCGATATGAGCCAGGTGCAAATCAATCTGGCCAGCCCCAGTGATTATGAAACCTTCAAGCTGAACTGGTCTCCGGTGTTACTGGATCTCAATTTCAATGTGGTCGGTCCCAATCTCGATGGGGACGTGAAGATATTGATCAGCACCCGCGATCCGGTTGTCGAGCCCTACCTCGAACTCCTGCTGGTGATGCGCTGGCCCGGCGGCTCGCTGTTGCGTGAATATGTCCTTTTGTTTGACTTGCCGAAACCCGCATCCACACGGGTGACAACCGCTGCTCTTCCGTCCCCTGCTGTGACGCCGGAAGCACAAGCCATGACTGAAGCGGAGCCTCCCGCAGTTGCCGAACCTGTTCAGGAAATTGTGCAGCAGGCCAGTGCCAGGCCAGCACCGCAGCCGGTCCCGGAGCCCTTATTGCCTGAACCGGAGCCCATATTGCCTGAACCGGAACCTGTGACCGCAGCAGCCGAAAAGCAAGCTCCTGAAGCAAGAAGCCAGGCAGCCATTCAAGTGGAGGCCGTGTCGACTGTTCCAGCCCAGGCCGTGCAGGGTGCTGCAACAGGCAGACGCCTGCACGAGGTCAGGGACACTGACATCCTCTGGAATATTGCGCAGCAGTTCCTGCCGGCCGGTGCTGATGAAAACATCTACCAGATGCTGCTCAGTCTGCATGACCTGAATCGTGCTTCATTTATAAACGGCAATATTTCGTTGCTCAAGGCAAATGCGTTGCTGCAGATTCCCGGCTTGGCCGATATCAATAAAATTGATGAACAGAGCGCCCAAACCATTTTCGAACAACGCTGGAATGAAGGAACGCAGCAGTTGAAAACGGCTTCGCGCGGTGAGTCCCTGCCTGAATTCAGTGCACTCAACAACGACGAGCCGGCAATTGTCACCGAGTCTGAACCCGCAGGGGAAGCCAGGGTGCCAGGGATGGAAACTGGCAGGACCAATGTTCGCAGCGATGGCCTGCTTTTGCCTGCGAATACCCCTGCAGTAGTGCCTGCGAGTGATGCTGATAGCGCGAGTCTGGTCATCAGCGAACCCGATGCTGCAGCTCAGTACACGGGACCAGCAACTACCACTGCTGGCACTACGGCAGCGACTACATCACCGACCGTCAATCCGTATCTGGAGCGCATCACCACATCTGCCCGGCAAGTACAGACCCGCATGCAAGCCAGGGCACAGCAAACCGCCCAGTTGGAACAGCAGCTGGTGGAAATGCGCAAAAAAATGCAGGAGGCACAGGAAAGTGCTGCACGCGTCAATGCGACGCTTGAGAGTGCGCTGGAGCAACGCGCTGCGAGCGGGAATGCCACAATGGGGATTTTGGTGCTGGCCATGCTGGTAGCTATAGTACTGGCTTGCGCGATGATCCTTAAAATGCTGGTACAAATAAAAATGCATAATCGAAACCACGCACGCGCCACCGGAGAAGCCGGGCGGCCTGGTTTCAACGGTACGAATAACCCTGCACGCAATCAGGTTGCCGCGAGTACCACTTTCCGCCCCGTGCTCACTGGGAGTCCCGCCGGCACAGAAGGATATTCCGTCACGGAGCTTTCCGTAACAACTGAACTTCCTGCTGCAACCACTGAACTTCCTGTAAAAAGTGAGGGTATAAAGCGCGCCGCAGCAGAGGATGCCGCCCTGCAACAGGAGTTGCTGGCTCTCATGGCAACGAAGGATGGCGCTGCAGCGGAAATCGACGAAAAAGTGTAGGCAACGTGACGCTCGCAAATTGCCTGATTCTCTGCCTTCCTACAAAGCCACCGGCAAATACGGTAGAATTCATGTCCTGAGGGAGTGTTGAGTTTTCCCGGATTCATCCATGACAGTTAGATACCTCCATGATTGAGCTTCCCGCCAACAGTACCAATAATCTGATAGACAAATATGGTCGACATATCGATTACGTGCGTCTTTCGGTGACCGATCGTTGCGACTTCCGTTGCGTGTACTGCATGTCGGAAAAGATGACCTTCCTGCCGCGCGCGGAAGTGTTGTCATTGGAAGAGATCTATCAATTGGCGCGAGCGTTCACACGTCTTGGCGTGCGCAAGATCAGGCTGACCGGCGGCGAGCCTTTGGTACGCAAGAATGTATTGTCGCTGATCCAGAACATTGGCAGCTTGCCTGGGCTGGAAGAACTGCTGATCACTACCAACGGCTCCCATCTCGAAGCAATGGCGTCCGACCTGAAGCAAGCCGGTGTCACGCGCATCAATATCAGTCTGGATTCGCTGGATGCAGATTGTTTTCGCAGCATGACCCGAACCGGCGACCTGGGCATCGTCAAAAAAGGCATCGAGGCAGCGGTAGCTACCGGCTTCAAACAGCTGCGTCTCAATACGGTCATTCTCAAGGGGCACAATGACCACGAAATAATTGATCTGCTTGAGTACGCCATGCGCCTGGGAATCAATATTGCGTATATCGAAGAAATGCCTTTGGGTGATGTTTCCGACCATAATCGCAGTGATACCACTTGCAGCAACGATGAAGTGCGACGCGTCATCGAAACGCGCTATGCATTGACACCTGTCGTGATGAAAACGGCCGGGCCCTCACGTTATTACAGACTGGACAACAGCCCCACCAAGGTTGGTTTCATTTCACCGGTTTCCCACAATTTTTGTGAATCCTGCAATCGGGTACGCGTGACTGTTGAAGGACGTTTGTTGCTGTGCCTTGGCAACGAGCATTCGGTTGATTTGCGCCAGTTGCTGCGCGAACAACCACAAAATCAGGGTTTGCTTGAGGAAACCATTCGCGCTGCGATGGATCTCAAGCCGCAGAAGCACTATTTCTACGACAACGATGCGCCACAAATAGTGCGCTTCATGAATATGACCGGTGGCTGATGCCAAGAGGAAAAACACAATGGCCGGAAACAAACCTTTACAGGCGTTCATCCCTGTCAATATCGCAGTAGTCACGGTTTCTGACACGCGCAACGAGGAAACGGATACTTCCGGCAAATATTTGCAGGACGCCCTGCGTGAATTGGGTCATCGCGAGCACAGCAAGCATATATGCAAGGATGACATCTATCAGCTGCGCGCGTTGGTGGCGACCCTGATTGCAGATCTTTCCGTCCATGCAGTCCTTGTCACTGGAGGCACCGGTTTTACCAAGCGCGACAATACGGTCGTCGCTATCTCCCCGTTGTTTGATTCCAGCATTGATGGCTTTGGTGAATTATTTCGCCAGTTGTCCTTCCAGGAAATAGGCACTTCAACCATTCAGTCGCGTGCATTCGCAGGCTTGAGCAACAGTACGGCAATTTTTTGCATGCCGGGCTCGACAGGTGCCTGCAAGACGGCGTGGACAGGCATCATCCAGCAGCAACTCGATAGCAGGCATCGTCCCTGCAATTTTGTAGACAGATTGTTGCAAAAAGGGAATTGAGGAACAGGAGAGGAGGGCTAGTCGCAGCCTTGAGCTGGTGTAGCCCAGGCTGCGGCAAAGCCAGACCGGATCATGGCATTGAGTTGGCAGGGAAGAGGGGGGAATCCCGCCGGGCCAATGTCAAAATCCGGGTTTGCTTTAGATTGAGGCGAACAGGGTCACTACTGGAACTACCGTAAGTACGATAGTAAGCAGAATCGAAGTTGCGACTTCTTCTACGGCATAGGTGTTGCTGAATTTAACGCTCATCTGATTGCTCCTTTTAAGACGTTAGATGAATAAATTAAGCATCCTTGGTAAGAATGCGGGGAGAATAGTAACATGGTGTTACCCTAATTGGTAACATATATTGCTATTTGTTGATAAATCTTTAAGTTTGTTACCTACCATGTGTGCAGACGGGTATTTATAGGGCATATTTGCAGTGCTTTGCACCGAAGTGTTACCTTTTGTGCGTTTTAGAGTCATGCACGTGTGGAAAAAAATGAACGGCGGAAAGAACAGAAAGTACGGAAAGTACGAAAAATGCAGGTAGGTGGGCAAAAGTGACACAGGTGCAACCCGGGAAAATGGCCGATCTTACTGTCGCAGTGCCCGAAACTCGCCAGCACGACAGTCTCGCAAGCATGCTCAGGAACCGCGGGGCAAAAGTGTTACCGGTCCCCCTGGTGGCAATCCATGACAATCCTGATGAAGGCCAAGTGTTGCAATGGTTGCAGGCCTTTATCGGAAGCCCGCCCGATCTATTGATCCTGCTGACAGGGGAAGGATTGCGCCGCTTGCTGGCGTTGGCAGAGCGCCAGCACTTGCAGGCTGCCTTTGTCACGGCCTTGGCGCAAGTGCGGAAGCTGTGTCGAGGCCCCAAGCCTGAACGTGCGCTGCAGGAGATCTCCCTGCGTGCAGACCTCACCGCTGATGTCCCTACAACTGAAGGCGTCATCACCACCCTGTCCCGTGAGAATCTGCGCGGCAAGCGTGTGGCGGTGCAGTTGTATGGGCTGGAGCCGAACCTGCGACTCACCACCTTCCTGCAAGAAGCCGGGGCTTGTGTCGATACCGTTGCTCCTTATGTCTATGCCAGTCAGGAAGACGAAGCGCGGGTTATAGACTTCATCCAGGCGCTGGCTGAGGGGGAAGTCGATGTGCTTGCCTTTACCTCCCAGTCCCAGTTCAAACGCCTGCAGGAAGTTGCCAACAACCACTCGCTGCAGGAACGCTTGCAGCAGGGTATGCACAGAACGGTACTGGCAGCAGTGGGTCCGGTGGTGCGCGACCAGTTGCAGCACCTGGGTTTCAACGTGGCAATCATGCCGGAGCGGCTGTATTTCATGATGCCGCTGGTTGCTGCCATTGAACGCTATTTCAAGCATGAATCTGAATGAAACAATTTCGGGGAATTCATATGTCTAAAGTTTTATTTGCGATTTTTTTCATGTTGTCCTCCGCCCTGGTGCAGGCGCAACCGCAGGCAAAAGAGCCCAATGAGCTCTATGCGGTGATTGAAACCAACCGGGGCAGAATTGAGTTTCTGCTCCATCAACAAGTTGCACCTCTGACAGTCAGCAACTTCGTGAATCTGGCAACACGCGGCTTCTATGACGGACTGACGTTCCATCGTGTTGAAGCTAATTTCATGGTGCAGGGAGGTGATCCTGCGGGTAATGGCAGCGGTGGTCCCGGCTATAAATTCGAGGATGAAATCGCGCTGCGGCTCAATCAGGAAGGTATTCTGGCGATGGCGAATTCAGGTCCGGCCAGCAATGGCAGCCAGTTTTTCATCACACATCAGGCAGCTCCGCATCTCAATGGGGGGCACACTGTGTTTGGCCTGGTCATTTCAGGCAAGGAAGTCATCAGGCAGATCAAGAAAGGAGATGTGATCACCTCAATCACCATTGAAGGCGATGCAAGCGCCTTGCTCGGGCGCAACAGTGCTCGTGTCAGCCAGTGGAACCAGATTCTGGATGAGCAGTTTCCGGGACTGAAACCGCCTCTGGGCAATTGAAGCGAGTGTGGAAGCCGGCTTGGCTCCGGCTCAGACTGAATCGCTGCCGCTGCTTCCGCTTTCGGTTTTTTCCGGTGGCAAATCTTCTTCCTTGTCCATATATGGGTAGATATAGACGATCTGGGCGATGGTGGCGAGCAGAATCATGGCGAAGCTGCCGAACACTTTGAATTCCACCCAGTATTCACCAAAGGTGAACGCCACAAACAGGTTGGTAGTGCCCACCAGCAGAAACACGCAGACCCAGCCGAGATTGAGGCGGGTCCAGCGTACCTCCGGCATGGTGATCATGTGATCGAACATATTGCGCGCCATGTTCTTTTTGCCGATGAATTGACTGCCCAGAAAAATCATTGCGATCAGCCAGTTCACCACGGGGGCTTTCCACTTGAGGATATCTTCGGACCTGAGCAGCAAGGTGGAAGAGCCAAACAGCAACACGGCAATGACCACGATCCATTGCATCCTGGTCAGGGTTTTGTCCTTGACCAGAAAGAAGCCATAAACGAGCACGGTGCTGAGCATCAGGACACTGGTAGCGCTGTAAATTCCGCCAAGCGTCAGCTCGACACCGGCGAGGGTAATGACGTGTGGATCCAGCCTGTAGAAAACCAGAAAGAGGATGAGGGGGATGTATTCCAGAAAAGCCTTCATGTGTCACAACTTTGGCGGGGATCAGGCTGCCAATGGTAAAGGATTCGCCCCGCCAGGTCTGCATACCTGGCAAATGTGGTAGGCTGCGCCGCTTGAAATCCAGAGGTATTGCATGTTCAGGGTATTGAGTATTCACCCGGAGAATCCCCAGCTGCGCCTGGTGAAGCAGGTTGTGGAGTGCATCAATGATGGGGGCGTTATCGTCTATCCCACGGATTCTGCCTATGCCCTGGGGTGTGCAGTCGGCAATAAAAAAGCCATGGAGTCCATCGCGCGGATCCGGCAGGTCGACAACAAGCACAACTTCACCCTTATATGTCGTGACCTCTCTGAAATCGCGACTTATGCACGGGTGGACAACAGTAGTTACCGGCTCTTGAAGGCGCACACACCTGCGCCGTATACCTTTATCCTCAAGGCGACTTCGGATGTTCCCCGGCTGCTACAGCATCCCAAACGCAAAACGATCGGTATTCGCGTACCCAATCATCCCGTAGTCGCCGCCATTCTTGGTGAGCTTAACGGACCCTTGGTTAGCAGCAGCCTGATAATGCCAGGGGAGCTGGAGCCCTTGTTCGACATGGATGAGATACAGGAACGCCTGAAACACCAGGTGGACATGATTGTCGATTCCGGCTTCTGCGGCCGTGAGGCGACCACTGTCATCGACATGGAGGACGGGGCACCACAAGTGCTGCGTCGTGGCAAGGGCGACCCGACTCCCTTCGAGTAAAAGGAGCGAGTTGCCATTTCCCTTTCAAGCCGGGTTTGCCGGTATAATCCGGGGCTTGTCGTGTACAGGCAATTTTTCTGTAACTATCTATTTTTCAATAAACAATTCTTTAGGATAAAGGGCCAGAGGCTTAGAGCCCGGGAGTAAGGTTTGAGTGTTATTGATTCGCAGCGAAGGGTCCTGTCGGGCATGCGTCCTACCGGTCGGCTGCATCTTGGGCATCTGCACGGAGTCATCCACAACTGGGTAAAGCTCCAGCACGAATATGAATGCTTCTTCTTCGTTGCGGATTGGCACGCCCTCACGACGCATTACGAGACGCCACAAATCATTGAGGAAAGTATCTGGGAGATGGTCATTGATTGGCTGGCTGCCGGTGTTTCTCCGAATGCGGCCAACCTGTTCGTGCAATCCAAAGTGCCCGAGCATGCCGAGTTGCACCTGCTGCTGTCCATGATGACTCCACTGGGCTGGCTCGAGCGTGTCCCAAGTTACAAGGATATGAAGGAGAACCTGAAGGACAAGGACATCGATACCTATGGCTTCCTCGGCTACCCCTTGCTGCAAAGCGCTGACATCCTGATTTACCGGGCCGGTCTGGTGCCGGTGGGTGCTGACCAGGTGGCCCACGTTGAGCTCACTCGCGAAGTAGCGCGCCGTTTCAACCATTTGTATGGCAAGGCGCCCGATTTCGAAGAAATGGCACAGGCTGCCATCAAGAAGATGGGCAAGAAATTCGGCAAGCTCTACGAAGAGTTGCGCCGCAAGTACCAGGAGCAGGGCGAGCAGGAAGCGCTGACGCGTGCCCAGGCCTTGCTGATGGAACAACAAAACATCACCCTGGGTGATCGTGAGCGCCTGTTTGGTTATCTTGAAGGCGGCGGCAGAATTATCCTGCCGGAACCCAGGGCCTTGCTGACCCAGGCGCCAAAAATGCCGGGACTCGATGGTCGCAAGATGTCAAAATCCTACGACAACATCATCAGTCTGCGGGAAGAGAAGGACTCAATCGACCAGAAAGTCAGGAAGATGCCGACCGACCCCGCGCGCGTGCGCAAGACTGATCCGGGAAATCCGGCGCTTTGCCCGGTCTGGCAGTTGCACGAAGTGTATTCGGATGCCGGCACCAAAGAATGGGTCCAGCAGGGATGTCGGAGTGCAGGTATTGGCTGCCTTGAATGCAAGAAACCCGTCATTGATGCCATCGTGTCAGAGCTGGAACCAATCAGGGAAAGGGCCAAACAGTATGAAAGTAATGTTTCCCTGGTCAAATCGATCATCAATGAGGGCTCTGAAAAAGCCCGGGACATGGCGCGTGATACCTTGCATGAAGTAAGGCAGGCCATGGGTCTAAATTACCGCTGAAGCATGAAAAGACAATGAGCGAAATTGCCGACAACATTACAGCCGTCGTGGAAGCAGAAGACCCTGACAAGTCCCATGGCAGTCTGCTGGAACATGCGCGGCAGCAGGGAGCCGGCCAACAGGAAGAATTGCCCTTTGCTTTCATAGCCGGCAAGGCAATGAAGGATCTTCCCAAAGACCTGTATATCCCACCGGATGCATTGGAAGTTTTCCTCGAGGCCTTCGAAGGCCCGCTGGATCTGCTGCTGTACCTGATCAAGCGGCAGAATATCGATATCCTCGACATCGACGTCGCCGAGATTACGGCCCAGTACATTTCCTATGTGGACCTGATGGAAGCCTCGCAATTTGAACTGGCTGCTGAATATCTGGTGATGGCTGCCATGCTGGCCGAGATCAAGTCGCGCATCCTGTTGCCCCGTTCGGGCGAAGAGGAAGAGGATGAAGAAGATCCGCGTGCGCAGCTGATCCGGCGCTTGCAGGAGTATGAACGTTACCGCGAGATAGCGGAGCGCGTGGATGAATTGCCGCGTATGCACCGGGAATTGCATCAGGCCAGTGCGCAAGGTCCGGACCTGGAACGCACGATGCCACGCCCCGATATCGATTTGCAGGAAATCCTGCTGGCATTTGCCGAGGTATTGCGCCGTGGCGATCTCAACGAGCATCATCATATCCAGCGTGAAAGCCTTACCACTCGTGAACGCATGTCACAAATCCTGCTGCGTATTTCCGGAGAACAATTCACTCCCATGCTGTCCTTGCTGATGAAGGACGAGGGCAGGTTGGGGGTGGTCGTCACTTTCCTGGCGATCATGGAGCTCATCAAGGAATCCCTGGTTGAACTCGCTCAAAGCGAATCCTTTGGTCCCATTCATATCAAGGCACGTGCATCATGATGGAACTCCCGCAGCTGAAAAAAATCCTTGAAGGTGCGTTGCTCGCCGCAGGCAAACCGCTGTCGCTGGATCGCATGGAAAGCCTGTTCGTGGACAACGAACGTCCGGAATCCGAACAGCTGGAGGCTGCCCTGGCGGAAATCGAACATGACTGCCAGGACCGTGGTTTCGAGCTTAAAAAAGTGGCTTCAGGTTACCGCTTCCAGGTGCGCCAGGAAGTCAGTGAATGGATTGGCAGGCTGTGGGAAGAGAAACCGCAGCGTTATTCGCGCGCCCTTATGGAAACGCTGTCCATCATTGCTTACCGCCAGCCGATAACCCGTGGTGATATCGAAAAAATCCGTGGCGTTGCCGTCAGCACCCAGATCGTGCAGACCTTGCTCGAACATGAGTGGGTGCGCGTTGTAGGCCACCGGGATGTACCGGGTCGTCCTGCGATGTATGCCACCACCAAGCAGTTCCTGGACTACTTCAATCTCGAAAGCCTGGACCAGTTGCCGCCCTTGTCCGAGATCCGCGATCTTGACGAGATCAACCGGAGCCTGTCACTGGACGAAGACAAACCGCAGGGCCGGATCATCGAATTTGCTGATCTGCAAGACGTCAACCAGGATCTGGAGGTCGATGAAGAAGAAGCGGCTGCAGCGCTCATTGGTACGCGTCCGATAAGTGAAATCCTCAGTCTTGTGGACAGTCAGCTTGCCAGTGCCCCTATGCTGGATGACAAGGAAGATATGGCAGGAGACCCGACTGAAATGGAAATGCTCGCTGAAGAAAGCGAGATCATAGAAAACGCAGAAGCAAGCGCAGAAGACGCCGAAGAAACGGAGGAGGCTGCTGATGAATTCCTTCAGGCTGACACGGATTCCGACAAGCCTTGATCTGCCATAAATTATTTACTGGCTAATTTCGTGAGAAATCAGAATGGATGAGAAACTGCAAAAAGTATTGGCCCGCGCCGGCATGGGTTCACGTCGAGAACTCGAGGAATGGATCAAGGCCGGGCGTGTCAAGGTGAATGGCCAGATCGCCAAGCTGGGTGACCGCGTTACCGCCGAAGACAAGATTATGGTCGACGGCAAGAAGTTGGCTGCACAAACCGCCAAGACCGGTCACAGCATCCTGCTCTACAACAAACCGTTGGGTGAAATCTGCAGCCGCAACGATCCTGAAGGCAGACCCTCCGTGTTCGATCACCTGCCTACGCTGCAGCATGCGCGCTGGGTGGCAGTGGGTCGACTCGATATCAACACTACCGGCTTGCTGTTGTTTACCACGGATGGCGAACTTGCCAACAAACTCATGCATCCTTCCACCCAGATTACGCGTGAATACGCCGTCAGGGTGATGGGTGATGTAACCGACGAGATGTTGCAAACATTGACGCGTGGTGTCGAACTCGAAGACGGCATGGCGCATTTCGATGCCATTTCCGACGGCGGTGGTGATGGTGCCAATCACTGGTACCACGTGTCCCTGAAGGAAGGACGCAACCGTGAAGTGCGACGCCTGTGGGAATCACAGGGCCTTAAGGTCAGCAGGTTGAAGCGCGTACGTTACGGCAATATCCTGATTCCCAGTCATGTGAAGGCCGGCAAATATGTCGAGCTGCCTGCGTCTGAAGCCAAGGCGCTGTATGTGCTGGCTGGCATGCGCTGGCAGCCGCCGCAAATGCCGATGGAACTGCGTGGACGCTATGCGGCACAGCGACGTGGTGACAAAAAAATCCCGATTCCGCGCGATGCCAGAAAACAGGCTGCCAGCAGACGCGATGAGGGAAAGCCGCGCGATGAGGATGCCCCGCGCAGAACAAAACTCCGGGCCAAGCACCGCAGGGACGCCTGAGCGCCCGGCTTTTCAATCCTGGGCAGAGAAACGCTTGCCGGTTTCCTGCAAGCTGTCATCTCCCATCAGGTAAAGATACAACGGCATCAACTGCCCGGCTTTGGGCAGTGGTGCAGGATCTTCCGATGGGAAAATCACTTTTCGCAATGCCGTGGCACAGGGTCCCGGATTCAGGGAGTTGACTCTGATCCTGCTGGTGTTGCGCAACTCATCTGCAAAAATCTCCATCATGGTTTCCACGCCATGCTTAGACACTGCATACGCTCCCCAGAACGCACGCGTCTCACGCCCTGCGAGCGAGGAGGTAAAAATGACTGAGGCATGTTCGGCCTGTTGCAGCAGAGGCAGGCAAGTCTTGGTCAGGGCAAAACCAGCCGTCAGGTTCACCTGCAGTAACTGGTTCCAGCTGCTCATGCTTTGGTATTGCAAGGGCAGTGAAGGTGCGCTGACGCCAGCGCTGTGCAGCAGCCCATCGAGGGCCGGAAACTCATTGCCCAAAATTGCACCCAGTTCCAGGTATTCGGCTTCACCTGCGCGCTGCAGATCCAGCACCATCAAGGTGGGTTCGGCGCCACCGGCTTCCACAATGGCGTCATAGGTCGCTGACAATTTGCTCTCGGTGCGACCGAGCAGGATTACGGAGGCGCCATGCCTGGCATACGCCAGTGCCGCAGCCTTGCCCAGTCCGGAACCGGCACCGGTGACGAGAATGTTTCTGCCCTTGAGCAGATCGGGAGCGGCGTCATATTCAAACATTGGCTTGGGTCTTCAACAGGTAATCAGTAAGTTCGCGGGGAGTATCGGCAATCCAGGCTGCTCCCCAATTCTCGATATTGCCGGATTCAGGCAGATAGCCCCAGCGTACTGCAATGCCTGGCATGTTGGCATTCACTGCCGCCTCAATGTCACGCGGATGATCACCGACATAGACAGCTTGCTCCGGTGGCAGTCCCAGTTGCGCGCAGGCATGCAGGATACCTTTTGGATCGGGTTTGGATGCATTCACGTCATCCGGGCAAACCAGTACCGAGCAGGTGCTGAATGATTCGAAGCGCGACAGCAGCGGCTCGCTGAACCTGCGCGCCTTGTTGGTCATGATGCCCCAGGGTACGCCTGCGGCATGCAAGGACGTAATCAGCATGTCGATATCATCAAACAGGCTGGCCTGCGTTTGTGGTATCTGTGCAGAGTACAACTGCAGGAATTCACCCATCAGCGCTTCCAGCATCGGGTCATCGTCGCGCAGTCCAAAGCCGAGCTTGACCAGTGCGCGGGCACCGGCAGACACCGTGCTGCGGATGGCAGTGCTGCTGACTTCCGCACGCTCATGCTGTTGCAACAACCGATTGAGAATCAGTGAAAAATCCGGTGCGGTGTCCAGCAGGGTACCATCCAGATCGAAAATGACGGCTTGTGGCAAGACAGTTTCCTCAGGGGTTGGCGGGTTTGGTCAGATGCACCAGGTAATTCACATCAACATCGTTGCCCAGTGTGTAGACGCGTGTCAGCGGGTTATAGCTCATGCCTTTCATCTCGCCGAGTTCAAATCCTTCAGCACGTGCCCAGGCCGCAAGCTCTGAGGGCTTGATGAACTTCTGGTAATCGTGGGTGCCACGTGGCAGCAGCTTCAACACATACTCGGCGCCCAGCACCGCGAACAGCCAGGCCTTGGGGTTGCGGTTGATCGTGGAGACGAACAGATGTCCGCCGGGTTTGAGCAGGGCCTGGCAAGCATGGATGATCGCCTGTGGATCGGGGACATGTTCCAGCATTTCCAGACAAGTCACGACATCGAACGCGCCGGCATGGGCTGCTGCGAACGCTTCCGCCGACGCAAGTTCATAGTGGATATCCAGTTTACTTTCCAGAAGATGCAGTTTGGCAACCGCCAGTGGTGCTGCACCCATGTCGATGCCGGTCACGCGCGCGCCACGTTGCGCCATGGCTTCACTCAGGATGCCACCGCCACAACCGATGTCTACCAGAGTCTTGCCGCTGAGCTTCAGCTTGCTGTCGATGAAGCCTGCACGCAGTGGATTGATGTCGTGCAGGGGCTTGAACTCACTGTTGCGGTCCCACCAGCGACTGGCCAGCTTTTCGAATTTGGCGAGCTCTTGCGGGTCGAAATTGTTCCCTGTATCCGAGTTGCTGTGCATGTCTTACTGCTCTCTTATCTTGCGGGCCCAACGTCCGGCTTCTTCCATGATGTCCGCCAGGTGCATACGCAGCAGTTGGCGGTTTTCCATCACCAGACTGCCATGGATCCAGCTATGGCTGACTTGTTCACTATGCGCGCTATAGACGAGTGTGGAAACCGGATCATAGACGGGTAGGGTGTTTACGCGGTTCAGGTCAACAGCGATCACATCCGCCAATTTTCCGGTTTGCAGACTACCGATCAGCTCTTCCATGCCCAGAGCACGGGCGCCATTGATGGTCGCCATTTGCAAAATTGTCCATGCCGGAAGCAGGCTCGCATCCGAGCGATAGCCTTTCTCCAGCAAGGCGGCGAGGCGCATCTCCTGGAACATGTCGAGGTTGTTGTTGCTGGCAGCACTATCGGTACCCAAGGCAACATTGACTCCGGCGTTCAGAAGTTCGCTGACTGGACAGAAACCACTGGCAAGTTTCATGTTGGACGCTGGGCAGTGCACCACATGTACGCCTTGAGTGGCCAGCAACTGGATCTCATCGGCGTTGAGTTGGGTGCAATGGATGCCCTGCAAGCGCGGCCCCAGGAAGTCCAGCTGCTTGAGCCGGTTCAGGGGACGCATGCCGGTGGAGTGCATCGCATCGGCGATTTCCAGAGCATTTTCGTGAATATGCATGTGAATGCCGATGTCGAGTTCCTCGGCCAGCATAGCGATTTTTTTCAGGGGCTCATCCGACACGGTATAGGGGGCATGAGGGCCAAACGCGATTTTTATGCGTTCATCGTTGCGGTA
>JBIIWM010000166.1:0-6403 GCA_044338875.1 Pseudohongiellaceae bacterium | reverse complement strand
AGGATCAACAGTCTTCTTGATGATGTTGTGCCATTGGTTGTACCAAGAGCACAGGCAAAGGGATTGGAGTTGATTCTTGACATATCCGGAAATCTGACAATGTACAGTTTTTTCGGCGACCAAAAAAGATTGAGCCAAGCCTTGTTGAATTACCTTAGCAATGCACTGAAATTCACTGAGACAGGACATGTCGTCGTCCGCATTTCGCAACTTGACGACAAGGAGCTGGAAAGCCAGGGTCTTGTCAGAATGAAATTTTCGGTAAATGACACAGGAATTGGAATCGCTCCGCCTGAACAGGCCAAGTTATTCAACTTGTTTCAACAGGTAGATGACAGCAGGACACGCAGTTTTGAAGGAAGCGGACTTGGTTTGTATATTGTCAAAAGCATTGCGAACATGATGCAAGGTGATGCAGGGTTGAGCAGCGTACCTGGCATGGGTTCAAGTTTCTGGTTTACCGCTGTGGTTCGAATTGGCAGCCAGAGTCCACTTTTTGACTCCTCCCCTGTGCTTCCCTCTCTCAGAAATCTGAAAGTTTTACTGATCGACGACAACATTACTACACTAGAAATTCTTTCTTCCAATCTCGCCGGTCTTGGCCTACAGGTCCATTCACGTGATAACGGAATCAACGCTCTAAACCTCATTTATGCCAGCGACAAAATTGGCCAGGCATTTGATGCAGTTGTGATCGATTGGTTCATGCAAGGATCTGATGGTCTTGCTTTGGCAAAGACCATACGCAAAGCAGATATTGTCCATCAGCCAAAGCTGTTGTGCCTGACATCAATGGATCTCTCCGAAATGAGTTCTGCTGACAAGGACAATTTTGATGCAGCCTATGCAAAACCCATTGAGGCCGGAAGACTTGCCAGAATTTTTCAGCACCTTTGCAGCGAGAAATCCCATGATTCAAATAGAATTTTCTTTCCGGTAGAACCCGATCACACCATCACAGGAAAATTTCATGAGTCTTCGACTCTGGAGGGCACCAGGATTCTGGTCGTTGACGATGACCGTGTAAGCCTCCAGCTGGCAGAAATCATACTTGGCTCCGCCGGCATGACGATTTCAACTGCCAGCAACGGCAAGGAAGCACTGCATTTGCTGGTTACTGAAAACTCCTATGATTTGGCATTACTGGACATACAAATGCCTGAGCTTGATGGTGTTGCTTTGTCGGAAATCATTCGGACAATTCCAAAACTGGCAAAACTGCCGTTGATAGCATTAACAGCTTTGGCTTTGGATAACGAAATAGAAAATCTCAAGAATTCCTGTTTTGATTCAATAATCACCAAACCATACAAGCGTGACCAGCTACTGTCAGAAATTTCACGTTTCCTCAACAAGCATGTATCGAACGACATTCAAGGAAGCATTGCTGTCGCTGCATCGCTGTATGACAGGCTTCACGCCTTGTTGATCGCAGGCGATCCCATTGCCTTGTCATTCGCTGAAAACAACCTGTCCCAATTAAAGCAAAATTCCGGAGAATCTTATCCTGCATTGATAAATAATCTGCGTACATATGCTTTCGAAGAAGCCATCAAGCTGGTTACAAAATTAAGGACCGAGCTTGATACAAACCTGTCAAACACCGATCTGATCAACACACTCCCAACTACAATTGAATTATTAGCATGAATATAGATCGAAAAAAGGTAATGGTGGTAGATGACAATCCCCAGAATGTTTCCCTGCTGGTTGAATTTCTCCGGGATGACTACACCCTGATTATTGCCAACAATGGCAAGCGTGCCCTTGATATCCTGGCTTCAGGCAATCATCCTGACCTTATCTTGCTGGATATCATGATGCCCGTGATGGATGGTTATGAGGTACTCAAGCATATAAAAGAAGATCCACTCACCACTCATATACCGGTAATATTTGCTACTGCGAAAGCAGATGTCGCTGATGAGGCTTATGGCCTGTCCCTGGGTGCCGCTGACTATATTTCCAAACCCATCAATCCCGACTTGCTCTGTGCGAGAGTTGCGACCCATTTGCGCTTGAAGAATGTCGAAAACGCCTTGCGCGACCGGGCGAAAACCCTCGAAGAAGAAGTTATGAAACGAACAAGGGAAATTCGTACGTTTCAGGACGTAACTGTGCGCGCAATGGCTTCACTTGCCGAAACCAGGGACAACGAAACCGGCAACCATATCCTGCGCACTCAAAATTACGTGAAGATCCTTGCTGAAAAACTTGCTAACCGTCCGAAGTATCATGGAATTTTGAGTACCGAGTACATCAAGAAACTCTACATTTCAGCCCCTCTTCACGACATCGGAAAAGTTGGTATCCCTGACAACATATTGCTCAAGCCTGGCAAATTGACCTTCGACGAATTCGAAATCATGAAGCAACACACCACTATTGGCTATGAATCCATTGTCCGGGCGGAAGAATCTGTCGGGTCAAAGCTGGAGTTTCTTGATTGTGCCAAGGAAATTTCTCTGTCTCATCAGGAAAAATGGGATGGCAGCGGGTACCCCCAAAGTTTGAAAGGCGAAGAAATTCCTCTTTCTGCAAGATTAATGGCTATCGCAGATGTATATGATGCTCTGATAAATAAACGGGTATACAAGCGTGCCATGCCCCATGAAGAAGCACTTGAAATCATGAAAGATGGCCGAGGTACACATTTTGATCCGGAGATTTTTGATGATTTCCTCAATATCGAGTCAGAATTTTTCGCTATCGCACAAAAGTACAAGGACTGAGGCCTGTTCTGTACAAGCCGGGATTTGGGGCTTTGGATTATGATTATTGCAACCTACCCATTACCCAGCAGCACTTCCAGCGCCTGCTCGCGCACGCCATAAAAGTGCTTGAGCCCTGCGATCTGCTCAAGTAGTTCGGCACGCTGCAGTGCGCTGGGCGCTTGCGCGCGCTTTACTGCCAGGATCATCTTGTTCTTGCTGGTGTGTTCCAGTGACACGAACTCGAAGACCTGGGTGTCGTAGCCCTCGGCTTCCAGCAGCAGGGCGCGCAGGCCATCGGTCACCATCTCTGCCTCCTGGCCCAGATGAATGCCATGCTGCAGCAAGGGACGCAATACCGCCGGACTGGCCATCTGCGGGCGCAGCTGCTTGTGGCAGCAAGGCGAGCACATGATGATGGAAGCACCCGCGCGCAGGCCGAGGTGGATGGCGAAGTCGGTCGCGATATCGCAGGCATGCAAGGCGATCATCACGTCCAGTCGCGCAGGCGTGTAGCTGCGCACATCGCCCTGCTCGAAGCACAGGCCTTGCATATTGTTGCGTGCGGCTGCGGCGCTGCACAGCTTGACCATGTCGTCGCGCAGTTCAACGCCGGTGACGTGAGCGTCCTTGTCCTGCGCGCGCAGCCAATCGTAGATGGCAAAAGTCAGGTAGCCTTTGCCTGAGCCAAAGTCGGCTACATGCACAGCGGGGCTGTCAGCCAGGCGCGAGCTCTTCAGTGCGGCGTCGAACACCTCGATAAAGTGATTGATCTGCTTCCACTTGCGCGACATCGCCGGCACCAGCGTGCGCACACCCTTCAATGCATGCGTCAGGCCCAGATCGTCCCAGAAGGGGCGATCGAGTTCGCAATGGCGCAGCTTTTCACGGTCATGGCCGGCGGTTGGCAAGACCGGCGCAGCCAGCTTGCCAACGCGCAGGCTGGGGCGGCCCTTGCGGCTGTAGGCCAGTTGCAATTCTTCGCCATGGGTCTGCAGATGGGCCTGCAAAAAACGCTGGCCCAGCCAATCGCGCAGCAGGGCCAGCAGTTCATCGTAGCGGTAGTTCTTCGTGATATCGCGCGTTTGATAATGCCACAGCAGGCTGACATGCGGCTCACCCTTGATCACCACCGCGCGTGCGGTGACTCGCTCCAGCTGCGCGTCTTCCTCCGCGCGCAGTGGCTTGCCCAGCACCAGCTTGACGAAGCGCGCGTCGACTAGTGCCTTTGCTGTTTGCTGCAGGAAGCGCGCAGTGGCGTCGGGGCCTGGTGCAGGCGTGTTGCTGCCGTCGGGTTTGTTATTCGTTGTCATAGGCTTGCTCTCCCTGGCGCGTCCGATTCCATTCGATACTGTTGCTGCGCCAGTGCTCCCCGATGGTCTGGGTGAATTCCGCGCGTACCAGCTTGGCGCGCGCCTCGCACCGCTGTCTTGAGTGCTTGCGGATCACGATGGCTTCGGAGGGAGCCGGCGCCAGGCCAGGCGAGGTACGGGATGTGCGGAAAGCGGAAAAAATCAGGCATGGTCAGGCTTCCGGAATCACAGGGTGGGGTTGGTCGGGCAATAAAATGGCTGCGTAAGTGCCGGTAATACTTTCGATACGCCAAAACCGAAAGCCAAGGTCTGGGCAAGATCATGGTTATGGATGCATTCGGCTTGCTTGCAGCATAGCCGCGCAAGCCAGACTTGTGAATCAAAGCCTGAACCTGTGTCCTTCTAAAAAAACGACAGCTGCTCTGCCTTGCGGGGGTTGCCTGACGGCGTAACCAGCGTTTGCAGGGAGGCGGCGGCAAGACTGAGCTCGTCGAACACATAGGGATTCACCAACACCCTGCCCCACAACTGCGTGCGTTCGGGTTCGCTCAAATCCGCTTCATCACACACCACGCGCCAATTGCGGGTGAGGCACTGCAACTGCTGCTCGATGAGCGCAAGCGCTTCGGCTTCCGACAGCAGGAAATGATGCGCTGCCTGCAGACAGGTCGCGAGGCGGCTGCGCTTGTCGTTGCCGGTGATCAACAACGCCTGGTTTGCCACGTCGTCGTCGCGTGGCTGCGGGCAGAGATCGTAGGCGGGCGTCAGCGTGAGTCCCTTGCCGTCCCAGAACGCGGCGTGATTACGCGCGGAATCATCGGTATTGCCACACAGGATGTTGAATACCAGGCGGCCGAACAATTCACGCAACGTGCCCTTGGCATCGCTGAAGCGATGCCGGATCAGTTCGGCCAGATCTTCGTAGCTGGCGAAGTGTGCCTGTGAGTCATTCAATTCCAGCAGAGTGAGGGCAGAAACCATACTGCGGCGTTGCCAGCCTTCGGTTGTCTTGATGCGGTCGAAGCGCTCGACCAGCAACACATCCTTGTCTGCTGCTTTTTTTAGTTTTACTGCTGCCACCTGCAAGCCGGCTTCTGCAGCGAGACGCATGGCGATGTATTCGGCTTTCACCAGGTTGAAGGCATCACTACTGCTGGTGAACTTGGCAATCCACTTCTTGCCTGATTCTTCGTGCAGCGCCTTGGGACGTTCGCCGCCGATAGTGCTTGATTGGCGTAGCGCTTGTTCATATTTGGCGGGCAATGATTTGCCTTGGTCGACATTCGTGGCGGCAGACTGCAGCTCTTCCAGACTGAAATTGCGCGGAAGGCGCGGTCTGTATTCGCTGGAGGATGGCTGGAAATCGAGTGCCCCACTGCGGTCGGAGCCGGACTCAAGTAAATAGCCAAGGATTTCGTGGGGGACTAGCGCAGACCTTGCGCTCTTCATCTCTGGTTTATGCAGGCTTAGTACACGCCGGCCCCAGGCATCGGGAACAGCATCGCGCAGACAGCCCGGTATGCAGAGGTCTTTGTGCAGCGGCAATCTGCCAGCCTTGAGGGGCAGTTCTGGTCCGTACAATGCAATAGCCTTTGGCAGGTCCAGATAACTCTTGCCGTAGTTGAACTGCAACTGACCATCATAATCAGCCAGCCTGCCCGCCACGACTGGTGTGGTAGCGCCAGGCAACCAGACCCAGACGAAGGCTTCTTTAGCATGTGCCTCAGAAGTCATCGCTCACCTCATAACTCCTGGAACGGATGGACTTGGGTAGCAGCGTGAGTTTGTCATCGAGGCGAGCGCGCTCCCGCATCATGGTAGCGGGGCTCGGATCGGTGGAGAACAGCGGTACACCAACCAACGCGGCCACTTCGAATACGAGGCCAATGGCACAGCCGGGGTCCCCTTTCTCGATGTGCTGCAAAGTATCACGCGCGATGCCAGCACGCGTGGCCAGTTCCTGAGCGCTCCATTTGCGTTCCTTGCGGCCTACTTTTATTTGCTGCCCCAGCAAGGCCAGCGCCTCGCGGGCATAACGGGAATAAGTGCGGGTTATCGCCATAAAATGGACCTGCATCAACATTGACTGGTATTTCAGTCATTTATAACTTAAATGTTGATTATTTCAATCAATTACAACCAGAGTCAATGATAAATTAAAATAATAGTAATGCCTGTTATTACCAACATTAATAAGCCATATGCCTGGAATGCCAGACAATAACGACCTATTGTGCGTAAAAGGCTACGTAGAACCTGACCTGCCCTTGCGCTGCCACCTGATGCTTCATCAAGGGAGCAACCACACCCTGGGCGCCCGCGCACAGCACATAGGTGTGCTGTTGTGGGTGGTGAACGGTATAGCGCAGAGTGCCCTCC
>JBIIWM010000138.1:0-7669 GCA_044338875.1 Pseudohongiellaceae bacterium | reverse complement strand
AATGAGAATTAATCACAACAATATGACAATCATCAAGAACTCCTTGAAGCTGCCAGCCATGCCCTTGCAACCAGCACCTGTTCCCTTTGCCCGTAAACCCGATATTTGCGGCAGCCTGATTTCCACATTGCTGGTATCGGGCACGGCGCTGCTGCTCCCTGCACTGGCGCAGGGAGCCACTGTTGAAGAAATCCTGATCGTGGAGAGTGCACCTGACGTCTATCGCCTTGAACAGAGTTCGCTGGGCAAACTTACTGAACTGCTGCGCGACACCCCCCAGTCCATTTCTACCATCACGGATGAAATGCTGGATGATCGCGGCGCGCTCTCGCTGAACGATGCCCTGCGCAATGTGCCTGGTATAACCCTGGGAGCCGGCGAATTCAGCTGGCAAGGTAATAACCCCAACATCCGCGGTTTCTCCTCCCGTAACGACATGTTCCTTGATGGCATGCGCGATTTCGGCAGTTATGACCGTGATCCGTTCAATCTGGAAAGCATCGAAGTGCTGCTGGGGCCATCCTCGATGGTGTTTGGGCGTGGCTCCACGGGTGGCGTGATCAACCAGAGCAGCAAACAGGCACAACCCGATCCGCAGCGCTCGCTGCACGTGAATATTGGCAACGCGGGCACTCGTCGTGGCGAACTTGATGTGAACCAGCCCTTGTCGGATACCACTGCCCTGCGCGTCATCCTGCTCAAGCATGAGGCGGGTGTGGCTGGTCGGGATGGCGCTGACATTGATCGTAATGGCATTGCCGGTAGCCTCAGCATGGAGCTGGGCAGTGCTACCGACCTCGCCTTTAATTATTTGCACCAGGGGAGCGACAGCACCCCTGATTACGGCTTGCCCTGGCTGGCAGGCACGCCGGCCGATGTCGAGCGCGAGAATTATTACGGTTTTGCCAGTGACTTTATCGATACCACTGCGGACATCAGCAGTGTGCGTCTTGAACATCGGTTCACTACGGATATCAAGGTGCAGGGTCAATTGCGCCATGCCGGCTACGACAGAAGCACGCGCATCACCGAGCCGCTGCTGGTCGGCAACGTTACCGCGACAACGCCGCCCGACTCTGTGCTGGTGCGGCGCAATGTGTTCCGCGGTGAAAGCAGCGAGAGCATGTTGCAGGGACAGCTCAACCTTGTCGCCACATTGCATGCCGGCCATGTTGAACATGCCATTGTGGCTGGTGTGGAAGCGGGCAGGGAATCATCGGCGCCTGGTTTTGGCTTCGCGCTGGGCGTACCCAATACACCCTTGTTGCATCCGGTGGATGAGCCTTACCGCAGTACCGGTATTGCCTGGCGTCTGTTGTCGGATTCTGATGCCGACAGTCTCGCAGGCTTTGTGCTCGATACCGTCAAGTTCACCGAACAGTGGCAGCTGATGGCTGGCCTGCGCTGGGACAGCTTCGACATCAACTATCGCGCCACCCGCCATGACGATAGCGGGGTAAAAACCGGGACCGAACAGATAGTCAGGAAGGATGTTGAAACCTCCTGGCGCACCGCGCTGGTCTACAAACCGGTAGAGCAAGGAACCCTCTATCTAGGGCTGGGCACCTCCTTCAATCCTTCAGCCGAAGGCCTGTCCTTCATCAACAGTGGGCGCGCTCTCACGATTGGGGATGCGTACCTGGAGCCGGAAGACAATCGCAGTATCGAGTTGGGGACCAAATGGGAACTGATGAACGAGGCCTTGTATGTGGATGCAGCGTTGTTCCGCATCACCAAGAACAATGCCAGGGTGCCCGATCCGGCCAATCCCGGCTTCAACATCCTGGCGGGTGAACAGACTGTTGATGGAGTATCGCTAAACATGATCGGGCGTCTTGCCGATGCGCTTGTGCTGAATGCCGGTTATGCCTGGATGGACAGCGAGCAGGGCGCGACCACGCAAGTAACCGTGCTGCCCGGTACGCCTCTGGCCAATACGCCGGAACATACCGTCTCCCTGTGGTTGAGCTGGAATCCAGCCCTGCAATTGCAAATCGGTGGCGGCGTGCGTTATGTGGATGAACGCCTTGCCACCATCACGCAACCAGTCAAGCGCGTAGCGGACTACCATGCATTCGATCTCTTGCTCAAATACCAGTACAGTGAAGACCTCAGTATCAAACTCAATGCAACCAACCTGACTGATGAATATTATTTTGAACAATTGCACCCTTGGCATGTGGTGCCTGGCGCTGGCCGCACCCTGGTGCTTGCCGTCAATCTGGATTTTTGAACCTGCCTGCCTGCCTGGGGAGTCAGCATGCTGATACATATCCCGGCCGTGCTGACGGCGCAACAGGTACAGGAGTTCAGGAAGGAGCTGGAAGCGGCTGACTGGGCCGATGGCAAAGGCAGCGCGGGTTATCTGTCGCGCCAGGTAAAACAGAACAGGCAGCTGCCGGAAGGTCAAGCACTCGCGAAAAAGCTGGGTGAAGTCATCCAGCGTGCGCTCAACTCAAATCAGTTGTTTGTCGCTGCAGCACTGCCGCAGAAAATCCTGCCGCCACAGTTCAACTGTTACGATGTGTCCGAGACCTATGGCCGGCATGTTGATGGCGCCATTCGGCCTGTCGCCGGCACGCCGCATCGTGTGCGTACCGATCTCTCGGCCACGATTTTCC
Organism: Pseudohongiellaceae bacterium; assembly: GCA_044338875.1. Classification (GTDB taxonomy): domain Bacteria; phylum Pseudomonadota; class Gammaproteobacteria; order Pseudomonadales; family Pseudohongiellaceae; genus CAILUG01. The sequence goes on along the minus strand of JBIIWM010000138.1, from coordinate 5,048 downwards.
TCTCGGAACCACAGGATTATGACGGTGGCGAACTCAAAATTGAGGACACCTTCGGACCACGTTTCATCAAGTTGCCGGCGGGTGACATGGTGCTGTATCCAGGCACCAGCGTGCACAGCGTAACGCCAGTGACGCGCGGCCAGCGCCTGGCCTCGTTTTTCTGGATCCAGAGCATGGTGCGTGAAGATCACAAGCGCTCGCTGCTGCTGGATCTCGACAAGGCTACCCAGAAAGTGGCCGCCATGACGGGTGAAGGCAATCCCGCCACTGATCTCGCCAGCATTTATCATAACCTGCTGCGCCTGTGGGCGGATGTTTGAGGCAGCAAGCTGGCTATCCACAACAGGCAACCCCATACACAGGCGAGCAAGCGGCATGAACAAGGAACTGGAAGAACTGCAAACGCATATCGCGTTTCAGGAACACACTATCGCTGAATTGAATACCGCAATGATCGATCAGCAAAAACAGCTGGATATCTTCCGGGTTGAATTACGGCTGCTGAAGGAAAAACTGTCTGAACTGGAAGATCGGGGTGACAGCAAGCCGCTCGGTGCTGCCCAGGACAGACCGCCGCATTACTAGGCTGGTCATAACTGAGCTCTGGCGAATGACCGGACTGCCTGGCTCCAATCCCCGCTTTCGAAGCCCCAAAACCAGTAGCCAGCAGTTAAGGGACGTTGAAATCACGCAAAATAAGTAAAAATCGCGAACTTATTGCCCATCCACTGATTTCTGTCGTCCAGCTCTCTATACTCGCGCTGTTACAACAACATCTTGAGGGGAAAGAAATGATTATGTCACCAAAACTGCTGCGAACGGCTGTTGCCTCCGCAACCTTCGCCATTCTGGCAGCACCGGTCCTGGCTCACCATGGCTTCGGCCTCTTCCAGCTGGATATCGACAAAGAGTGGTCCGGTACTCTTACCAAAATGAATCTGGTAAACCCGCACTCTTATATGGAGCTGGATGTGACAGGTGCAGACGGCAAGCCTCTGCACATGCGCTGTGAAATGCGCGCGGCTACGCTGATCAAGCGTTCCGGCTGGTCCACCGACATGTTCAAGGTGGGAGCTCACGTAGACATCAAGGGCCACCCGCACCGTGATGATCCCAGTGCCTGCTACATCGAAAGCTTCTCGCTCGACGGTTCGGCCGAAGTAAACCGCAACGACCAGTTCTCCACCAATACGCCTGTCGACACCTCGAAGCGTCCAGTACGCCTGGCAGATGGCCAGTTGAACATCAGCGGCGACTGGGCCGTAGAACAGTTGGTCCTGACAATTCCTCCAAGTGGTGGCAACGGATCGATGATACCGAAGAGCCTGACCGCTGATTTCGCCAGTGGCAAGCTGACCCCCGAGCAACTGCTGACGTTGCAGCCGCCAAGACCGACTGTCGTCTATACGGAAAAGGGTGATGCCGCCGCCAAGGCCTTCAACAACAGATCACCAGAAGACAACCCTTGGTTTGCTTGCAAACCTACCAGCATCATCCGCGACTGGACCGCTGACTGGCCCATCAACCAGTTCACCCAGACCACCACCGCCGAAGGCGAGAAGGTTATCGATATCACCTATGGCCTCTACAACTTCAATCGCCGCATCCACGTCGGTATGGCGGCGCATCCTGACAACCTGGAACCCGGCTATGCCGGCCACTCCATCGGCAACTGGGAAGGCGATACGCTGGTAGTGGATACCGTCGGCTTTGCCGAAGGCGTGCTCTCCCCGCCAACCCGCAACAGTGAGCAGCTGCACATCGTGGAACGCTTCACTCTTGATCCCCAGAAGATGGCGTTGAAGCGCGAATATACAGCGACCGATCCGGTTTATCTGGCAGCACCTTATGCCAGCTACGACGTCATGTATCTCTCGGATGTGCCTTTCGAGGCCCAGACCTGCAGCGAAATGACACCGGAATTCCAACAGTAATAACGTGGTTCCACCGGCAGTCGACATACAAGCAAGATGTCGACTGCCGGCTTATCCCTTTGAAGTTTGCGTTGCCGCCTGGTTCGTTGCGCCTAATGGGATCCGGAAGCGGGTCGTCGCGCATAAATGCCATACACAAGTATCATTGCATAGCACAGCGCAGGCAGCAGTAACGCCAGCCGCAATCCGGCCAGATCAGCAATGTACCCGGTCAATGGCGGCACAATGGCGCCTCCGACAATCGCCACACAGATAATCCCGGATCCTTCCGCTGCCCGCTCGCCAAGCCCTTCGCAGGCCAGGCTAAAGATGGTGGGGAACATGATCGAGTTGCACAAGCCAATCGCCAGCAAGGCCCAGCCTGACACTGCGCCGCTACTGTTGATCGCAATGAGAATGAGCAGTATCGACCCACTGGCAACTGCAGCAAGCAGTTTGCCGGGTGATACCTGGCGCAAAAAATAGGCGCCGATAAATCTCCCTGCCAACGCGCCACCCCAGTACAGCGCGACATGCTTGCCGGCAGCTTGTTCTTCCAGCCCCATGGTGCTTGCTTGCATCAGATAGTTGACGAGCAGCGAACCAATGGCTACTTCGGCGCCCACATATACAAATATGCACAAGGCACCCAGGCCAAAGCGGCGATGGCGCAGCAAAGTGAAGGACTGGAACAAATTGGTCTCTTGCGCTGGCGTCTCAACCAAACGATGGCGGCGCAGCCAGATTACAACAGCCAGAATTGCCAACGCAGCAGCCAGGCCCAGATAGGCGCGAACCACCACCTGGCTTTCCTGCGTCCGATAAGCATCGAGCGCTTCACCCGACAGCGAACCTGGCACCACGGTTGCAAGTGACCCGAGAATCAGGATCGAGCCCACGTAAGGGAAAATGGTGGTGCCCAGCGAATTGAATGCCTGGGCGAATGTCAGGCGGCTATGGGCAGTCTGTGGTTTCCCGAGCAATGAGATCAACGGATTCGCCACGACCTGGACGATAGTAATGCCAGCGGCCAACACAAACAGCGCCAACAGGAACACACCAAACATTCCGGATTCGGAGGCAGGAATGAACAGTAAACAGCCTGTGGCCATCGTAGCCACGCCGATCGCTGCAGTGCGCATGTAGCCAGTACGCCGTACCATAACCGACGCCGGTAGCGAGATCAGGAAATACGCGGCAAAAAAGGCTGATTGCACGAGCATCGCCTGGGCATAGCTCAGGGTGAACAAGTCCTTCAGCTTCGGAATGATCACATCATTCAAACTGGTGATGCCGCCGAAAACAAAGAAAAGTGCAAATACAAACCCCCTGAGGTCGGGAATATCCACTCCGGTTGTTGTCTGCTTGTCGGCTGGAATTGAGAGGCGTGAGGGCGAGCCCGAGGTATCAATACTCATGATGAAGTCCGTATTTTGTTATTGTTGTGAACTCACACTGAACTCATGACATCGTGGGTCATATGTTACGGCTGCGGCTGCGGTTTCGCGCCACTGAACTGTATCAAATCTTGCAGTGAGTTTCGGAAGTATAAGGCCCCAGGCCACCATTCGCCCACCTCCTTTGCACGGCAGCCCTGCAGTGAAATGACGGCGGAATTAATGCAACAGCAATACCTGGTTCGACCGGCACCCGACATCCATGTAAAATGGGCACTGTCGCCGCTTTATTCAGTTCCAACCCTCGCAAGCGCAGCAGCGCCCCGCTATTTATCAGAAACAAGGATTTACCAGTGTCAAAGTTTTTCTTCAAAGGTCGCCAGGATGCACGCCAGAATCACATCCAGTACAACTACCAAACCAAGGGCAAGCACAAAATTGGCAGCAAGAAATATCCGCTGGTGCTGGTTGTGACCAGTGAGGTGCGCAAACAGGAAGTCGCAGCCCTGGTAGCCGAGGCCGAGTTGTATGCTGACATTAGTGTCGACACCAGCGAGGGTGCGGTTGAAGCGATCGCCGAACTGACCACTGTGCTGAACAGGGAGAGTGCCGTTATCCGGGAGAAGACCCCAACCCCCAATGAGCCCTGCAGTTGCGGAAGCGGCAAAAAATACAAGAAGTGTTGTGCCCGGGTTACAACTGTCAGCTGAGCGACGTCCAGACTTCCATTCCCTTTTTTCACAACCGGTGCATTCCCGATCAATAATTCAATAGAGACTGATCATTGCGAAGTCATTGTACTTGGCGCGGGCGCAGCAGGATTGATGTGCGCGTTGACTGCAGCCAAACGTGGCCGCCAGGTGCTGGTACTGGAAAAATCCAACAAGATCGGCAAGAAGATCCTGATGTCCGGAGGTGGGCGCTGTAATTTCACCAACTACAGTATTGAAGCCGGGAATTTCCTTTCCGCCAATCCGCACTTCTGCAAATCTGCGATAACACGCAGTACCCAATGGGACTTTATCAAGCTCGTTGAGCAGCATGGCATTGACTATGAAGAGCGCAAGCACCAGCAGCTGTTCTGCAAGGATTCGGCAAAACAGATCGTTGCAATGCTCCAAACCGAATGCGAGCAAGCGGGTGTTACCATCAAGACCCATTGTGAGGTCAGTGCAGTCAGTAGCATCACGCCCCGGCCGCAAGCTGGCAACACACGCAGTCCGCGCTATCAGCTTGGGTATTCTCAACATGGCAGCGGGTTGAGCATACTTCGAGCGCTCAGTTGCGAGTCTCTCGTGGTTGCCACGGGTGCGCTGTCAATTCCGAGTCTTGGTGGCAGCGGCATGGGCTACGACATTGCCCGCCAGTTCTCACTGCCGCTTGTCGAGCGTCGGGCCGGGCTGGTCCCGCTGATGTTTACCGATGACTTCAAGGCTGTTTGTGAACGCCTGTCAGGATTGTCGGTAGATGTTGAGGTCAGCTGCAATGGACAGCTTTTCAGTGAAAGCCTGCTGTTTACGCATCGGGGGATCAGTGGTCCGGCGGTACTGCAGATTTCCAGTTATTGGCTCCCGGGCGATACCCTCACGCTCAATCTGTTGCCTGGCATAAACGCCGGGCAATGGCTGGTAGATGCGAAACAGGGTCAGGGCAAAAGCCTTTTGAGAACAGTACTACAGCAGAAGCTGGGCAAGGCACTGGTCGCAGAATTACAGGCACTGTGGTGGCCCCGGCAGGC
>JBIIWM010000137.1:0-7677 GCA_044338875.1 Pseudohongiellaceae bacterium | reverse complement strand
GATCTGAATTGGCAATTTCTGTCGCAATGGAACCTGGCGTTCGGGTTGGGCTGGCTTGATGCCGAATACCGCAAATCCGGCATCTTCACGGTAGGAACCGACAAATCCCTCGTTGAGATCCAGGGTCAACGCCCCTATGCGCCCCGCTGGAGTGGCAATCTGTTGCTCGGCACCCGGCAAACGCTCGGGCACGAACTGCAGCTGGACCTTTTGCTTGGCTGGAATTACCGTTCAGAATTTTCAGGCCATCAGTACTCGCTGCTCGACCAGGCCATCAACTCCTTGCCTGGCTATGCCCTGCTGACCGCCTCTGCGGAACTCAGCAACGCAGCGCAGGATTGGTCCCTGTTGTTCTGGGCAAAGAACCTGGCGGACAAAGTGTACAAAACACGCAACAAAACCGATGGCTTGAACAGTTACATGGAGATATACGGAGAGCCGCGCTCCATCGGGCTGTCATTGAGTCATCAATTCTGACGCGTGCGAAGTCGTTTGATACCAGGCTGCCTCTGCCCTGCGCAAGCTGCAGCCGGTATTTGAAGCCATTTTCAATTAAAGGGTCTCTGCTAGAATGCCATCAGATAACAGGCGCTACAGAACAACTTCTCCTTCACCAAAGTTTGATCGCCCGTTGCATATTCCTGCGGCGGATTTTCTGTTTCGGCAACAAGTACAAGATGAGCAAAAGGCAGACCACTTGCTCATGGCCAGGCTGAATCTCAAGTTGCAGAATCAGTTTGGTGACGAATTTTTCCTGCAGTGTTTTGCTGGCAGCAATCTTGAGCGCATTCCACGAAGCACCCTGTTGAGCCTCGCGCAATGTTATGCCGATGTGTTCAATGAAAGCTGGGGCGAGGACTGGACGGTAGAAAGTGCATTGGAAGAAATCAGGCACTGCATCAATTGCAATCCGTCCTACCTGCCTGTGATGACAATTCTGTTCAAGGAAGACCGGGTCATCGGATTCAGCTGGGCCCATTTGCTGGATACTGAATCCCTTACCAGCGAGAGTGCGCCGTTTTCATCCTCCGACGTGAAGCGTCATGAAAGTGTTTCAGTGGCGCAGTACTGGATGAGCGAGGTTGGCAACAAGCATCGCCTCGTTTCGATCCGCGAGCTCGGGGTAATCAAGGAATACCGCCAGGACAAAACCCCTTACCTGACCTTGCCGATCTTCGAGAAAGTCAGCTCGCTGGACTGTAACGTGGCCTTTTTCCGAACCAGGTTGACGAGCAAGGCCTTCAAATGGAGCCTGGGCGTTGGTTTTGTTCCTTTGCAGCTTTTCATGGTGGACGATCTGCTGCTGATGCGCGGCAATGTAAAATATGCAATGTCACTGTTGTACGGTTCGATAGACAGTACCTGCAAACGCAAGACCCAGGTGGAGATCATCGGGAACATTAAACGCTATTTGTGCGACTGATGAATGACACTGGAATTGCTCTCCCTTAATTATCTCTTTCTCCTTAATGCGGTATTTTTGCTGTCAATCGGCATATTTCTGCTTGTCAGGAGCAAAACGGATGACGCGCTGGTTTTTTTCATTGCCTGCCTCGGCCTCACAACCTGGAACCTGAGCAACTTCCTTTTGGAAGAGCGCCTGATGGATGGGATGCTGGGCTTGATCGTTTGTTTCCAGCTGCTGGGCGCCATGGTGTTTGCCAATGGGCTGTTGTATTTCAGCAGTTTGTACCCGGTCAATACCATTGGGCGCTGGCATGTACCGAATATCGCCATATTCCTGCTGTTGGCGTTTGCGATCTTTGTCACCACCCTGGTGTCCCGGGCTGAAATCATCGACGACAACATTGTCTATCATGATGGGCCTGGTTTTGTGGTGTTTAGCATTTATCTGAGTATCCTGGGACTTTCTGCCATCTACAAATTGGTAAAGTCCTATCAGAGCCAGCCGCAATTCCGCAGTCGTATCCGGTATTTCATAATTGGTATCGTCATTTATGTGGTTGCCGCGATAACGTTCAACATGCTGCTGCCAAGCCTGGGCAATTATGACTATTTGCTGGTCGGGCGCCTGAGTGCCACGGCGGCGCCGGTAGCGATCTTCTATGCCATGACCAAGCATGAGTTCCTGGATGCATCGGTCATCATCAACAGGAATACCGCCTGGAGCCTGGTACTGTTGATCCTCATCGGGCTGCTGGTGTTGGTGGACCGGATCACAGCCGGCATGGAGCAGGTACATTTCGTCACGCTCGGCCTGCTGCTGACAACGGCAGCACTGTATGCGCAGCCACTGCAAAAATTCCTGTTGACGACTGCCAAACGCAAGTTCGTCAGAGGCTGGTACTCCACCGAGGAAGTATTCAGCGACCTTTCAGGCAGGATCACGCAGGAAAAAAACCGGGAAGCCATTTTCCTGGAAGTACTCCGGGTGCTGGATGAAGTATTTGAACTCGAGCGCAGCATGAGCATCGTGGCAGTGCGGGACCAAGACGAACAGGTTTCCTTCTATCGTATATCCGATCGCATCCAGAAAATAAAATCGGATGATCGCCTGATCACAGCAATGGACAAATTTACCAGCTGCCAGTGGGTGAAGGATGCGCCAGCGGATGTGCGGGTGCGCCTGGACGAGTTGGAATTCACCGCCGGCGACAAGGGAGTAATCCTGCCCTTTCATTCACCCGAGATCCTTGAAGGGTTGTTGGTGCTGGGTGAAAGAAGCAGCCAGGTGGCATTTACTGACGTCGATTTGATGTTTTTCAACAACCTGATCACCTTCGTTTCGCCGATCCTGTACCGGCTGACCCCAATGGAGAAGCTGGAAAATTTGTACAACGACAGCCGCAAGCGTTTGCATGAGGCCGAAATCCAGCTGATCAGGGCACAGAAAGTGGAGGCCATCGTCCACGCCACACGGCAATGCCATCATGAAATTCGCACACCACTCAATATCATCAGGATGGGTATCAACCGCATAAAAACACTGGAGGACCTGGAGAGCTACAAGGAGGTTGCGCGTGAGGAAATTGATCATGCGCTGGCCGTGGTTGAAGAGACCCTCGCTATTACCGATGTTTCTGAAACAAAGGGACGGCAGTTTATTCCTGTGGATGTGAACGAAATCATCCAGCGCTGTACGCGTCTGATCGACAAGTCACGCTACCAGATAGTACTGGAATTGGCGCCGCTGCCACTGGTGCCTGCGATCGGCAGTGATATTCAGGTTGTGCTTATCAACCTGATCCATAACGCCATTGACGCAATGCCCGATGGCGGCACCCTGGCTTTTGCGACGCGGGCAACCAGCGCTTTTGTCGAAGTGACCCTGGAAGATACCGGAAGCGGTATTCCGGAGGCCATGCGCTCGCGGGTGTGGGAGCCATATGTCAGTGGAAAACCCACTGAAGTCGGGAATTCCACTGCCGGCAGGGGTTGGGGGCTGACCATTGCCAATCGCATCATCAATGAGCACGGCGGCACTATCAAATTCACCAGTGTCGAAAATCACGGCACCCTGTTTACGTTTACGCTACCTGTGAACAGCGAGGCGAGAAGAGGCGTTGAGAGTTTGGGGACGGGCGAAAAAGCGCTATAGGCAATCCTGCAATTGGTGTTGCCTGGGTTTTACTTGTGCTGCCGGGTTCTTTCCAATTCCTTCACCCAGCGTGAGCGTTGTTCTACCAGCAGTTCGCGCATGACCTCGGCTTCCTTGTCGAACACGATGCGTTTTACTGTCTGCAACAATTCGGCTTCTTCGAAGGGTTTGAGCAAGTAGGCAGAAGCAAGCCCGTAGGTAGAATCTTCCGCCACCATGCGCAGGTCGTTGTCACCAAACGCAGTAATGATTACGACAGGAATGTGGCGTTTGAACGGGCTTTTTTGTTCTTTCTGGCGCAGCAGCTTCAGGAATTTCTCGCCGTGCATTTTCGGCATCTGCCAGTCGAGCAGGATGCAGGCGATCCCGTTCGTCAGAAAGTCGAAGCCACGTTCATGTTGTTCGAGTACGGCCAGGGCTTCTTCACCGTTTGCGGCCGTGATGACCTTGTACATGCCGGTTTCGCGGATGATTGCAGCGAAAAGCTCGGACTGTCTCTGGTTGTCTTCAACAAGCAGGATTTCCGGCAGTTCGGTCTTGTGGGTTGGTAGCCAGCGCATGTCTATTCTCTTTTTTACCTGCCTTGTTGCTTTTTACTTTGCTTCTTTGCCTTGCATGGTGTCTGCCAGTTCGGGCAGCCGCTGTGTTTGCAGCATATGCTGGCGCTTGCCCAGTAATTTACGGTACACATAAAGAGGACCTTTAATCATGCCGAGTATCATCATGAAGGGACTGATGAACAGCATCAACAGGGTGTTGGATACGAGGCGCAACAAAGGGAAGGGTTCGGCCGGATGGGTTCGTTCGATTTGCAATCTGGTGTATTCGGCTAGCTCAACCGGCTTGCCCTTGATCTGATGTGCCCAAATACCCGAGATGTATTTCTGGTAACTGCGCTGAGGATATTTTTTCCAGAGCAAGACATGGAAGCGATTGATCGCCATCCAGCTATCGTAGACCGCAAGCAGCTTGAAAAATGCGCCGCCAAATATCCCGTACAAGGCACTCCAAAGGATCAGTGCAGGATAGAATATGAAGGCTGGTGTATTCATCAACATGGTCGTCAGTATTAATATGCGCGAGTTTGTCCGGATTCCAGCTGAATCCTTTTTCCGTAGTCAGGCAAAAGTATACAGCATGCCTTTCGTTCTAAAAGCCGCCTTCTTGTAACAGATGGTATTTGACTGGAGATGGCCAGTTTGCTGCTGTAATGTAGATGTCAAAATGACATCGAATTCCTTTGGGATAGTGATTTAATGAAATTATTCATGGACCGCAACCGGATCTATCTGGTTTGTTTCTACTTTTCCATGTCCTTCTTCTATTTGTCGTTTGCCTTGGGCGAAGAAGATCCGGTTCCAATGCTGGGCTACATTCTGGCGCTGATCATCTTTATTGTGTTGAGCCATGATTCCCTGTTGCAAGTCATAAGCCAGTCCACTGGCCAGGCCGGCACGACTTCCGAGCTCTCATTTTTTTCCGCGTTCGTCGAGCTGAACCGGAAGATCCACAATTTTCTCGAGGTCGATGATGTGCTGGTGCTCGTCAATGACACCCTCAAGGAAAAGGTGCAGGTACGCAAGGTCATCTATCTTTTGTCGCACGAACTGTTTCCATCGTCTTTGGATGCAAGTACCGACTCTCAAAACAACTTGCTGTTGCGCGGTTGGCCGGACGAGGGGGCCTGGGGTTTTCACAATGCAGAATTCGAACAACTGCTGGAGAAAAACCACCAGCTGGTTTCCCTGAATGATGCCGCTGCCCCCGTGGCCAGGGCGTTTGCGGAAACAGGGACGAGCCTGCTGATTCCGGTCGTGCAACATGAAAAAGTATTGTGTGTCATCCTGATCGGACGCTCCGACAACGCGAAGCACTACACCCAATTTGAACAGCAGATGTTTACTTTTCTCGCCAATCAGCTGTCGATCATTCTCGACCGTATCCGCATCTACCAGAAGATCGTTCAGAAAACGGCGTTGGACCATGCCGAAAAAGTTCAGGTAATGCAGAGCCTGAGCGCCAACATTGCCCACGAAATGCGCACGCCCTTGTCGACCATTCGTGCCAGTATCTCGGGTTGCGAGGAGTATCTTCCGCAACTGCTGGAAGGCTATGAGTACAGTGCCGAGATGCTCCCGGAAAAGTTCAGCCCGATCAGGGAGGATCATCGCAACAGCATTCTGGGCACGCCGCGCCGTATCCAGTTGATGATTGACCAGGCCAACACGGTCATCGACATGTTGCTGATGAACCTGCGCGAAAACGCACTGGATCCCAAGCTGCTGCAGGTGATCGACGCGAGAAAGATGGTGGAGCAGGCAGTTGACCGTTATCCCTTCAAAACCGGTGAGAGCGAAAAGCTGTTCCTGCATTTGAAAGACAATTTTGCTTTCCTTGGCGTGGAAAGCCTCTGTATCTACATCCTGTTCAATCTGCTGAAAAATGCCTGCTATTCATTGCAGTCAGCCACGAAAGGGGAAATTCACATAACCCTGGAGCGCGGCAGCAGCGCAAACCTGATTTTGTTTCGGGATACCGGCCTGGGTATCGATCCTGGCATTGTTGGCAAGGTGTTCGAGGGATTCTTTACGACCAAGCATGACGGCACCGGTGCCGGTCTTGCGTTCTGCAAGCGAACGGTCAACAGTTTCGGGGGCGATATAACCTGTAATTCGGTGCTGGGCGAATATGCTGAATTCAGGATTTCGTTGCCGCTGCTTGCGCGCGCTTGATCGATGCGCTGTCCTTCAATGTGCTGCCCATCAATTCCGTGCCCGTGAATTCCGTATCCATCAATGGACGATCTGCTGCACGATGCTGTTGGTTTCCAGGAATTCCTTGTAGGAGTGAATCATCTTGCCGTGGATGTTGGGCAGCAGCAAGTCGTCAGTGATCGTGGTGTAGTACGTGATTTTTGACACGATTTTGCGTGCCGGATAATAGTAGTCATTCCAGTTGGCGATGGCCGGGTGGAAGCGTGTGAGGTTGGCGCTCTGGGCGTCATACACCGGAAGCACTTCGCCGGCTTGTACCTGCTTCACCAGTTCTGCCGGAGCATTGATCTGTTTCAGCTGCATCACATGGTCCAGCAATGCATCCTGGGTGTAGATCAACAGGCACTGGCGCTGACCTTCCGCATCAACCATCAGGAAGCCACTGTGCGGGCTATCCAGCATGTAGTACTCCACGCAGCCGCAATGTTTGCGCACTTCCCCGAAGAACTCCTGGAATTCCGGACTTAGCAGAAATCCGTCCTGGTTGTTGGTAAGGATGGGGTCCGTAATGAGTTTGAAACTGCTGCGGAAATACTGCTCCTGGAACGACATGATCGTGGCATTGAGCTTGGCTTTCAGGCGCGGATCATGCTTGTCGATGAACTGGTCGATCAGCTGCAGGTTGAAGGCCTTGACCGCAAGCTCCATGTCGGCCTGTCCGGTCAGCAGCACTTTCTTGATGAACGGATTCTTCAGCGCCTTGAGAAACTCCAGCCCGTTCATTTCAGGCATCGAGTAATCGACAATCACGGTAGAACAGGTCTGGAAGCGAAAGCCGTTGAGGATTTCCAGGTGCAGCTTGCCAATGTCGATGTGTGACAGGGCATCGGATTCCTGCGGACCGGTTTTGTAGCTGGTGTAGCAACGGTGCAGAAAATCCACGTGCAGGTGCGCCGAGTTCACGTAGCTCAGTCCCGCCGAGGCAGACTGGAACAACTTGAAGCTCAGGTTCTTGTTCAGCATCAAGCTGACGCCTTCCAGGAAATCCGGGTCGTCATCGACCAGCACAACCTGGGTGGGAAAATAAAAAGGATGCCCGACGGTGATATTGCTTTCCATGACTAAACTCTCTCCTTGTGTCGCGTTATTGATCAGCCGGTTTGGTATCTGGCAGCAAATGGTTGCACTGCCGCTCCAGCAGCTCGGCGTGGGAACCATTTTCCGCTGACAAAATATAGGTCATCAATGTCAGGTTGTCAGGCCCGGTATTCACTTCCCGGTTCTCCAGTTGGCCAAAACGCTTCTGGCCGCCGGCCAGTTCCATGCACAATTCGCTGACCAGCAAATGGCTGCCCTCGGCGGCACGCATCAGCTCATAGGCCAGTTCCACCGGTTTGCCAATGA
>JBIIWM010000136.1:0-7690 GCA_044338875.1 Pseudohongiellaceae bacterium | reverse complement strand
GCCATTGAACTGCTGGCTGAGGATGCGGGCGCGGCAAGAACCGGCTGGATCGTGCACGATGTTCCAGGGGCGAAGTAACAGATCCACCTGGCTGTCGGGGGCAATACCGGGGACTGCGTGGTCCAGGCTAATCAGGCCGAAGGGGGTTTCCACCTGCAGGGTACCGCGCAGGGTGCAGGGCAGCAGTTGGCCCTGGGATACGAAAGCAGCGACAAAGGGCGTGGCGGGATGTTGATAGATCTCCTGGGCCGAGCCCCACTGCAGAAGATGGCCATGGTCCATGACGCCAATGACGTCGGCCACGTTAAAGGCTTCGGCCTGGTCGTGGGTAACGAGAATAGCGGTGGTGCCATTGCGCTTGAGAATGTCGCGCACTTCCAGGCTCAGGCTGCGACGCAGCTCGGTGTCGAGGTTGGAAAAGGGTTCGTCCAACAGTAGCAACTTGGGATTGGGAGCCAAGGCTCGTGCCAATGCCACGCGTTGCTGCTGGCCGCCGGAGAGTTGATGTGGCCACGCGTCGGCATATTGCTCCATGCGGATCAGCTTGAGCATGCGCTCGGTCTGGTGTTGGCGCGTGGCCTTGTCGAGCGCCTGCAGGCCGAAACCAATGTTGGCCGCCACGGTGAGATGCGGAAACAGGGCATAGTCCTGGAACACCATGCCCACCTGGCGTTGTTCCGGGGGCAGCGACGTAGTGGCGGTACTGAGACTGCGGTTGTCGAGGGTAATGCTGCCGCTGTGGACGGCTTCGAAGCCGGCGATGGCACGCAGGGCCGTGGTCTTGCCGCAACCGCTGGGACCGAGCAGGCAGGCGATACTGCCTTCTTCTACCTGCAGGCTGAAGTCGCGGAACACCACCGTAGCGCCATAACGGCAGCTGATGTTGTCGAGTGTCAGCAGGGGGTTCATGCGTTCGATTGTGCAGTACTCATGCCTGTGAGCAAAGCAAAAACTCCAGCAGGGCTTTTTGCGCATGCAAACGGTTGCCGGCTTCGTCCCACACTACGGAGTTGGGGGCATCGATCACCTCGGCGCTGACTTCCTCACCGCGATGAGCGGGAAGGCAGTGCAGGAACAAGGCATCGCTGGCAGCCGCGGACATGATGTCCCGGGTCACTTCAAAACCGGCGAAATCCTTGATGCGTTTCTGCTGTTCCGCCTCCTGGCCCATGGAGGCCCACACATCGGTAGCCACCAGTGCCGCATTCCTGGCGGCTTTCTTTGGATCGCGTTCGATGCGGACGTGTTGCTTGTGCTCGTCGAGCAGCGTGGCCATCGGCTCGTATCCGTTGGGACAGGCAATCACCAGTTCGAAGTCGAGCTTGGCAGCGGCCTCGATGAAGGAGTTGCACATGTTGTTGCCATCGCCAATCCAGGTTACGGTTTTGCCCGCGATATCGCCACGGTGTTCAAAATAGGTCTGCATGTCGGCCAGCAGCTGACAGGGGTGAAAATCGTCGGTCAGTGCGTTTATAACCGGCACCGAGGAATAGCGCGCGAGCGTCTCGATTTTTGCATGTGCGAAGGTCCGCACCATGATCACATCCACCATTTCGGACAGGACGCGTGCGGTGTCTTCAATTGGCTCGCCACGACCAAGCTGGGTATCGGTGGGTGACAGGAAGATGGACCCACCGCCCATCTGGATCATCGCAGTTTCGAACGACACCCGCGTACGCGTCGACGATTTCTCGAAGATCATCGCGAGCGTACGGTTCTTCATCAGTTCATGCGGCACATGCTTGCGCTGCATGACTTTCAATTCGCTGGCGCGCTTGAGCAGCTGCTTCAATTCGGCCGTGCTCAGGTCTTTGAAACTGAGAAAATGTCTGACGCTCATGGACGAAACTCCTTCACGATCTCACACACTACAGTCACGATGAAGTCGGCTTCGGCTTCATCCAATACCAGTGGCGGTGCCAGGCGTATTACATTGCCGGAGGCCACATTGATCAACAAGCCGCGTTTTCTTGCGGCCATTACCAGCTCGCCACAGTCGTGATGCAACTCGACGCCGATCAACAAGCCGAGGCTGCGGATTTCTTTCAGTTCGGTGCAGCCCTTGAGGGCTTTTTGCAAACCCTGGTGAATCTGCTTGCCGCGTTTGGCGGCGTTCTGCACGAGTTTTTCCTTGTCGAGGGCTTCGTACACGGCGAGGCCTGCAGCACTCGCGAGCGGGCTGCCGCCAAAGGTGGAACCGTGATGGCCGGGCTGAAAGATGTCGAAGGCTTTGCCCGCAGTGAGGCAGGCGCCAATCGGGAAGCCGTTGCCCAGACCCTTCGCGGTCGACAACACATCAGGCAGGATGCCGTTATGCTGGTATGCAAACCACTTGCCGCTGCGGCCGTTGCCGGTCTGTACTTCGTCGAGCATCAGCAGCATATCGTGTTGGTCGCAAAGGCTGCGCAGTTCATTCAGATAAGTCGCAGACGGCTTGCGGACGCCGCCTTCACCTTGTGCCGGTTCGACCAGGATCGCGACGACATTGGCAGCATGTTTGGCGATGGCGGCATTGATGGCGGCAACATCGTTGTAAGGCACGCGCACAAAGCCTTCCAGCATCGGCGTAAAGCCTTCCTGGTATTTGGGGCTGTGCGTGGCGGCCAGTGCGCCCATCGTGCGGCCATGGAACGCACCATCAGTCACGATGATCGTTGGTTTCTTGATGCCACGTTTGGAGCCGTATTTGCGTGCCAGCTTGATGGCCGCTTCGATGCTTTCGGCACCGGAGTTGCAGAAGAACGCCTGCTGCATGCCGGAACGTTTGCACAGCACGCTGGCCAGTTTGATTTGTTCCGGAATCTGGTAGAGGTTGGAAACGTGCACCAACCGGGCAACCTGTTGCTGGATAGCCGCAGTAAAACCAGGATGCGCGTGACCAAGGGCATTCACCGCGATGCCGGAGATGGCATCAAGATAACGGATGCCTTTGGTATCGAACAGGTAACACCCTTCGCCATGGGAAAAGGCGATATCAGCGCGACCGTAGTTGTGCATCAGGGGACTGCTCTTTGAAAAAGAGCTCTTCACTGAAGAAGTGGGCTTCGTCATTTCGCTTCCTGTCTGGACCGCCGCCAAGGGCTTTTTAAATCGCTAAGGGTTTTTTACATGCCGGTGAAGGCATCAATTCAGCCTTTGTTGAAGGGGCATCAGGATATGTTGACGACTCTTCAGAAACGCAAAAGGGCAGCCAAGGCCGCCCGAAGGGGCGCATTCTAATGAAAATGGCCTTGTACGCAAAGCGGATTTGCCGCAATTAGCGTACTGGCAATGGCCTTACAGCCCGGGCGGGTTTACAGAAATCAGATTTTTAGCGAATTAATCCCGTGGCGCCTTCAGGTATAATGCGCAACAGTTATCTACTCTCCTGCCTACAGGTACTCCCATGAGCATCGAAGAAACCATCAAGGAACAGATCAAGAGCCATCCCGTTCTGATCTACATGAAAGGCAATCCGAACCAGCCGCAGTGTGGTTTTTCCGCACGCTCCACGCAGATCCTGATGTCTTGTGGCCACAAGTTCGCCTATGTCGACATCCTGAGCAATCCGGACATTCGTGCCACGCTGCCGAAAGTTTCCGACTGGCCGACCTTCCCGCAATTGTTTGTGGATGGTGAGCTTGTTGGTGGTTGCGACATCATTACCGAGATGCATGAGTCCGGAGAATTGAAGGAATTGCTGGACGCATCTGCTGCCAAACGCGAGCAGGCGTGAAATCAGGGAATCAAGGGATCAAGTTACTCTGACCCCTTGATTCTGCATGTCCCTGAATTCGCGTGGTGTGGTGTACATGTTGTTGGCGAGCTTGTTCTTCGCCTTCATGGCCGTGTGCGTAAAACTGCTGCAGCGCATTCCGGTACTGGAAATCATTTTCTTCCGCGCGCTGATTTCAGCAGCCCTGTGCCTGGTGGGCATGTGGCGTGCGGGCATTGCACCGATGGGCAAGCGCCACGGTTTGCTGGTGCTGCGGGGACTCGCGGGCGTGCTGTCGCTGGCACAGGGTTTCTGGCTTATTCAGAACACGCCGCTGGCAGCGGCGACGACGCTTACGCATTTGTCGCCTATCTTCACGACTCTTATCGGCATCTGGTTCGTGCAGGAAAAGGTGTCAGCCAGGCAAATGGCCTGGTTCCTGCTGAGCTTTGCCGGCATCGTGGTGATGCAGGGTTTTGACTACCGCATTTCGCTTGGGCATTTGCTGCTGGGTATCACCGCGTCGTTCACGATGGGCATTGCCTACAATTGCGTGCGCAAGTTGGGCCGTAGTGAACATCCGCTGGTAATCATTTTCTACTTCCCGCTGATCTGCTTGCCATTGACAGGCATTTATACCTTCCTGTTCTGGGTGCCACCCGAAGGCATTGAATGGCTGTGGTTGCTGATACTGGGATTGACCACGCAGCTGGGACAATATTTCATGACCAAGTCCTACCAGGTGGCGGCCATTTCGAGTGTTGCTATCGTCAATTACACCGAAGTGATTTTCGCGATCATCCTGGGGCTGCTGTTGTTTGGCGAAAATTTCAATCTGCTAACCTATGCCGGCATGGGATTGGTGGTGGCAGGGGTTGTCATGAACATGCTGACCCGCCGCGTGACCCCGATAAGCGGCCAACCGGAGCAAAGCGCATGATTCTTACCATTGAAATGAGCATGTACCCGTTTCAGGAAGACTACAAAACCCCGATCCTGAACTTCATCGAAAAACTGAATACCTACGACACCTTGCATATCACGACGACGGCGACCGCTACGATGGTAACCGGCGAATACCAGAGTGTGATGTTGATGCTGACCGAAATGCTGCTGTGGAGTTACCAGACGCACGGCAAGGCGGTGTACGTCACGAAGTTCATTCCCGGTTTCAATCCAGAATGATCCAGCAGTTGCCTTTCGCAGAAATCGTCGCGGTGCTGCTCGCTATCAGCTATTTGCTGCTGGCGGCACGCGAAAGCCTGTGGTGCTGGTACTGCGCGTTCGCCAGTTCTGCGATCTATGTGGTGATCTTCTGGGATGTAAGCCTGCTGATGGAATCAGTGCTGAGTATCTTCTATGTCGTGATGGCAGTGGTGGGCTGGCAGCAGTGGCGCAGTGGTGGGCAGGAACAGCCGGCTCTTCCGATCACCACGCTGCCCTGGTCCATGCATCTGTTGCTGCTGGCGGTGATGCTGCTGCTGGCGGCAGTCAATGGCTGGTTCATGCATCAGTACACGAGCGCGGCGTGGCCTTTCGTGGATTCCTTCACAGCCTGGGCAAGCGTTATTAGCACTGTACTGGTGATTCGCAAGGTGCTGGAAAACTGGCTGTACTGGCTCGTGATCGACAGTATTTCGCTGTACTTGTATATCGACCGCGGGCTGTATCTGACTGCGCTGTTGTTTGCGGGGTATCTGGTGATTTGTGTGTTTGGTTACCTGCGCTGGCGCAAGGTGTATACCGCTTCAATTTGATTGGACTGAAAGGCATTTTATGGCGATGAAAGGCTCTTCATGGCGCTGAAAGGCTCCTTAAGGCGCTGAAAGGCTCTGGGCAAAGGCTATCAAGGCTGCGGTTTCTTCTGCGCTGAGGAAATAACGCTGCATCACATCCGGGTAGCCCTCGACAACTTGCCGGTAGGGCTCTTCCAGCGATTTTTTGAAATACTCCGCATCCACTACCACTTGCTTGCCGGAGCTCAGTGTTTCGGTACGTCCCCACATGCCGAGCCAGGTTGGCCCTACTGCCGGACTGCCGTCGATCGTGTGACAGGCAACGCACCCAAGATCTGTCGAGATTTCCTGTCCGTGCATCGCAAGTTCCGACTTGATGATCACATGCCTGGCATCGTTGTTGAGCCGGTATATATAGACGCTGCCGAAGCCGAGCATGGCGATCAGCATGATGCCGATACCGAGGTCGAGCCAAATGCGTTGAGGGGAATGTAGAAAGCTCAAGGGCAGTATCTGCTGTGGAGGGTGGGGCGGGTCGTGCTGGTTGAAGCAGGGACACGGCAAGCCGTGCCCCTGGCATCAGGACTTTCTGAAGGCGCTTACAGCTCGCTTGCGTGTTTGCTCAGGTAGGAAGCAACGCCTTTGGCATCCGGCTTCATGCCTTCATCGCCTTTGTTCCAGCCAGCCGGGCACACTTCGCCATGCTCTTCGGTGAACTGCAGTGCGTCGACCAGGCGCAGCATTTCGTCAACGTTGCGGCCCAAAGGCAGGTTGTTGATGGTCATGTGCTGGATAACGCCGTCTTTGTCGATCAGGAAGGAGCCGCGCAGGGCAACGCCAGCCTGGGGATGTTCAACTCCATAAGCCTGGGTAATTTCGTGCTTGATGTCAGCTACCAGCGGGAAGCCAATCGCACCGATACCACCGTTTTTGGTGTCGGTGTTGCGCCATGCCGCGTGGGTGAACTGGGAATCGATGGACACGCCGATCACCTGCACGCCACGCTCAGCGAAAGCTGCTACGCGGCTGTTGTGCGCCAGAACCTCGGAAGGGCATACGAAGGTGAAATCCAGTGGGTAGAAAAACATCACTACGTATTTGCCGGCATAATCAGAAAGAGAGAAGTCTTCCTTGATGGAGCCATTGGGCATCACTGCTGCGGCAGTGAAATTGGGGGCTTTCTGACAAACGAATGCGCTCATGAGTGTCTCCTGCTAAAGGGTTGTTTCGGGTTACAAAAATGGAAGGCAAATATGCAGGGACGGGTGCCTATTTGCAAGGGCGGCTTCAACTGTTCATCTTTTGCTGCAGGTAGTTCTGGATACCGACTTTCTCGATCAGCGTCAGCTGTGTTTCCAGCCAATCGACGTGTTCTTCCTCGCTGCTCAGGATGTCTTCGAGCAGTTCACGCGATACATAATCTTTGACTGTTTCGCAGTAGGCGATTGCGGCACGCAGATCGGGAATGGCGCGCAATTCCAGGTCGAGATCGCACTTGAGCATTTCCAGCGTGTCTTCGCCAATGTTCAGTTTGCCCAGATCCTGCAGGTTAGGCAGGCCTTCCAGGAACAGGATACGGTCGATCAGTTCATCGGCATGCTTCATTTCGTCGATGCTTTCGTGGCGGGTATAGTCGGCCAGTTCTTTCAGTCCCCAGTCCTTGAACATCTTGGCGTGCAGGAAATACTGGTTAATGGCAATCAGTTCGTTGCCCAGTATTTTGTTGAGGTGTGTAATGACTTGTTTATCGCCTTTCATGGCTCTCTCCGATGCGTGTTTTTAACAGGGCGGTATTGTGGCCAGTGTGCGGGGTCGAGTCCAGCATTTAGTTATTAACTATATGATTTGTATGGTTTTAGTGTAGAGATAACGCTTCTCATTGCGACTCGCGTTTGGGGTGCTGCTTGGGGCACGGGATGCCGTGTCCCTGCGAGCGATGACAGGGAGAACGAAGTAGGGCGGGAAAATTACGCAGCGGGTACGAAACTGGCTTTCTTGGTCGCAGTCTCAACGATACTCTTGGCGAGTTGGCCGCATTTGCCGCACTGGGTGGCGACACCGAGTTCGCGCCGGATATCGGCAAAAGTGCAGGCGCCGCCAGAGACGGAAGCACGGATTTGACTATCGGTTACAGCTTTGCAGAGACAGACGTACATACAGGTTGCAGGCAGGTCAGTTGAGTTGCTGCGAACTGTATTCATAATGAGAATCAATGTCAACAAGGAATCATTAGCATTAGATGGGGCTGCAGCGCCTGCCC
>JBIIWM010000135.1:0-7701 GCA_044338875.1 Pseudohongiellaceae bacterium | reverse complement strand
TTGCCCATTGGTGCTGAAGATACCTTCGTCGGCGTGGTGGACATTTTGGCCCGTAAAGCCTACATCTGGGACGAAACCGGACAGCCGGAAAACTACAGTGTCATCGACGTACCCGCCGACATGGTGGACGAGGTTGAACTGTATCGCGCACAGCTGGTCGAAACCGCGGTTGAAGTAGATGAAGAAATGCTGATGGCCTTCCTGGAAGGCGAAGAAATTGCTGAAGCAGACATCAAGCGTTGTATCCGCAAGGGTACGCGTGACCTGGCCTTCTTCCCGACCTATTGCGGCTCGGCCTTCAAGAACAAGGGCATGCAGCTGTTGCTGGATGCTGTTGTTGAATATCTGCCTGCGCCAAATGAAGTGAATCCCCAGCCTTTGACCGACGAAGAAGGCAATCCAAACGGTAAATTCGCCATCGTGTCTGCAGATGAGCCCTTCCGTGCCCTGGCGTTCAAGATCATGGATGACCGCTTCGGTGCCCTGACCTTCTGCCGCATTTACTCTGGCAAGCTGGACAAGGGTGACACCATTCTGAACAGCTTTACCGGCAAGTCCGAGCGTGTTGGCCGCATGGTTGAAATGCAGGCCAATGAACGTAACGAATTGAGCCATGCCGAAGCGGGCGACATTATCGCGATCGTGGGCATGAAGAACGTGCAAACCGGCCACACCCTGTGTGATCCGAAACACGAATGTACGCTGGAAGCGATGGTGTTCCCCGAGCCGGTAATCTCCATTTCAGTAACGCCGAAAGACAAGGGTTCCACGGAAAAAATGGGCATCGCTATCGGTAAAATGGTGGCAGAGGATCCAACGTTCCGTGTTGAAACCGATATCGATTCCGGTGAGATCATCCTGAAAGGCATGGGTGAATTGCATCTTGATATCAAAGTAGACATTCTGAAGCGTACCTACGGTGTTGAATTGATTGTAGGCCAGCCACAGGTTGCTTACCGCGAAACCATCACCCGGGAAATCGAAGATACCTATACCCACAAGAAGCAATCAGGTGGTTCAGGCCAGTACGGCCGCATTGACTATAGGATTCGCCCCGGCGAACCCAACTCCGGTTTTACGTTTGTATCATCGGTAGTAGGCGGCAGTGTTCCCAAGGAATTTTTCCCTGCCGTGGAGAAGGGCTTCAAGATCATGATGGCAACAGGACCACTGGCTGGCTTCCCGGTACTGGACGTTGAAATCGATCTGTTTGACGGTGCCTACCACGCCGTTGACTCCTCGGCCATTGCGTTTGAAGTTGCGGCAAAAGCCGGCTTTAGACAATCCATGCCGAAAGCCGGTCCGCAGTTGCTGGAACCTGTCATGAAGGTGGATGTGTACAGTCCTGAAGATCACGTAGGTGATGTTATCGGCGACCTGAACCGTCGTCGCGGCATGATCCAGAGTCAGGAGGCGAACATTACTGGTGTGCGCATCAAAGCCAACGTGCCATTGGCAGAAATGTTTGGTTACATCAGCACCCTGCGCACGATGACCTCGGGTCGTGGCCAGTTCTCGATGGAGTTCTCGCATTACTCTCCATGCCCGAACAGCGTGGCAGAAACTGTCATCGCCAGAGAGAAAGAAAAGAAAGAAGCTGCCAGGAAGTAATTTTTTCCCCGGCGTTCAAAAGCCCTGCCTGTGTAAACGGGTGGGGCTTTTTTATGGAGCTGATTTTCTCAGAGTAATGCCTGAAGCAAGGAGGAAGGAAGCAAGGGACGCTCACTCTGAAGCTCTGCCGACGTTAGGCTCGACGAAACTGGAATACCCGTTTATTCTCCTGCTCCTCTGCACCATGGATAGGGGGTTATCGTGATAATCAATTTCGGCCGGGTTCGTAGTGCGACGCTAGGTGTACTGGCTGTTGCAGTGCTGGCAGCATCGGGCGCAGCCGCGCAGAGCTCCTCCCAATTGACGGTGACGGTGCCTTACGCCAGCGACAGCACAGCAGATGGCTATGTGAACGCGGCGGTGAATGTTACTTATGCCTTTATCGCCTGCCAGGGCGAGATGCACATCGCCTACCATCTGAACGCAGACTCCGCGACAATTGGCCCCTTGTACCGGATGGGGGGCACTACTTATCCAAGCAAGGCCGAGCCGCCGCGACCTACCTCTATCCGGTTTGCCGGGACGGTCTATCGCGGGCCGGCAGCAGTAGGCTCTTTCCAGGATGTGCAGGCAGGACCGGCGCTGGGCATGGGGTGCTTCTCCGGCCAGACCCAGAAGTTTGCCAATATTGCCGACCGGGTAGGTCCCAAGCCCACTGCGGATCAAGTGACCGCCTATCTAGACAGTCTGCGGGTCGAGGTGCGTCCCGCTGAGGTGCTACGGAGCGTATCGGAGGAGAGCATGATTCGCGGCGAACTGCGACGCGTCGAGGCTGAAGTTGCCGCGGCGAAGCGCAAAGCCGAACAGGAGGAATTGGCCAAAGCCCGGCAGCAGGAAGCTGAGCTGCAGGCGGCCGCCGAGCAGCAAGCCGAAGCGGACCGCATGGCTGCAGCACAGGCAGCTCAGACAGAACAGACAGCTCAAGCAGGAGCGGACCCACTTCTCGCCACGCTTGCGTCGGCCGGATTCGATGGAGGCATTGGAACTGGCGAGTCAGTGCAGGCCAGCTCAGCGCCGCTCAGTGACAGCGAACGCATTGCCCAGGCGATCGCTTCAGACCAGATTCTGGCCGACCAACGCCTGGAGGAAGAGCGCAACCAATTGGCCGCGCAGCAGCAGGCACTGGTAGAGCAGGAGCAGCAGATGAATCAGGCGCTCATCACTGCCGCGCCAGCACTTCTGGATGCGGCCGGCGGGATTTACGGCGCCATCGAGGCCTTTGATACCCGCTGGAAAACCCGCAGCTACGAGGCTGCCCAGGCGAAGCTGGCCGGCCAGTGCATTCTGCCCGACGGGCTTGTGGCACCCAAGGATGGCGACATCCAGCTGGGCGTGGAGCTGAAAGCCAAGCTGCGCAAGTCCGACTGCGGCTACAGTCCTGTCAACCGCTACAAGGCATTCAAGCTTGAGCTGCCGCAGCGCATGCAGCTGCAGTTCACCATCAAGCCGGCGATCATCACGACGTTCACAAGCTTTCAGATTGAAGTTCTGGACCTCGACAACACCTCCCACATGTTCCTGGGTTGGCAGGATTGGGGCGTACTCCAGAAGGTCAACTACAAGACGGCTGACCTGCCTGCCGGCGTCTACATCGTGCGTGTCTCGAATGGCGTGCAGGACATCTTCGCGTCCTTCAAGCTGCGCGTTGATGTCATCGGCCAAGCCGAGCCTGTCTCCGCCGAACTCCAGGGCCAATAGGGGTTATAAGTTGAAGTGCCCGGAAACATCTAGCGCCTAACTTTCCGTGATGGACGTTTCCGCCGTGCCTGTTTATGCTTCCACTACTTTCAAATCACAATAAAAGCTGACTGTGTTGCCGGTCGCGCTGGCCTTGATTTACCCAGTGGCCTGGCAAATGCAGACTTACACCATTCTCCCCGAGGAGTTCCTGGAATGATCAAGAAGCAGATTCTTGCAGTCACGATGGCTGCATTGACCCTGTCGGCAGCGTTGCCGGCGCTGGCGCAGCGTATGCCCGATATCGGTTTTGAAAGCGTTGGCCGCGGCAGGCCGCTAGCGGCGGATGTGCGCGAGACCCCTGTGGTCGGCCCGAACTGGGTGCGTGGTTTTATTCCTGGACAGGCACCAGGACAGGCGCCGGGTCAGCCTCCCGGGCAGCCACCGGGCCAGCCGAGTTTGGGACAGCGTGCGGATCAGGAGCTCAACGGCTTCCGTCCTGGTGAATTGCCGGAAGGGATAGAGCCCTTGCCGATCGACATCTTCACGACCAAGGACTTTTATGCGGATCGTGCGCTGTGGACCGACCCGCGCTATTTCCGTTGCATGAGCGGTTATTCCACCGAAGAGCAGTGGGGCGCGCTGATTGGCAATCCCTTGATCCTGAGCCAGGATCCTGCTGACGGCGTGTGGGGGCATTGCGAAAACGACCTCCCGCGTGAAGCGATTGTCAGCCCCTACGGCTTCAAGACCGCGCAGGAACATTACGAAGCCCTGATGGCAGAAACCACCGAACGTGGCGGCCCCAACAAATACACCTTCGAGGATTTTCCCGCCGCCGAATGGAACGGCATCTACGAGCGCCCCTTGTTCTCGGTCGATCACCAGAACTGGTACTGGATGCGCCACAACCAGATTCCGACCATCCTGTCGTTGCTGACGCCGGAATACCAGGAGCGCACCGTTCAGGAGTACTACCATCAGGTGAATACCAACGCGGCCATCTGGCCGTCCACGTATTGCTGGCCGGAAGGTTTCATGCGCCGCTGGCACATGGCGGCAGTCTGGGAGCATCACATCCTCGCGACGCCGGACATGGTGCAGGTGATGGCCGGTGTGGTGCGCAACTTCATTACCAACGTGTATATCGGGCGTGAATTCAACATGGAAGATGTCGCTGCCGGTGGCGTGCCACGCCTCGGCGCTGCCGTGCCGCAGTGGTACGGCGAAACCGTGGGTTTCTGGGACGGCGACAGCTTGATCACCTGGACCTCCAACGTCCAGGCGTGGAAGGCGCACTCGACCTTCGAGTTCTCCAGCAAGATGCAGACGATCGAAATCTACACGCCCAATCGTGATGCAGACGGCAACTTCACCGGCCTCAACCACGAAAGCATTTTCTACGATCCTGAAGCATTGGTGGAACCGGTCCGCATCGTCCGCAACCTGAACAAGCGCAACAACTTCACTGATCCCGATGCTGTACCCTTCAGCCCCATCGAATGTGTACCCAGCATTTTCTCGATCAACGGCCGCGCTACCACGGTAACCCCGGGCAACGTGATCGAGTACAAGGTGCCCGATATCTACGGTCGTCCGTGGGCGCAGATCTGGGATGAATATTTTGAGCAGGACATGGACAAGGGCGAAGACACGTCACAAGACATCTTCAACTTTGAATAAGCCGCACATCGGGCCACCAGCCTGACAAGCACAAGCAAGTGGACGGCTCCTATGGGGCCGTTCTTTTTGATAACTCTCTTACGAAGGACTTGCTGCACGCATGAGTGGCGACCAACCGAAAAATCCCTTGCACGGGCTCACGCTGGAAACTGTCGTGCTGAAGCTGGTTGAGCAGTACGGCTGGGAGGGGCTGGCGGAAAGGATCAATATCAATTGTTTTAAAAATGATCCATCGCTGAAGTCCAGCCTGACTTTTTTGCGCAAAACGCCGTGGGCGCGCACGGAAGTGGAGCAGTTGTATGTCGCGACGTTTGCAACCCCCAGTCCCGCCAAAAAAGGTCCGTGGGGGTGATGCAAATTCGGGTTCAGATCAGCTTGCGGGCCCTGGCAATGGCGGCCTTCACCTGATTCGGCGCAGTGCCCCCAATGTGGTTGCGTGCATTCACTGAGCCTTCCAGGCTCAACACCTGGTACACATCCTGTTCAATCGTGCTGCTGAACGTTTTCAGTTCATCCAGTGTCAGTGCGCTCAAGTCGCGTTTCTGTGCGATGCCAAACGCGACGCTCTTGCCGACTACTTCGTGCGCATCACGGAACGGCATGCCTTTCTTCACCAGATAATCCGCAAGGTCAGTGGCGGTGGCATAACCACGTGCCGCCGCTTCGCGCATGTTGTCGCGCTTGGGTTTGATCGCGGGCACCATGTCGGCATAGGCCTTCAGGCAGTCGCGCACGGTGTCGAGCGTGTCGAACAGTGGCTCCTTGTCTTCCTGGTTGTCCTTGTTGTACGCGAGCGGTTGGCCTTTCATCAGCATCAGCAGGCTGACGAGATGACCGGTAACGCGGCCACTCTTGCCGCGCACCAGTTCCGGCACGTCGGGATTCTTTTTTTGCGGCATGATGGACGAGCCGGTGCAGAAGCGGTCGGGCAGGTCGATGAAGTTGAACTGCGAGGAGGTCCACAGCACCAGTTCTTCCGAATAGCGCGACAGGTGCATCATGATCAGGCTGCAGGCAGCGGTCAGTTCGATCGCGAAGTCGCGGTCGCTGACGGAGTCGAGTGAGTTCTCGGTGGGACGACTGAAACCGAGCAACTCGGCGGTGAGGGCGCGATCGATCGGATAGGTGGTGCCGGCCAGTGCGGCAGCTCCGAGCGGGCAAATGTTCACGCGCTTGCGACAATCTTGCAGGCGCTCGTGGTCACGCTGCAGCATTTCGAACCAGGCCATCAGGTGGTGGCCGAAGGTGACGGGCTGCGCGGTTTGCAAATGGGTGAAGCCGGGCATGATGGTATCGGCTTCGCGCTCGGCGAGATCGAGGATGCCTGCTTGCAGCGCGCGGATCAGGTCGGACAGCAGGTCGATTTCATCGCGCACATACAGGCGGATGTCGGTGGCGACCTGGTCGTTGCGCGAACGCCCGGTGTGCAGCTTCTTGCCGGTCATGCCGATGCGGTCGGTGAGGCGGCTTTCGATGTTCATGTGTACGTCTTCGAGCTTGATGGACCACTCGAAAGTGCCGGCGTCGATGTCGGCCTTGATGGCGGCGAGGCCATCCACGATCAACTTGCGCTCGTCACTCGTCAGGATGCCGGCTTTTTCCAGCATCGTGGCGTGGGCGATGGAGCCCCGGATGTCTGCGGCATACATGCGCTGGTCGAAACCGACCGATGCAGTAAAACGTTCGACGAAGGCATCGGTGGGCTCGGAGAACCGGCCACCCCAGGGTTTGTCCTGACTCATAAGGCGCTCTTGGATATGGATGAACAGCCAACGCGGCTGTTTGAAAGCGAGCGATTATAACAGGACTCACTTGTGGTGGGGGCACGACATGTCGAGCCCTTCCCCACAGGAAGCAGCATCTGGCGCTTCCGTGGCGTACAATCCATCCCATATTCCTGAGAGCAACCCATGAGCAATACTGTCCTTCGTATCGCCACCCGCGAAAGCCCCCTGGCCCTGTGGCAGGCCGAATATGTCAAAGCCCGGCTTGAGGCTGCGCACGCCGGTTTAACCGTGGCACTGGTGCCAATGACGACTCGTGGCGACCAGATTCTCGATTCACCGCTGTCCCTCGTCGGCGGCAAGGGCTTGTTCATCAAGGAGCTGGAAGTAGCCATGCTGGAAGGCCGGGCCGACATTGCCGTGCATTCGATGAAGGATGTACCGATGGAGTTTCCCGAAGGCCTGGGCCTGCTCGCCATCTGCGAGCGTGAAGACTGCCGCGATGCCTTTGTGTCTAATCGTTTTGACAGCTTTGAAGCCTTGCCGCAGGGCGCGGTCGTCGGCAGTTCCAGCCTGCGTCGCCAGTGCCAGTTGAAGGCACTGCGGCCGGACCTCGTGCTGAAGGATCTGCGCGGCAACGTCGGTACTCGCTTGCGCAAACTTGATGCCGAGGAATACGACGCCATTATTCTCGCGGGCGCCGGCTTGATCCGCCTGGGTTTGCCGGAACGGATTCGCCAATTCCTGTCGACCGAAATTTCACTGCCGGCCGGTGGCCAGGGCGCAGTGGGGATTGAAGGACGCACCAATGATCCTGCCATTCGCAAGCTGTTGGCCTGCCTGCATCACGCCGACACGGCGCTGTGTGTGAGCGCCGAGCGCGCGATGAACCTGCGCTTGCAAGGTGGTTGCCAAGTGCCGATTGCGGCCTTGGCAGAATTGACCGGCAGCGGCAGCACGGCGCGTTTGCATATGCGTGGACTGGTCGGCACGGTTGATGGCAGCA
>JBIIWM010000010.1:0-23529 GCA_044338875.1 Pseudohongiellaceae bacterium | reverse complement strand
TGATTATTATGACGGCGTCACCCGGCATCATCGCTGGGTGGCTGTACTGGGCGATGCCGGCTACAACTTCCTGCTATGGTCCAACAATTGGCTGTCGCGTGTGCGCCGTTTACTCAAGCTGCCCTACTGGTCACTGTCGCAAGCGATCAAGTACAAGGTAAAAAAAGCAGTAAGTTTTATCTATGAATTCGAGCATACGATAGTCAGGGAGGCCAGGAAGCGACAGGTGGACGGGGTTGTTTGTGGCCATATTCATCATGCTGAAAACAAATGCATTGATGGTATCCAGTATCTGAACTGTGGTGACTGGGTTGAAAGTTGTACTGCCCTGGCAGAAGATGAACTGGGAAATATCCAGATCATCCGCTGGGCCGAAGAATGTGAAAGCCAGGACAACGTGATCATGCTCGACGAGCATCGGAACAAGGAAGCCAGTGGTGCCTGATTGCAAGGATTACTGGATTGCCTCTGCATCCTTGATCTCGCAGCTTTCGATTTTCAGGCATTCTTCCTGCAACAATTTGACCATCTCCATGTTTGGTACCGGTGGCGTCTGGTTAAACGCTGCAGGATAGCGCGCCATCGCCCATATAAACGGAGTGCGGCCAGAGCTGTCGGGCAGTTCCTGCTGGATACCATTGTCGATCAGGAATTTGGCGATCTTCAGCCAACCGATCTTGGCGGCAGCATGCAAGGCATTCTGGCCTTCGATGAACACGGCACCTCGAATGGCCGCTGACAAACCGGCGCCACGTTCGGTATCACTGATCCGGGTTGTGGGACGACGGGCTGGATCACCAGTGAGCGCATTGATGTCCGCACCATGCTCAAGCAGGATCCGGATGGTTTCAATACTGTCTTCTTCGGTTTTGAAGCGGCCACGCGTTGGAGCCGAGGACCAGTCAATGCCGGAGACAACCAGCAGTGGGGTATGGCCCCGCGAATTGGGCAAATCGACCAGCGCGC
Organism: Pseudohongiellaceae bacterium; assembly: GCA_044338875.1. Classification (GTDB taxonomy): domain Bacteria; phylum Pseudomonadota; class Gammaproteobacteria; order Pseudomonadales; family Pseudohongiellaceae; genus CAILUG01. Next base: position 22,563 of record JBIIWM010000010.1, on the reverse strand, counting down.
CGTGTTCCAGCAGCAGTTCGACCGACGCATTGTCCGCCGCCCGTGCTGCGCGCAGCAGTGGGGTGGCTTCTTCAGCCAGTACGTTGTCCGAGCCGCGATCGAAAATGGCGTTGCGGTAAGGTGGACGCACCTTGAGCTGCATGTTGGGATCGGCACCTCTTTCCAGCAACAGCTTGGCGACATCGTAACCGGTGATCACGTCTTCGGATGGAATATCGGGACGACCACCCACCGGCAGCGTATTCATATCAATGGCATTGTAGAGAGGGGCACGACCATACAGGTCCCATTGATTCACATCCGCACCTGCATCAATCAGCGCAACGGCAGTTTCAAAATGGAAGTTGATAAGCGCGAGGTTCAGTGAAGAGGTACGGTCCGGATCGACGGCATTCAGATCAGCACCGGCTTTGGCAAGAATCGACACACACTCGGTACACCCCTGGCGTGCGGCGTAGAGCAGGGCGGAAAAGCCGCCCTTGTTCATGTCTTTCGGGCGCGGTTCGTTCATCGTGCGGCGATCCCACAAGCGGGCCGTGCCATAGAGGTTCACATCGGCATCGTGCTTGATCAGCAGCTTGAGCATTTCAGGTTGACCCTGGGCCGCTGCCCACATCAACGCGGTCTGTCCGCCCCAGCCTTCGCGTGCATTCACATCAGCCCCGTGTTCCAGCAGCGTTTGTGCAGCGCTGACAGCACCTGAACGTGCCGCTACCATCAAGGCTGTTTCTCCCTCCAGATTGCTCATTTTGGCGTCCGCCCCATGCTTCAGCAGCAGGGTAACGATTTCGCCAGAACCATTCTGGGCGGCTTCGGAGAGTGCGAAGGCACCATAGATATTGCGTACATTGGGATCAGCACCGGCTTCCAGCAGCGCGCTCGCCAGATCCACATCATTCAGGTACGCCGCATGCAACAGGGCCGTGGAACCGTCCGCAAGTGGAGCATCCACTTCGGTGCCGGTTTCCAGCATCACGAGTGCCTGTTCGCGTTCTCCGGCACTGACCACATCGGCGATGTTTTTTGCCTGGGCAAATGCAGCCCCGGCGAGTAACAAGGCGCTAACCAGCAATTTCAATTTCATGTCTTTCTCCTGCGCTCCCGACCGGTCTGCTTATACTTCTGCCAGCACACCAGTGCTGTCGCCGAAAGTTTGTTCCGGGACGCCGGCACGCTGCATCAGGGTCAACAGCAGGTTGGCATGCGGTGTATCTTTTGGATACGCCAGATGCTGTCCACCTTTGATGGTACCGCCACCCAAACCGAATACGGCGCTCGGCAGGGGATCGTTGTTGTGTTTGTCACTGTTGCTCATGTTGCCACCGAACAGGATGATGGAGTTGTCCAGCACAGTGCCATTGCCTTCCGGCATGGAGTCGAGCTTGTCGAGGAAGTAGCTGAACACGCTGGTATGGAATGCCTGTACCTGGGCCAGACGTGCTTTCTTGTCCGGATCGTCACCATGGTGGGAAAGCGGATGGAACGCTTCTGCCACACCGATATTGGTGTAGGTACGCATGCTCACTTCCTTCTCCATCATGAAGGTGGCAACGTTGGTGAGGTTGATCTGGTAGGAGAGTGCGATCAGGTCAAACAACACCTTCAGGTGTTCTTCGAAATCGTTCGGAATGCCAACCGGTGCCGGTGGAATTTCGACATTGCTCAGATCCTGGCTCTTCATCATCGTCACGCGGCGTTCGACTTCACGGACTGATTCAAGATAGTTGGACACCATGGACGCATCGGAGGCACTGAGCTTTTTCTGCAAGGAGGAGGCATCACCCATGATGGAATCGAGGATGCTGCCAGTCTGGTTCACGATCGAAGCACGCTCGGCGGAATCATCACCGAGGCCGAACAGTTGATAGAACAACTTGCGTGGATTGTTCTCGATCGGAAGCGGTTGCTGCGGGGTACGGAAGGACAAGGAGCTGCCGAAAGAACAGGAATAGCCTGCTGCACACGGACCGCCAGTCGGAGTACCGACCTCAATGGAAGGGAAGGTAGTGGTTTTGCCGATGTATTGTGCCGCGATCTGATCGCAGGTGGTGCCCTTGGCCTGATCAGGATCCTTGGGGTTCACACAGCGCAGCCAGGTGCCGGCGATAATGCCGTGTGGATCACTGCTTTCTGCCGGCTTGTTGCGCAGACCCGAAACGATCGTCATTTTGTTCTTGTATTTGGCTGCGGGCATCAGGATCTCGGATACTTCGAAATCAGAGCCGGTAGTCGTGGGTACCCAGCGGTCCATTACGGCACCATGCGGGAAGAACACATAACCCAGGCGAGCTTGCGGATTGGCTGCAGTTTGCGCGAGTACGGTAGCCGCAGGAATCATTGCATCCAACAGGGGCAGGGCAACACCGACGCCTGCTCCACGCAGAATGGCACGACGGGACAAGTGTTTCTTGGTAATAAACATGACTATTCCTCCCCTTGTTGGGTTTGTACATTCAGGGCCAGCTGGTCGGCTTCGGCGGTGCTGCTTACTTCTGCAGCCTTGTTCATCTGGAACAAATTGGTATTGATGATACCAAGTACTATGGCTGAGAAACGGTAGTCTTCCTCAGCCGCCTGGCGTACGACACTGCGTACTACTGGCATGTCGGTGGCTTCCATCGGTCGGCCAAGGGCATACATCATCAGTTTCTTGGTCAATGACTGGGCAAACAGGTTTGGACGCGAGAGCAGTGCCGTACGCAGTTGCAGCGGTCCGTCTACGGTGCTGCCGTTGGGCATGATGCCCGAGGCATCGACCGGCGTACCGGTATAACGGTCAAGATCTCTCCAGCGGCCAACGGAGTCAAAGTTGTCCAGCGCAAAACCCAGTGGATCCATCACAGAGTGGCAGGCATTGCAGGTCGGGTTTTCCCGATGCTGTTCCAGCCGTGCGCGTACGGTTGTCGGTTTCGCGCCGCCTTCGTCTTCTTTCAGGGCTTCCACATTGGGTGGCGGTACCGGTGGCGGGGTGCCCATGATCGTTTCCAGAATCCAGGCGCCGCGTAGTACCGGGCTGGTACGGTTTGGATAAGCAGTCGCCATCAACACACCGCCTTTGCCCAACAAGCCCCAGCGATTGGTATCGGCCAGTTCTACGCGCCGGAAACGGTTGCCTTTGACGTCGTTGATGCCGTAATGCAACGCCAGCCTTTCATTCAGATAAGTGTGGTCGGCATCGAGCAGGCGCAGGACGCTCTGGTCTTCGCGGAAGACACTGTCGATGAACATGCTGATTTCCTGCTTGAAGTCGGGGCGCAGGTCACCGGCACCCGAGGCATACGGGAAGATCGTGAGGTCGGGATTGAGTTCATTCAACTTGGCCAGTTTCAGCCACTGTGTGGCAAAGTTCGTTGCAAGTGATTCCGAGCGGGGATCGGCCAGCATCCGCCGCACCTGTGCTTCGAGCACGAGCGGGTCTTTCAGCTGATCGTTGCTCGCCACTTGCAGCAATTCGTCATCCGGCAAGCTGCTCCACAGGAAAAAGGAGAGGCGTGAGGCCAGATCCAGGCTGCTGAGCGCAAAACTGGAATCGCCGTCCCCTGAGCTGACCGGCACTTCTGCACGGTACAGGAAGTTCGGGCTGGCCAGGGTCCTGGTCAGCGCACGGCGGATGCCTTCCTCAAAACCTGCCTCGGTGTTGCCTGCTGCAAAGAATGTCAGCAGGGGCTGCATGTCTTCCTCTGTCAATGGACGACGATAAGCACGGGTTGCAATGCTGGTAATGATTTGTTCCGCACAGGCTGCTTCTTCCGCAGTGCTTTCAGGATAGCAGGTGAACAGTTTTTCCCGGGTTGGAGTGACACTCATTTCACCGGCAGTGAAAGGGCCACGTAATTCGACCGAAGGAATGGACAGGATGCGATCCTGCACGGAGCCAGGAATGAAATGCTGCAATTGGTCATCGGATTCAGCAAAGGTGCGACGCAGGAACGTGACGCCAACCTTGTGTGGACCGGCGGTTGTATTGAAACGGATGTCCTTGACGCGGCCGTTGATGTCATCCATCGGAGGACCTTGGTCAAGATCGAGTGCAATGCGATCTGCATCACCACCCAGATTGGTGCGGTAAACCTCTTTGCCGTCCACGGTGACGAGCATGGTGTTTTCGAATTCGATGTTGTACATCCATGCGTACAAATTGAAATCGCCGACGCTTACTGCGTATTCACCGTCTGCCGGGAACCAGTGCTCGATCAGCATGCCGCCACGCGTACCCAGTGGCAGTCCTTCCACATGGAACTGCTGGGAGCCGCCACCTTCTGCCCGCATCGGCAATTCTTCCGGATGCTTGTACAAGGTGCTGCCCAGATTTGGAGTCGGATCACCGACAACCTGCTCTGAGATCACTTTCGCAGCGGACACATACTGGTCAATGAACGCAGGGCTGACTTTCAAGGCATCGGCAATGTTGTCAAAACCGTCATGCGTATCGTCTGCAGGCAGCAAGGATGCCGGATTGATTTCGAGTCCGAACAGGTCGCGCACGGCATTGGCGTATTCCTTGCGATTCAACCGGTGGATTGCCACGTGCTGGACTGGATCGCGCTGGGCACCAGCTTCATCCAGGTAACTTTCCATCCAGGCAACAAACGCGTCAGTGCGATTTTCGTCAGGACGGATGCGGTTGGGTGGGGGCATCATGCGGCCACGGAGTTTTTCCAGCACTTTCTCGAACAGGACGGCATTTTCCGGGACATCGGTCGGGAACGTGGTGGTGAAATCCACACCGCCGAAAAAGTCATCGAAGTTGTGACATTCGGTACAGTAGTCTTCGAAATACGGCCAGAACTGGTCAGCCTGTTTCAGTGCTTCGAAATCATGCTGCTGTTCCGGCTGGGCAAGGGCGACATTACAGCCAGCAGCAGCGCCCAAGGCCGTCAGCGCCATTAACGCGGCTGACAAGGGGCGACGCAAGAAACCGGATTTGGGTGCAACTTTTCTCATAATACTGTCTCTTCGTTTCATTACAGCATTGGTTACTGCTTTAGGTAGTGCCAATCGTTTGCGACTATCAGCTTGATCAGGCATCCGGCGTAAGATGCGGAATCAGGCTCCAGTGCGACAATTCGATGAACAGATCCGCCGAGCCGTATTTTGCTTCATAGGCAGCTGCGGGTTTGGCAGCCACTGTTTGCTCTGCCGTGTTGGCAGCAACGAACATGGTACGCACCTGTTTGAAAATATCGTCATACATGTCGCGCATTTCAACCAGCTGCGCCTTGTTGATGGCGGGGCCGGTAGCCGGAATGATAATCGTGGCGTCATTGGCAACGCTGAGCAGAATTTCAATGGCATCTACCACTCCGCCAATCCAGCCACCGGTCCACCAGTCCATGAACGGCCAGCCATCAGAAGCGATAACTCCACCAGTATGCAGGACGTTGTCAGACGGCAGGAACAAATACATGTCGCCATCGGTATGCGCCTGGCGCAGATAACCGTATTCGACGGTATCGGCACCGTGGGAAAAAGAACCGTAATGCCGGAAAGTTTCATTGGGGCGCGCAGCTTCAGGCAAGGGAGCAATGCTTTGTTCTTCCCAGAGCCGTTTCACGCTGGTGCTGAGCCATTGGCGGGTATTTTCATGAGCGAAAATGCGGGTGCTGCCATTGCCCAGTTCTATGTTGAGCCCGGTTTGCTCAGGGTGCCAATGGGTATTGACGAGTGTAGTGATGCTCTTGCTGCCCAGGGTATCTTCGATGCTGCGACGCAATTCGCGCGCTGAAGAGGCAACTCCGCCATCAACGACCAGGAGTTCACCATTGCCGGCTTTCTTGGCCAGCACATTACAACCGCTGCCGCTGATGAGGGCGGTGGTAGAGTTGAGGCTTTGAATTTTCAATGATTCTTTTAATGTTTCTTCCAAGGCCCCATCTTGTGCCAGAACCCTGCGGGAGACCGTTGGTCCCAGCAACAGTGCTGCGCAGCCTGCCAGCAAGCTCAGTTGTAAAATATCTCTGCGATTATTCATTGGGTCCTGCTTCGTTTCTTCCGTTGGTATGCCATTTGTGATGCAGATCTTACAGTGCTCTTACGCATCAAATGAGCAACGATTGTGCACTATTGCTGCTTGTTCCACAGACGAGCTGAAGTATAAAGGAGATACCTGACACGTGCCACCAAGCCTCCCGTCGCTGGTTTGTTTCAAATCAATAATTTACGACGCCTCCAGGCCATTTCAGAATGGGGTTTTCACCCAATGAGCCAACTTGTTATATGGGTAAGGGTGCTTTATGCTCGGCCGCGCTGTTTGCGGGCTTTTTTGGACAGCAACCGCGACTACCGAACCAAACCCAACAAATACAAGACAAGGGATACCAATCACCATGAGTGACCCACGCGATATTATTGATAAATCTTCGATGACAGCATTGCAGTATGTAATTGTTGCCATCACCGTATTGCTCAATGCGATGGATGGATTCGACGTACTGGCGATCAGCGTGTCCGGACCCGGCATCATGGGGGAATTTGGTATTGATCGCGCCGGTCTTGGCTTTGTGCTTTCGATGGAACTGATCGGCATGGCTTTCGGTTCGGTAATTCTCGGCGGTGTGGCCGACAAGATCGGACGCCGCAACATGACGCTGGGCTGTCTCGCAGTGATGGCGAGCGGCATGTATCTGGCGACCACTTCAGCCACTGTTACGATGCTGTGCGTCTGGCGTGTTTTCACAGGTCTTGGTATCGGTGGAATGCTCTCCACCACCAACGCGGTGGTAGCTGAATTCTCCAACAACAAAAATCGCGGCCTGTGTATCTCCATGATGGTGATCGGCTACCCGTTGGGCGGCATTGTCTGCGGAGAAGTTGGCAAGGCCTTGCTGGAACCCGGCGCAGTCAATTGGCGCGTGATGTTTACGTATGGCGCCATACTGTCAGCCGCCCTGATTCCTGTCGTTTATTTCATCATGCCGGAATCTGTCCATTGGCTGGCGCGCAAACAGCCTGAAAATGGCCTCGAACGCATCAACAAGGCCCTGCGCAAACTCGGCCATTCTGTGATTTCAGTCCTTCCTGTGATTACTGACGGTGATCGCAAGAAGTCGGTGATGGACATTTTCTCCCCGGCATTGGCACTTTCCACCATCCTCGTGACTATCGCTTATTTCTGCCACATCATTACGTTCTATTATGTTCTGAAATGGACACCGACCATCGTCACCGAAATGGGCATTGGTGCCTCGGCAGCTTCTGGTGTGCTGACCTGGGCCAACGTCGGAGGTGCATTGGGTGGAGCCGTGTTCGGCCTGATGACCATCAAGCTGGGTCTCAAGCGCCTGACCATCGTGATCCTTGTGTTGAGCATGGTGGGCGTCGCCATATTTGGCCGTTCCGCGCCTGAAGTGAATGAACTTAGCCTGCTTGCCGCCTTCGCCGGTTTCTTTGGCAATGCCGGTGTTTCCGGTCTTTACACCATTGTCGCCTATGTTTTCCCAACGCATGTACGCGCCACTGGTACCGGTTTCGTAATCGGGGTAGGCCGTGGTGGTGCAGTCTTGTCTCCCATCATCGCCGGTTTCCTGCTCAATGGCGGCGCTACGCTGGGTACCGTGGGCATGATCATGGGAGTGTTTTCACTGGCTGGTGCCGGCGCACTGTGCTTCCTGAAGCTGGCGTCAGACAGTCACAAGATGGGCCGGTAAGACGTCTCTGCTTGCTGGAATCCAGTGTTCGGTTCAACACCTGGATTCCAGCACGACTTGACAACATGATTTGAATGAACGTTTGGGGTAACTATGGATTTTTGCCGCAGTTTCCGCCTTCTACTGGTTGTTGCCTTGCTGCCGCTCTGCGTTGCGGTCTTTGGCCAGGAAGCGGTGGCAATTCCAGGCACTGCCGATCCTGTCCTCGGGCAAGCTACTTCTGCCTTGGCAGTATCCAAACCCCTGCCGCCTGCACTGGCGAATCCACGGCCAGAAACCTCCACAGTTGTGCTCGACATCGACTCCGAGGCGCAAACCACGTTTCCGGCAGTCGGACTCTGTCCCGTAATTACCGATTACCTATACGATCTTTGCCAGCAAAATCCCGACGATCCTTCCTGTCTGCCCAATAATTGAAGTTCATCCATGTCTTCCATCATCAAGATAGAAAACCTCAGCAAGGTATATGCGTCCGGATTCAAGGCGCTCAATAATATCAACCTGGAAATCAGGGAAGGGGAGATCATCGCGCTGCTCGGACCCAATGGTGCCGGCAAAACCACGTTGATCAGTATCATTTGCGGCATCGTCACGGGCAGCGCAGGTTCGGTCACGATTGCTGGCTACGATATCGTCAAGGATTACCGGGCTGCGCGCTCCCTGATCGGGCTGGTGCCGCAGGAACTGGCTACTGATTCCTTCGAAACTGTTAACGCCACGATGGCGCTGAGTCGTGGCATTTTTGGCAAGAAACCTGATCCGGATTTTGTCGAGTCGGTGCTGAAATCGCTGTCGCTGCTGGACAAGAAGGACAGCAGGATCATGACACTCTCCGGTGGCATGAAACGGCGGGTGATGATTGGCAAGGCTCTGTCCCATGAGCCACGCATCCTGTTCCTGGACGAACCCACCGCAGGCGTGGATGTTGAATTGCGCAAGGACATGTGGAATGTGGTGCGTAAACTCAAGGAGTCAGGCGTCACCATCATCCTCACTACCCATTACATTGAGGAAGCCGAGGAGATGGCCGACCGAATCGGCGTCATCAACAAGGGCGAACTGATGCTGGTGGAAGACAAGCACGCGTTGATGAAAAAACTTGGAGAAAAACGCCTGATACTGCATTTGTCGGCACCGCTGGCAACCCTGCCTCCAGGTTTGGCAGCCTACAAGCTTGAGCTGAGTGCAGAGGGCTCGATCCTGACTTATACCTATGACACACAGAGCGAGAGCTCCAACATTACCCATTTGCTCGATGCGATCGAAACTGCAGGTATCGCGTTCAGGGATCTTGAAACCCGGCAGAACTCGCTGGAAGAAATCTTCGTGAATCTGGTGAAACAATGAATATCTACGCGATCAAGGCCATCTACTCGTTCGAAATGGCGCGCATGTTCCGCACCATCGTACAGAGCATTATTTCACCTGTTATTTCCACTTCACTTTATTTCGTGGTATTCGGCAGCGCGATCGGCTCGCGCATGAGCGACATTGACGGCATCAGCTACGGCGCCTTTCTCGTCCCGGGCCTGATCATGCTGTCGATTCTGACTGAAAGCATATCCAATGCCTCATTCGGTATCTATTTTCCGCGTTTCGTAGGCACTATTTACGAAATCCTGTCGGCACCAGTGTCGCCCTTCGAGATCGTACTGGCCTATGTGGGTGCCGCAGCCTCCAAATCAATCATCATCGGATCCATCATCCTGCTCACTGCAGCGCTGTTTGTGCCACTCGAGATCCGGCATCCCTTTGTGATGTTGCTTTTCCTTGTGCTGACCTCGCTTACGTTCAGCATGTTCGGCTTCATCATCGGTATCTGGGCAGACAACTGGGAAAAACTGCAGATCATTCCGCTGCTGATCATCACCCCGCTGACCTTCCTGGGCGGCAGTTTCTATTCGATCAAGATGCTGCCCGAATTTTGGCAGTCGGTGACCTTATTCAATCCGGTGGTGTATCTGGTGAGTGGTTTTCGCTGGAGTTTTTATGAGCTTTCGGATGTGAATATCACGGTCAGTTTGCTGATGACAGCGCTGTTCCTGTTCATCTGCAGCTGCATCATGCACTGGATTTTCAAGACGGGCTATCGCCTGAAAAAATAGGGATTTACCCCATTTTTTCGAGGCAATAAAAAAGGGGGCAGACCGATGCGGTTTGCCCCCTTTTTTATTGTTCACCTTATCCAGATTTACTGGTTCCCGAACCCGTACAAGCGATGCGGGTTGTCCACCAGCAGTTTTTGCTGCTGTTCTGCCGTCTCTGCCATCAAGGGAATCAGGTCGACCAGATCACCATCATTGGGCATGTGCTCCTTGATGTTTGGATGCGGCCAGTCGGTACCCCATAGCACGCGATCGGGCGCTAGCGCGATCAGCGCCTTGGCGAAGGGGATGGCATCGGTAAAGGGAGGGCCCATCGCAGAGATGCGTTCGGCACCGCACACTTTTACCCAGCAATTGTCGCGTTTGGCGAATTCCAGCAGGATCTGGAACGGTTTCTGCTCCAAGCCATCACCGGTGGGTACGCGGCCCATGTGGTCGATGATGTAGGGAACCGGCAGGCTGTCGAGCAGCTTTTCATGGCTGACAAGATCTATCGCATCGAAATGCAGCACCACGTGCCAACCGAATTGCTTGATGCGGTTTACGATCGTGTGGAATTCGTCCATGTCCGGCACCCCGCCCAAGTGCTTCACGAAGTTGAAACGACAACCGCGAATGCCCTGGCTATTGAGTTTTTCAATCGCTTTTTCATCGAAACTCTTGTCGATGTTGGCGACTCCACGGTATGCGCCGCCACTTTGCGCTATGGCATCAATGATAGGATCGTTATTGACACCATGGCAGCTGGCATTCACCAGCACCGCACGCGACAGGCCCAGAATGCTCTGCAATTGCTTGAACTTGTCGAGGCCTGCATCGGGCGGGGTATAGGTACGATCCGCTGCATAGGGATATTTGTCGCCGGGGCCGAAAATGTGGCAATGCGCGTCGGTAGCATTCTTCGGCAGCTTGAACTTCGGTGTCCTGGTATTGGGATCTGGTGCTTTGCAAGTTTTGGTCATGGCTGATGTGGCTTCCACAAGCTTGGGAAAGGGACAAAATCTGAATGACTAATTTAGCATACTGCTCCCGTGGGCTGATAATTTTTTCCCCAGATCCTGCAGCTCAGCCGGTATACTGCGCGCCCAGTTCCATCTGGATTGAGCACGCATGTACCTGACCGTCAAAACCATTCACATGACCTGCGCCTTGATCAGCCTCACCGGCTTTCTGTTCCGGGCCTACCTGATGCTGATCGAGTCGAAATGGCAGCACCACAAATTGGTGCTGGTGCTGCCGCATGTGATCGATACCTTTTTCCTGCTAAGCGGTGCCACCATGGCATTCATGGTGAATTTCGGGTTTTTCAGTCAAATCTGGCTGACGACCAAAGTCACTTTGTTGATGCTTTATCTGTTGTTTGTCAGCCTCACCTTGAATCGGGGCAAAACCCGTCGCATTCGCATAGCCTCGTTCTTCCTTGCCATTTTCACCTTCGGCTACATTGTCGGTATCGCGGTCAACAAATCTTCAGCCAGCTGGTTCGTATTGCTTTAGCCGGAACTGCGGCGATAATGACGACAATTCAATGCCTTAGGGATTGGCAAAATACCTGTGAGCCGCTTCGTCACCAAACGACAAGTCCTTCTGTACAGCCTGGCTTCGGTAGTGCCACTGCTGTTCATGGCCATGATCTTCAATTATCCCCTTGCTTTCCCCGGGCATTATTTTCCCGGCACTGGGCTCTCGATGCTTGGTTACATAATGCATGCCGAGTTCCTGGCTGCCGCGACTGGTGTGCTCATCGTGTTACCTTTGCTGTTCCCTGTTGGTAACCGTCTGGGCTGGCTGATTCGCCTGACGATTTTTATCGTCATCGGCTACGGTTTCACCTGGGTTGCCTTCAATGTGGGAGGCACCAGCGGCATGCTCTTCTATGCCTTGCTGGTCTTTCTCACTTTTGGTGGTGGGACACTGTTTGTGTTTGATTGGCTCACCTATGTAACGCGCGCGTTTCTGTCGTTGTTGCGCTGGTCTGTCGCCATCTTTATCTACGTGAGCTACCAGGTGTATTTCGATCTTGATGTAAATATTGAGGTCTGGAAAAACACCCCTGCTGCGCTTCCGTTTGGGGCCCTGTTTTTCTTTACGCTCTGTCTTTGTGAAGTGTCGGTCTACCCGATATTGACCTGGTATCTGGAAAACAACGTCAAGCAGGAGAAACGTCACGAACAGATATTGGCGGCCGCAGAGGTGGTCGAGTTGTAATCCGGTATCAGGGCTGGCGATCAAATACGCGGGTGAGCTCGATGGGAACGGTAAAGGTGCGCGGTTTGATGCGGAGCTGGAGTTCCAGTTGCTCGCCACCGTTGACCAGACGGTAAGTTTCTTCTGCAAAACCACCATCCCGCGGCCGCGCCTCCACCAGCAAGGCGCCATTTTCCCAATGCCCTAATGAAAAATCTTCCACCTCTGCCAGACCGGTCAGGCTGACAGAGCGACTTCGATTGTCGGTGTACACGGGACGCTGGTAGTTATCCGCATAGGTGAACAGATAGGTTTCTCCTTCAAGTTCAATGGTCAGCACCCGGTCATAGGAGATGCGGTCATACAGTTCCTGGTCTTCCGGGCCGCCGCGGAATCTTTCCTTGTCACGGCTGAACCAGCCGCTCGAAACCTTTTGTCCCATCTCCTTCAAGGCGCGTCCTACTACCTTGTCGGTGCTGTCGCTTTTCTTGTCGTTGAAGACCCAGTGGCCGGCCAATTCAGGGATTTCCTGGGCATATAAAAGCTGTCCTGCCAGTAAGAGCAGGAACAAGCCCAGTATCTTTAGTGATTTGATGCCGATATTCATGCGCTGAGTGTACAAAGTCCGCGCGGGCTTGCACACCCGGATTGGCAACGATTTATTTGGCGTTAAGGTTGGTTCCGCATCCAGATACCTTGAAATGTGCAGAAATGTGCAGAAATGTGCAGTGAGGCCCACACAATACTACAGCGTACTGGCTCGCTCGGGTGTGCTCCGCTCGTGCGACTTGGTTATGTTACGGAGCTGAAGGCTGCGCGTCGGACACCCGACCAGATCCTTTCAGGCAATGCGTGCGTGGATGTCGGTCCAGCGCAGTGATCTGTTTATAAAATCAACGGATCCGACCCCTTGATCTCGGATTTCTCATTGCAAACCCTCCGCTGAGGAACCTGAATATCTGACTCTTGGCAGGCCAGATGCTCCGACAGGCTGGTGTCCCATTCCGGCATTCCATGGCATGATTCGGCACCAAGCCGCTCCCGATGAAAGCGGCAGTATTGAAAGGGGGATTCCTGTCCATGCTTGTGATCAAGCCATTCCATACACTGCTGTTGCCATTGGCCTTGCTGCTTGCTACCGGCTGTTCGCAGCAAGAACCAACGCAAACCGATGCGACTGGCAGCGCGCAAGACAGCGCCAAAATCGCCGAGCTGCGTACCCAACTGGCGACACTGCAAACCGAAGCGCAGCGAGTAAAAGATGCCCAGGCCATCAAACGGCTGCAACGCTCGTTTGGCTATTACATGGAAGAAGCCTTGTGGGATGACGTCGCCAGCCTGTTTGCCGAGAATGCCACCCTCGAATTTGGCCGTGACGGTGTCTATCAGGGCAGGGAGCGTATTCGTGAATACCTGTATGCGATGGGCAAGGGCAAACAGGGACTGAGCGAAGGCCAGTTGAATGAATACCTGCAGCTGATGCCGGTGATCACACTGGCTGACGATGGCATGAGTGCCAAGGCACGCTGGCGCGCGATCATGCTGCTTGGCACGATGGGCGGTGACGGCCTGTGGGGTGAAGGTCCCTATGAAAATGAATATGTGAAAGAGAATGGTGTCTGGAAGTTCAGCAAGCTGCAGTGGTTCCAGACCATACTCGTGGCTTACAAAGGTGCGTGGGGCCACAACGAGGATTACAACAAGGGCATCTGGGTCTCCGACACACTGCCACCGGACGCGCCGCCTACCCACGCTTACGGGACTTGGCCGACCACCTCGTTGCCACCGTTCTCTTTCCCGAATCCGGTTGGTCGCTATCTGCCGGAAGCACAGGAACCGCCGGTATCAAGTGATGCAGCCGCTGGAGCACAACAATGATGATCAACATTACAGTGAAGCAGTGTTTGCTCCGAACGGTCAGTATTTCTACCGTGCTGTTCCTGCCGTTGCTTGGCATGCAGCAAGCCGTGGCCCAGGAAACTTCCGGGTTGCAACAACTGGTACGCGAGATCGCGCAGCTGCAAGCCGAAGTGGAAAACCTGGAAGCCATTGAGGAAATCGAAAACCTGCAACGCACCTTCGGCTTCTACATCGACAAGAACCTGTGGACCCAGGCCGCTGATCTCTTTGCCGAAAATGGCAGCATCGAAATTGGTGGCGAAGGGGTATATCAGGGCAAGGCCCGGGTACTGGCTTATTTGCAGACCAAGGGAGCAGAAGGCCCGCAGGAAGGGATTCTCAACGATCACATGCAGTTGATGCCGGTCATTGATGTATATGCCGATGGGACAGCCAAGGGCCGCTGGCACCATTTTTCGCAAGAAGCCGTCCATGGCGTGAGTCATCATCTGGGAAGTGGCATCTACGAAAATGATTATGTGTTCGAAGACGGTGTATGGAAGCTCAAGAACATCCATCTGTTCACCACAATGCGGACTTCTTATGATGATGGTTGGCATGTGAGCGCGGAACCACGTACGAAGCCGTCGACGGTGTTGCCACCCGACGGGGCGCCCACTATGGAGTATGAGAATTATCCGGCTGTGTTCGTGCCACCGTTTCATTACGAGAATCCGGTTAGCGGGGTTCAGCCTGTACTCTCACCTTCTGTGTCGGTGCTGAGTGAGGTGCTTGATGTCGCCAATGCCGAAGCTGCAATGGCAGGGCTGGGCAAGCGCGTGGGTCGTTTAAGCGATGCCGAAGCAGTCGAATCACTGCAGACCGTGTACGGCTACTATCTGGCGCACAACCAGTGGGATGACCTCACCGGCATCTTTGCCGAAGACGGTACCATTGAGATTGCCCAGCGCGGAGTCTACAAGGGCAAAGCCAGTGTGCGCCGTAACCTGGATCTCTATGGCGTGCAGGATCAGTTGCCAGGACAGTTGCACAATCACATGCAGTACCAACCGGTGATCCATATTTCCGAAGATGGCCAGACTGCACTGCTGCGCTCGCGCGCTTTCAGCATGATGGGCAACTTCGGCCAGGATGGTCGCTGGATGGGAGGCACCTACGAAAACATCTACGTGAAGCGTGATGGGGTGTGGCAAATCCTCAAGGACCAGCAGTTGAATACCTACTTTGCTTCCGTCGATCAGGGCTGGAAGGACCTGGTGTGGCGTCCGGCACCGGGCATCACTGACGCCAATCCGCCGGATGCGCCGCCCAGCACTTATTTCGAGATGTATCCGCGAGCGTATCTGCCAGCGTTCCACTATGTGAATCCGGTGTCAGGCAGGGAAGTCACGGCACCTGTGGCGCAAGAATGAGGTTGTCAGCAGCAACAAAAAAGGGGCCAAGTGGCCCCTTTTTTGTTGTTGCTGCTGATAACCGGGATATGAGTATTGCTTATTGCGCTGGCTTGATGCGCAGCACGCCACCATCCTGTTCTTCAATCGCGATATAAATAAAGCCGTCAGGTCCCTGCTTCAGATCGCGCATGCGCTTGTGCAAATCGGCGAGCAGGCTTTCGCGGCGCAGTTCCTCCATGTTCTCGTTGAACAGGATGCGTTCGATATGACCGGTGCCGTTGATTTCGCCAGTGCGCAGTGAACCTACAAAAATATCTCCTTGCCATTTGGGCAAGGCCGCACCGGTATAGAACAGCAAGCCGGACACGGCGATAGCGGGCGTCCAGTAGGCAATGGGGGGTTGAAACCCTGCATGTGTTGGTTGCTTGCCTGCTTGCCAGGGGCCGGGATAGGTACGGCCCAGGCTGACCACGGGCCAGCCATAGTTTAGCTTGGGTTCGATGCGATTGAGCTCATCGCCACCGTTGGGGCCGTTCTCGGCTTGCCAGATACTGCCGTCCTGCGGATGGATTGCAAGACCCAGCGCACCCCGATGCCCGTAGGAATATATTTCTGCCCGCACATTGGGCGCACCCGCATAAGGATTGTCACTGGGGACAGTTCCATCGTCATTCAGGCGCAGTACCTTGCCCGCAATGTTGTCGAGGGTTTGGGGATCACCGCTGCCAGTGGTGGTCATGTACAACTTGCCATCGTTGCCAAAAGCAATGCGTGAAACACCACCAAGCTCACCGTTGCCCCCAAAGATGTCTTCAAAGCCTTCAAGTGCCGAGCCGGTCCAGCGTGCACGACCCAGCGCCAGGGTGCCCCGCGGAGAATCGGCCACTGGCTTGGTGTACACAAGGTAGACCAGTTGGTTGTTCGCGAAATCAGGATGCAGGGCAATGTCGATATAGCCATGCGAGGTCCCGAGCGTGCCGGAATCTCCGGCGAACACCGCAGCCGGACCGCCCGGGATTTCAGTCAGGGTGCCGTCCTTGAGTTGATAGAGGATGCCTCGTCGTGTCACCACCAGCATGCTGGCATCGGGCAGGAAAGTCATTGCCATCGCATATTCCATGCGCGCGACGAGCTCTACTGTGATGTCCATGTCTTCGCCGGTCTTGTACTGCCAGGGACCGTCAGCAAGCGGCTGGTTGGCGAGTCCGGTCGGTGCTACTGGCACCCCATTGGCAAAGGGCACATTTTGCTGGGAGAACGCACCAGGGCTGATGAGCAGGAACGGGACAAGCGACAGGGTGACAATGGCAGAGCGTAACCCTTTGGTGGCAAGTGACTTCATCGGTAGATCCCCTTGATCGTTGTAGTTGGTTATTTCTCTTTTTTTCCGGTATTCAAAATACATCCAGATCATTCGCCAATATGACATTCCCGTCATACACGCGTTTGGCTTCAGCGACTATTTCGTCAGCGGTCGCGTCGAAAAACAGGATGTGATAAAGCACCACCACACCAGGCCTGGCGATATTGGCAATGCGACCGACATCCGTCGCGGATGTGTGCGATGCCCCATGATATAGCTGCCAGAATTCGCTCTGGCTGGCCAACTTGTCGCCGCTCATCACTTCGTGAATCAGGATATCGACTCCCTTGGCCATTTCGGCGAGTTCTTCACTGAAGGCGGTGTCGCCGGAGATCACGATGGTCTTGTCTGCAGTGGTGACCCGATAGCCGAACGAAGGCCGAATTTCGCCGTGTGGTACGGTGAAGGCTTCTACCTTGATGTCGGCATTTTCGAAAACCAGCCCTTCCTCGATTTCAGTGGCAGTTGCCAGATAACCTTCACGATCTGTAATGAGCTGCGCTGGTGTACCCACGGTGCGAATGTCGGCCTCAATCTGCGCCGCTTCATTCATCAGCTGGGTATAGCGCGCAATCCCCTTGGGACCGTAAATCGCCAGTCGCTGTGGGCGCGACCACCAGCGTGAGCTGGCGAGTTCGCCAATGTCGTGAATGTGGTCGCTGTGCAGATGGGTAAGGAAAAGATATTTGATGTCTTGTGGATTGAGCTCACGAATGCCCATTTTTACAGAGGCTTCAACGGCCTTTTCCACCATGCCGCCGCCGGCATCAAAGACATAGGCTGCACCATTCACTACCACTGCAACACCAGGGCCACTGCGGTCAGCCACGGGAGTAGGGGTGCCAGTACCCAGAATCACTACCCTGGTTTCAGCTTGGGCTGAGCTGACCCAGGCAGTGGCACTGATGCACAGTAGAAACAGAACCAACAGGCGCTTGCAGCCAGGCATGGGGCCTCTCATTTTTGTGTTTTTATTATTGAAATATGATGTCTGTCCATGATGTTACCCCTTAGGCCACAAGCATTGCTAGAATCGGCTTCATTCAAACTTTGGACAGTAGAAGACGTGGCCCTTAATTCATCACTACAAACGGCGCTGGACCGCTTTATTGAGCGTGAAAACCTGCCGGCCGATTATGCAAAAACCGTGGAACTGTGGTTCCTGCCGCTGGCTGAACAGTTGTTGCAGCTGGTGGCCAACAGCAAACAAGCCCCAATCGTGGGTGTCAGTGGCTGCCAGGGCAGCGGCAAGTCCACGCTGGCGTCCTTGCTGGTCTTGCTGATGAAAGAAATGATGGGCGTAAGAGCCATCAATCTTTCCATCGACGATTTTTATCACACCCATGCCACTCGTCAGCAGTTGGCAAAGTCCGTGCATCCCTTGCTGGCCACGCGTGGGGTGCCCGGTACCCATGACGTGGAACTGGCGCTGCAAACCCTGAAGGGGTTGCGGCAGGGGGGGCAACTCGCCATTCCGCGTTTTGACAAGGCGATGGATGATCGCAAGCCGGTCGCTGAGTGGCCCACAGTCATGACCCCGGTGGATCTGATCGTGCTGGAAGGTTGGTGCCTGTCGGTACCGGCACAGCACGACAACGATTTGCGTGAACCCATCAATGCGCTGGAAATCCACGAAGATACTACCGCTGAGTGGCGCCGCCATGTGAACAAGGCCATCCAGACCGACTATGCCGATTTTTATGGCATGGTAGATTTCCTTGTGATGCTGAAGGCACCGGACTTTGCCAAAGTGGCAGAGTGGCGTGGTCGCGCGGAAGACAAGCTGGCGGCTGCCCAAGTTGCAGGACAGGGCACACGTGTGATGAACAAGGCCCAGCTCGAACGTTTCATCCAGCATTACGAACGCATTACGCGCCACGGCTTGAAAGTTTTGCCGGAGTTGGCTGATGTCGTATTTCAGCTGACGGATGCCCAAACCATCGCGGGCAAACTCTGAACTGAAGCTTGCCAATTTGAACTGTACTTTATCAAAGAGCTGATACATGCGCGCACTGATTGAAAAATTGCATGAAGTGGTTTCCGTCCCCTTGCTGACCGGCACGGACATTTCCGAGCGTTATCAACACGACTGGTCGTCGGAAGCACCAGGCTATCCAATCGCTGTGGCGCGTCCGGCCAGTACTGCAGAAATCTCGGCGATCATGAAGTTGTGTCATGAACACGAGCAGCCTGTAGTGATTCAAGGTGGTTTGAGCGGACTGTGTGGCGGTGGCAATCCGCGTGGCGAGGAGATGGCTCTTTCGATGGAACGGCTCAGTGGCATCGAGGAAATCGACCATGCAGCGATGACGATGACAGTGAAGGCCGGTACCCCATTGCAGGTGATTCAGGAAGCAGCAGCTGCAGCCGGCTTTGTCTTTCCGCTGGATTTGGGGGCACGCGGCACTTGCAATATCGGTGGCAATATCTCGACCAATGCGGGTGGCAACCAGGTGCTGCGTTTTGGCATGACGCGCAATCTGGTGCTGGGGCTGGAAGCGGTGCTGGCTGATGGCACTGTCATCTCTTCAATGAACAAGATGCTGAAAAACAATGCCGGCTACGACCTCAAGCACCTGTTCATCGGTACCGAGGGTACACTCGGGATCGTAACGCGCGCAGTATTGCGCCTGTATCCCAAGGCCGGCAGCCGCTGCAGCGCCTTGCTTGCGATGAAGGATTTCGCGTCCGTGATTGCCTTGCTGCAAAAGGTTACCCGTGATTTCGGCGGTTCCCTGAGTACCTTCGAGGTGATGTGGAACAGTTATTACCATTTTATTACCGATAATGTCAGAGGCGTCACTTCGCCGTTCAGCGAACGCTATCCTGTTTATTTGCTCACTGAACTGGAAGGAACGAATCAGGACAAGGATCAGCTGCAGTTCGAAAGCGTACTGGCAGCTGCAATGGAGGAGGGCTTGATCGAAGATGCAGTGCTTGCGGCCTCCGGAAAGGACCGCGAGGGCTTCTGGAAAATCCGTGACGGGGTAGCCGAGATTGGAACATTCATCCGCGATGTGGGCAATTTTGATGTGAGCGTGCCGATTTCCAGCATGGAGGCTTTCCTGCGCAGGGTGGAGACGGCCTTAACGACCGCACTGCCAAACGCGAAAATGCTGGCCTTTGGTCATGTCGCCGACAGCAACTTGCATTTCATTTGTTACACCGGGCGGCATGAAGATATTCCGACCATTTACGAGGTGGTCTACGGCGTAGTCGGCGAGTTCCAGGGCTCGGTTTCAGCCGAGCACGGCATTGGGGTGCAGAAGATCAAGGTGCTGCATCATTCGCGCACGCCGGAAGAACTGGCGTTGATGCGCACGTTGAAGCAGGCGCTGGATCCGAAGGGCATACTGAATAACGGCAGGGTGCTGCCACACTAGCGGCTGGCACTGGCTTGGTTCAGGGTTGCCAGGGCAGCATGACGGACGTCAGTGCTTGCGGATCGGCAGACAACCCGGTGTCACCAGGCAGCAACTCATTGCGTGATAAAACGTAGGCGAGCACGGCCGCATATTGTTCTGGCGCCAGGCCACCCTTGTTGTCCGGGGGCATCGAATCCAGCGTGAACTGCAGCAATTCCCCTACTGATTTTCCAGCCCATTTCTTGCGAAAGTAACTGCCGCGCAAGGGGGTGCCAAACTGGCCATTGGCCATGGTGGTGCCATGACAGAGTTGGCAGGTTTCCTTGTAGGTGGCGATTCCTGCTTCAACCTGTGCGGCAGAAAACTGGATCTCTTGTGCTGTTGCCAGCGTGGCGCTGCCACACAGCAAGAGGGCTGCGGTGCTGTGCAGCAGTCCTTTGGGATTCAACGAAAAGTGGGCAGATAGCACGATGGGTTTCCTTCTTTTCTAGAGAGCCAGTTGGCAATCGATTTGCAGCTTGCGGGTGTAGTGCGTAATCCAGCGCGTGATGACCAGTCCGGCCAGCAGATTGCCAACGGCGGCACCGATAAACAAGCCCTGCAGGCCACCCAACTCGTTGCCAATCAGGGCCAGTGGCACGTAGAACACCAGGAAGCGGGTGAGACTGGTGATCAGGCCGTTGCGCGGCGCATGCAGGGCATTGAAAGAGGAGGCACTCAATACCACCATGCCCTGGAATGCGTAGGAGGCTGGCAGGATGCGAAGCACCATGGTGATGATGCCACTGACTTCCGGATCCTTGGTGAAGATGGCGGCAATCCATGGAGCAGTGAGTGCTACCAGCAGGTAGAGGCCCAATTGCCAGATGAGTACAAAGCGCAGCGACAAACGCAGTCCCTCGCATACCCTCTCGTAAAGACGGGCGCCGTAATTCTGGCTGATGAAAGGCGGCAGGCTCATCGACATGCCGAGTACGACGATCATGATGAACGATTCCACCCGGCTGACGACGCCAAACGCAGCGACAGCATGTGGGCCATAGGTCGCAATGGTTGCCGTCAGCACGCCTGCTGAGATAGGGGTAATCATGTTGGCGAAAGAAGCGGGCAAGCTGATGCTCAACAGTTTCTTCCAGGTCAGCAAGAGTTCATCCAGCGGCGGCAGTTGAAAGCTGAGCAGCTTTTCTTTCACCGCCAGGTAGTAACAGATAATGATGATGGTGAAGCCCCAGGCAATCACCGTCGCCAACGCGGCCCCGCCAATCCCCATCGCCGGTATCGGACCAAAACCAAAAATCAGCATGGGATCCAGAATGGCGTTGATGATGGCGCCGGCGATCATCAGGGTGCCATGCAATTTTGCATTACCGCTGGCGCGGATGACGGCAGTACCAGCGAACTGCATTAGCTGTAACGGCATGCCCCAATACCAGATGCTCATGAAATCATCGATTAGTGCCATGCGTTGGGGAGCTGCACCCAGCAGCGGGAATATCCAGTCGATGGTCAGCAGCGCGGGATAGATAAAGGCCAGGCCAATCAGTAAACCGATCAGCATGCTCGCCGCGGTCATTTTTTGCGCCTGCAAGGGATCGCTGCTGCCCAGTGCCCTGGCGACCAGTGCAGAAGTACCAATACCCAGGCCTACACCGAAGTAGCTGACGAGAATGGTGGCAGGGAAAGTAAAGCCGAGTGCGGCAAGCTCATCGGTGCCGAGCAGGCTGACGAAGAAGGTGTTGGCAAGGTAATAGAAAATCATCGCAACCACGCCAATGGTGGTTGGTACTGCCGTTTTGAAGAGAGCGCTGCCTACCGGATCGTGAACCAGGTCTGGTTTACCTTGCTTCCTGGCTGGGTTGGTCAAGGCTGGGTGCTCTTGGTTCCGTATGGGTGGTTTGAGCATCATTCTAGCAGAGGCCTGCCGCTGCACAACGCAGTAGACAGGGGTTCACGAAAAAACTTTCCTCCCCGGGAGGACAGGAAAGTTTTGACGCGAATGGTCATGTGTGGCTTCAGACCGGCACTTCGCCATTGACAATAGTGCGGTACATTTCCCGACGATGTCCGTCGTAATCGTTAAAAGCCTTGTGCACACAGTTGCGGTTGTCCCACATGACGAAGGTGCCAGAACTCCAGCGCAGTCGGCAGCTGAATTCTTCGCGGGTAACATGGCGCCCCAGATAGTCGAGAATCGGGCGCGCTTCTTCTTCCTTGAGTCCCTGAATGCCTTGGGCGTAGATCTGGTCCACATAGAGACTCTTGCGGCCGGTTTCTGGATGGGTGCGTACCAGCGGATGGAAGTTGCCCTTGATGATTTGCTGCTGTTCCTTCATCGCGATCTGCATGTCGCCCACGATCGGTTCACCATTTTCGTCTTTGCGCACGGTAAGTCGGATCGCTTCGCGTGCCGACATGTGCACGCGCATGCCAGCCAGCAACTGCTTCATGCCTTCGCTCAGGAAGTCGTAGGCAACTTCGGTATTGCTCCACCAGGTATCACCGCCGTAAGGGGGTACGTCCTTGCCATACAACATGCTTACAGACGGGGGGCGCGCCAGGAACGGAGAATCGGTGTGCCAGCCTTCGCCGAATACCCGGTCCACCACGGTAACAGCTTCCTTCACGAGCTTTTGCACATTGGGA
>JBIIWM010000134.1:0-7761 GCA_044338875.1 Pseudohongiellaceae bacterium | reverse complement strand
GACGACTCTGAAGCGCTGGCTGGCAGTGTCCTGAGCGAAGTGGAGCAGGCCTTGCAGCAGGTCGACAGCCAGGGCTTCGATGAAGTTGGTGCTTTTGAAGATAACGATGCAGTAAGCAGCCCGGCTGCCGAGCCGCTAGTGGTCGAATCAGCAACTGCTGCCCTGGATGCTGTAGATGCTGAAGTTGAGTTTGATGTGCCTTCAGGCGTATCAACGTCCGCCGTTGGGGTTCAAACAGCAACCCCTGAAGTATTTGAGTTCACCCTCAAGAAGGATGCCGCTCCTGCCGCAGAGGTCGTGGCAGAAGAACCGGAACACGAATTCGAAACATTTGCCTTCAACCCGACCAGTAGCAAGTCTGATGACAGCGGTATGGATCTGGCTTCTTTCACTTTCGACGAAAATGACGCCAGACTTGCCAGTGAAGGGGAGTCTGAATACAAGCCTCGCTCGAACATGGATGAATGCGACACCAAGCTCGATCTGGCTGTAGCCTACGAAGCCATGGGTGATGTGGAGGGCGCCGTCGAAATCCTTGACGAGATCATCGCGGAAGGCAAACCCGCGCAGGTGGATGAAGCGCAGCGTCTCAAAATCAAATGGCAGGAATCCTGAGCCATCCGCTTGTGGAGACTCCCGTTCCTGGTGCCCCGCGTCATCGTATTGCGCTGTGCGTGGAATACGATGGCAGTGCCTTCAGTGGCTGGCAAAGCCAGCTCAATCCCCGTCTTGCTACCGTCCAGGAAAGTCTTGAACAGGCCCTGAGCCGAATTGCAGCCCAACCGGTAAAAGTGTCTTGTGCCGGCCGAACCGATGCTGGCGTGCATGGCAGTGGCCAGATCGTGCATTTTGAAACTGACAGTGTCCGTCCCCTGAAAGCCTGGGTTGCCGGTACCAATTCCATGTTGCCGCAGTCGATCTCGGTACACTGGGCCAAAACGGTTCCGGATGATTTTCATGCCAGATTTTCGGCACTCAGTCGTCGCTATCGCTACTGCATTTACAACGCCAAGGTGCGCCCGGCCCTGCTGGCCTCGTATGTTACTGTGCATCACCAGCCGCTGGATGCAGCGGCCATGCACAGTGCGGGTCAATTGTTGCTGGGCGAGCATGATTTCACTTCCTACCGGGGCACTGCCTGCCAGTCCAACACTGCCATGCGCAATGTCATGACGCTGTCAGTCACGCGGCAGGGGCCCTATGTCGTGATCGATATTGAAGCCAATGCCTTCCTGCTGCATATGGTGCGCAACATTACCGGTGTGCTGATGCTGATTGGGGAGGGCAGAAAGCCTCCGCTATGGGCCGCGGAGTTACTCAAAATCAGGGATCGCACCCAGGCAGCGGTCACCGCCCCACCCCAGGGTTTGTGCCTGTACCAGGTAAGGTACCCGGAGCGTTTTGGCTTACCCGGGGCGCCAGGCTATTTCCTGCCTGTATTCAGTGATTGATCTGCACTTCCTTCAATAGGATTGCAGGACGGCTTTTGCTAGAATTGCGTTCTTGTCAGACAGGATCCTTGAAGTGCCACATCCCTCCAGAACTACAGCCGGAACCACGACCGGGACTACGATCGGGACTACGGCCAGAACAAGAGTCAAGATTTGTGGCATTACACGGCCGGGTGATGCAGTGGCAGCCGCCTGTGCTGGCGCCGATGCAATTGGCCTGGTGTTCTACAAGGACAGTCCGCGCGCGGTTACTCTGGAGCAGGCCAAAGCGATTTTGGCGGAGCTGCCACCTTTTGTGAGTGCGGTGGCTTTGTTTGTGAATGCGGCAGCTGATGAAGTCGAGGCAGTACTGGATAACCTGCCCATAGATTTGCTGCAGTTCCACGGTGATGAAACACCCGGGTACTGTGCATCTTTCAACAAGAATTGGTTAAAGGCAATCCGTGTGCGTCCTGACACGTATATAGATCGGGAGTTGGCTCGCTACTCCGCTGCCAAAGGCATGCTTCTTGATGCCTGGCATCCGGGAGTCTACGGCGGTTCCGGACAACAGATGGACTGGCAGCTTCTGCGTGCACATTTACGTAAAGAAGAGGTTCCGGCACAGAGTCAGGGGGATGTTGCAGAATGTCCACGTATAATTCTGGCGGGTGGCCTTAACCCCGTCAATGTGGCCCAGGCGATCGACATCATCAGGCCTTGGGGTGTGGATGTCAGCTCCGGTGTGGAGACTGCTCCCGGCGTCAAATCCGAACAGTTAATTACAGAATTTATGCATGAGGTGCAGCGTGTCTGAAGTACAAACCAAAGCACGATCCAATCATATGTCTTACAACAGTCCTGACGAGCATGGGCATTTCGGTCCCTATGGGGGCATTTTCGTGGGTGAAACCCTGATGCCGGCACTGGAGCAGCTCAGCGCCAAATATGCCGAGTTGAAACAGGATCCCGCCTTCTGGGCTGAAATCGATTATGACCTCGCGCATTATGTGGGCAGGCCCTCACCTCTGTATTTCGCGCAAAGGCTTACCAGCAAGGCAGGTGGGGCGCAAATCTGGTTGAAGCGTGAAGACCTGAATCACACGGGTGCACACAAGGTGAACAACACCATCGGGCAGGCACTCTTGGCACGCGCGATGGGCAAGACCCGCATCATTGCGGAGACCGGTGCCGGGCAGCATGGTGTTGCTACCGCAACCATTGCTGCTCGCATGGGTCTTGAATGCCATGTCTACATGGGCACCGAAGACATCAAGCGCCAGGCAGCCAACGTGTTCCGCATGAAGATGCTTGGCGCGAATGTAGTAGGGGTGAGTTCTGGCTCCTGCACCTTGAAAGACGCCTTGAATGAAGCACTGCGCGATTGGGCAACCAACGTCGACAATACTTACTACATCATTGGTACGGTGGCAGGTCCGCACCCATACCCGATGCTGGTGCGCGATTTCCAGAGCATCATCGGCAGGGAAGTGAAAGAACAGAGCATGAAGCAGATCGGCAGAATGCCGGATTCGCTGGTGGCTTGCGTTGGCGGGGGTTCCAACGCCATTGGGCTGTTTTATCCTTTCATCGAAGATACCGCAGTACGGTTGATTGGTGTTGAAGCGGGCGGGTTGGGCATAGCCACAGGCAAGCATGCGGCACCATTGACCGCAGGCCGTCCTGGTGTGCTCCATGGCAACAGGACCTATCTGATGAATGACGAAGATGGCCAGATTATTGAAACGCATTCAGTATCAGCGGGTCTCGACTATCCCGGCGTGGGTCCTGAACATTCCTGGCTCAAGGATCTTGGCCGTGCGGAATACACTACTGTGACGGATGACGAAGCGCTTGCCGCTTTCCGTACGCTGACCCGTTCCGAAGGCATCATTCCTGCACTCGAATCGAGTCATGCCGTTGCTTATGCGCTTAAACTTGCACCAACTTTGCCGTCTGATCACATCATGGTGGTCAACCTGTCAGGCCGTGGCGACAAGGACCTGCATACAGTGGCCGGTATCGACAACATCACCATCTGAAATCCAAAGAATTTGAAATCCAAAGAGTAGTTCAATGAGCAGAATTCAAACTTGCTTCCAACGCCTGCAGCAACAAGGCAAAAAAGCGCTGATTCCGTATATCACGGCAGGTGATCCCGATCTGGAAACCACGCTGAGCCTGATGCACGCCCTGGTTGCCAATGGTGCCGACATCATCGAGCTGGGTTTTCCCTTCAGTGACCCTTCCTCCGATGGTCCGGTAATTCAGCGTGCCGTAGAACGCGCGTTGGCCGGCAAAGCCACCTTGAAAGGCACGCTTGATGTGGTTGCGCGTTTCCGCCAGACCAACAAGGACACGCCAGTGGTACTGATGGGTTATCTGAATCCGGTTGAATTCATGGGTTATCAAGTATTCAGCGACAGGGCACTGGCTGCTGGTGTGGACGGAGTACTGATCGTCGACATGCCGCCGGAAGAATCCCATGATCTGCATGCGATCCTGAAAAAATCCGATCTTGATACCATTTTCCTCGTAGCACCCACCACCAATGAGACGCGCGCTGAAATCATCTGTAACGAAAGCAGCGGCTATGTATATTACGTGTCCCTTAAAGGGGTGACGGGCGCTGCGAATCTCGATATTGACTCTGTTGTCACCAATCTTGCCCGTCTGCGCAAACACACCAAATTGCCGCTGGGTGTTGGCTTTGGCATCCGTGACGCCGAAAGTGCTGCGCGCATTGCTGCAGTGGCCGATGCCGTCGTCGTTGGCAGTGCGCTGGTCAGCAAGGTGGCAGAACTTGAACGTGGCAAGACTTATACCCAACAGTTCTTGCAGGAAAAGACTGCAATCATTGCACAGATGCGTGCTGCGATGGATGCCAACAAGTAACCTGCCGGAGACATCGACATGAGCAGATGGATAGACAAGATACTGCCCGCTCGGATGAAGACGGAAGGCAGTCCCAAGACCCGTAGTGTGCCGGAAGGGCTGTGGAAAAAATGTCCGCGTTGTGAAGCCGTGCTTTATCGCGACAATCTCCAGGAGAACCTGGATGTGTGTCCCAAATGCGATCATCACATGCGCATTTCGGCCAGAACCCGCCTTGCAATGTTCCTTGACGCCGAAGGCCAGAGTGAAATCGGTGCGGACATAGAGCCCACCGACATCCTGAAATTCCGGGACCTGAAGAAGTACAAGGATCGCCTCGTTGCCGCGTCCAAAGCGACTGGCGAGAAGGATGCCCTGGTAGTAAAGGAGGGTACCGTCAACGGACGCCAGGTCGTTGTCGCTGCATTCGAATTCGGCTTCATCGGCGGTTCCATGGGTTCCGTGGTGGGCGAGAAGTTCGTGATGGGCGTGAACCGTTGCCTCGAAAAGAATTTGCCCTTCGTTTGCTTTGCTACCAGTGGTGGTGCCCGTATGCAGGAAGCCCTGGTCTCCCTGATGCAAATGGCCAAGACTGCCGCTGCACTGGAACGCATGAAACAGCGCGGGCTACTGTATGTGTCCGTGCTGGTAGATCCCGTCTATGGCGGTGTGTCAGCCAGTCTTGCCATGTTGGGTGACCTCAATATCGCCGAACCGCGTGCCTTCATCGGCTTTGCTGGCCAGGACGTTATTCGCCAGACCGTGCGCGAAAAACTGCCGGAAGGTTTCCAGCGCAGTGAGTTCCTGCTGGAGAAAGGGGCCATCGACATGATCATCCATCGTCACGACCTGAAAGATCGTATCGCCGCCTTGATCAACAAATTCATGCCCCTGTCGAATTCCCTGCGTGCCGGACGCAATGGAGGCAAGGCCGATGTCATTCAATCGGGTGCCGCTCTGGGTCGCTACAGCAACGGGGACGTCTGATCCTTGAGTATGGACAGCAGCAAGTATGGCAAAACCCTCGACCAATGGCTGCAGTGGCTCGAGCAACTGCATCCCACCACGATAGAACTGGGGCTGGAGCGGGTCAGGCAAGTAAGTGACCGGCTGCTACCCGATTTCAGCAAACAGCAAATCGTCATTGTCGGTGGTACCAACGGCAAAGGCTCTTCTGTCGCCATGCTCAATGGTGTACTGCGGGCAGCCGGCTATAGCGTAGGAACCTACACCTCGCCTCATCTGCAGGTTTACAATGAACGTGTAGCGCTCAATGGCCGCATGGCCAGCGATGAGGACCTGTGTGCAGCTTTTGCCAGGGTAGAAGCCGCACGTGGCGCTGTCTCTCTCACTTATTTCGAATATGGCACGCTGGCGGCGCTGGTGTACTTTAGTGAACAGCAACCCGATTTCATGATTCTGGAAGTGGGTCTTGGTGGCCGCCTTGACGCCGTCAACATCGTGGAACCTGACGTCAGCATACTCACCAACGTTGCTCTTGACCATATTGAGTGGCTGGGCGACACCCGTGAAAAAATCGGCTTCGAGAAAGCCGGTATTTTCCGTGCTGGCAAACCGGCCATTTATGGCGAAAGCGATATGCCCGAGTCGGTACGCAAGGTTGCCGGCGATGTTGGTGCCAGGTTGCTGCACAAGGGCGAGCAGTACAGTTGGCAAGCCCATGCTGACAGTTGGCAGTGGCAGGGGCAGGATGCGACCGGCGCAGCCGTTGTGCTGGACCAGCTGCCTTTGAATGAATTTCCTCTCGATAACGCGGCCGGCGTGATTCAGGCATTGCTGAATCTGCGGGCCGACATCAAGCGCGAACACCTGCAGCAAGGGCTCGCTGATGTGAAGGTTCCCGGTCGCTTCCAGCAAGAACACTATAACGGGGTAAAAGTAATCCTGGACGTTGCCCATAACCCGCATGCTGCTGCCAACCTGGCCAGGAAAATGCCGACCCTGACAAGCGCAAGCGGCAAGGTGCACCTGGTGCTGGCAATGCTGGGAGACAAGGACAGTGAGAGCGTCGTCAAACTGTTGGCACCACTCGCCGCTGATATCCAGCTTGCAGCACTCGGTGGCGAGCGAGGCGCGCCGGTCAAAATCATATATAATCACGCCCTTTCCGCAGGAGCGAGTTCAGTCACTTGCCACGATGACGTCAAACAGGCTTTCCTGGCTGCCATTAAGCTGGCTGGCAAAGATGATGTGGTGGTAGTGACGGGGTCGTTTTTCACAGTTGCTGCCGTGTTGGAGTTGATTTGAATCAGGCAATGAAACAACGGCTGGTCGGCACCCTGGTATTGGGGTGTCTGGCCTTGATTTTTATCCCGCTGCTGCTGGACGGTGAGGGCATGTCTCCCTCCATCCAAAGCACGGCTCTCCCTCCTGCTCCCGAACTTCCTGCTGTCAGTATTGCGGAGCCCGAAAGGCCGCTAATACTTGCGGATACTGGAGCACTTGCTGATGATACCAACACATCCGCAGTGTCTTCAGGAGAGGTCACCAATACCACTGCAGCCCCGCTTGCCGCTGCTGCGCCTGCCACTGAATCCGCAGTCGCTGAACCGGAAACAACAACTGCACCAGTGGATGCAATTCCGCCCAGCGTTGAAATCCCGGCAGCGTCAGAAACTGCTCCTGCACTTGACGCCGCTGGTTTACCCGAAGCCTGGGCAGTGCGCTTCGGCAGCTTTGGCGATCGCGCCAATGCAGAAACCCTGATGAATAAATTGCTTGAAGCAGGCTACAAAGCCTATAGCCGACCCGTGCAAAGTGGAACAGTAACGCTCACCGGCGTATTCGTAGGACCTGTCCTGACCCGGTCAGAGGCGAACATGCTGGCGCAGGAAGTGCCCCGCAAACTCCAGTTGAAAGAAAACGGATTTGTCATGAAGTTCCAAGTGAATCAATAACACCAGTTTGCAAGCAAGTTACAGAGCGGTACAGACAGGCTTTCGGGAAGACACATGGCAGTAGCCGATATCATAGTCCTGGCGACGATCGGAATATCCTTTCTGTTTGGCCTCTGGCGTGGACTGGTCAAGGAAGCACTGTCACTGGCGTTCTGGATTGGCGCTGTCATCCTGGCAGGCATGTTCAGTGCACAACTGTCGGTCAAGCTCAGTCGCTGGATTGAGAATCCCGCCCTGCAGCAAGCAGCAGCTTTTGTCATTATTTTCATAGGCACCGTATTTGCCGGCGGACTCATCAGCAACATGGTGTCCAGGCTCACTTCGGCAGTTGGCCTGAAGGCTGCAGACCGGGGCCTTGGTGGCCTGTTCGGCATCTTTCGGGGTGTGGTGATCGTAACCGTGGTGGTGATGCTGACTGTGCAATTCGTGGATGCAGCGAAACCCTGGTACGAAGATTCCAGGACAGTACCGTATCTGCTGGTACTGGGCGAATATTTTCAGGATTTACTGGGTCTCAGCCAGGTAGCAGGAGCGGCTCC
>JBIIWM010000133.1:0-7779 GCA_044338875.1 Pseudohongiellaceae bacterium | reverse complement strand
GTGCGCTGCGTGGAGTCAGACCTGTTTGCAAATATTGAAGGCAGGTTCGATCTGATCGTCAGTAATCCTCCCTATGTGGCGGAAACCGAGTATCAGTCCTTGCCGGAAGAATTCATGCAGGAACCCATGCTGGGCCTTGTGAGTGAGTTGGAAGGACTTGATATTCCCCTGCGCATTCTTGCTCAGGCTGCCGAATATCTCACCGAAGACGGCTGTCTGGTGCTGGAAACAGGCGCTACCTGGTCCCAACTGGATGCCGCTTGTCCACAGCTGCCCCTGTTGTGGGTGGCGTTTGAGCATGGCGGTGAAGGTGTCTGTTTCGTGCGGCGTCGGGATCTGCTGCCTCACGCTCCCTGATCACTGTGTTCATTCAATATCTCGAGAAACGCCTTGGCTGCGTTGTTGAGTGTCCGGTCCTTGTGATGGATGCACACCAGTTTCCTGCTCAGTTGCACACCCTTGATGTTGAGCGTGGCCAGCAAGCGTTCATCCAGCATGGTCTGGGGCAGCACGCTCCACGATTCGCCGATGCTGATCAATGCCTTGATGGTTTCCAGATATTCGGTTCCCAGGTCATCGTCCAGTAGCAAAGGAATGCCTTTGCTCTCAAACAATTCGCGCACGATGCGCCCGGTATAGAAACGTGCCTCCGGCAAAATGGCAGGCCATGCTGCGAGTTCCCTCAATGCAGGTGCTGTTTTTTTTGCCAATGGATGCTCCGGTGCGACCACAAAATGCAGCGAATCGGTCCAGATATCCTGCTGCACAAGCGCGCTGGCGCCAGGTTCCTGTGTCGTGATGCCGATGTCACCCTCACCATTGAGAATGTGGTGATAGGTTTCTTGCGAGTTGAAAAAGCGGATCTGCAGCTTCACCTGGGGATAGCGTTTTTTATAGGCCTTCAACACCTTGGGCAAGCGATGCAGACCGATATGGTGACTTGTGAATAGCTTGAGTTGGCCCTGTACTTCGCCTGACAGATCATCCAGCAGCTGGCAGCTCACCGCGATAAGATCAAGGATCTTGTGGGCATAGGGCAACAGACTGCGCCCGGCTTCCGTCAGCAAGACCTGGCGTCCGATACGATCGAAAAGGCGGGTAGCGCTTTCGCTTTCCAGCAGCTGGATGCGCTTGGTGATGGCTGGTTGGGTCAGATGCAAACGTTCTGCAGCCAGTGAAAAGGATCCCGATTCAGCAACGGCCACGAAAGCTTTCAGGGCAGGGATATCCATTGGCTCAGCTCGGTCTGGAAGATGCTATAAATGAAAAATAGTAATGCATATTATAAAAATAATAAATTTGTTTTATAGGTATCCCGGTAGTAATGTGCTTGCTGCCGGGGCGGTGCCCTTTGCAACAGGATCTGTGCACCAGATTCCGGCAAGAAAAACCCGTACGGCCGGGATAGAACCGTGCAGGCGCTAAAGCTATAATGCGACGCTTTTTTACCGACACCTGAACTAGCGGGTCCCTTTATGTCAGGCAACACCATCGGCAAGCTGTTTGCTGTCACTACCTTCGGCGAAAGTCACGGGGTGGCGCTTGGCTGCATCGTGGATGGCTGTCCTCCAGGCATGCCCCTGACCGAGGCCGATTTGCAACTTGATCTGGATCGCCGCAAGCCCGGCACCTCGCGCTTCACAACCCAGCGCCAGGAAGCCGATCAGGTGCAGATACTCTCCGGAGTGTTCGAAGGCGTGACTACCGGAACGCCAATTGGCTTGCTGATCCAGAACACAGACCAGAAAAGCAAGGACTATGGCAAGATCAAGGACCTGTTCCGCCCGGGTCATGCGGATTACACCTATCAGCAGAAATACGGGGTGCGCGATTATCGTGGCGGCGGTAGATCCTCGGCACGCGAAACTGCGATGAGGGTGGCTGCCGGTGCCGTTGCGCGCAAATATTTGCTCCAGGAATATGGCATCGTGATCCGTGGCTATCTGTCCCAGCTGGGTCCGATCGTGGCGGAAACGCTGGATTGGGCTGAAGTGGGCAATAACCCGTTTTTTTGTCCTGATGCCAGCAAGGTGCCGGCGATGGAAGAATACATGGCAGCACTGAACAAGGAGGGTAATTCAGTGGGTGCGAAAATCACCGTGATTGCCTCCTCGGTGCCGCCAGGCTTGGGTGAGCCGGTCTTTGACCGTCTTGATGCCGAACTGGCTCATGCGCTGATGAGCATCAACGCTGTCAAAGGCGTTGAGATTGGCGCCGGTTTTGACTGTGTCGCTCAAAAAGGCACTGAACACCGCGATGAAATGACCCCGCAAGGTTTCCTGAGCAACAATGCTGGCGGTATTCTCGGCGGTATCAGCACCGGGCAGGACATCGTGGCGCATATCGCGCTCAAGCCCACGTCCAGCATTCGTATTCCCGGGCAGACGGTTGATATCCACGGTGAACCTGCCGAGGTCATCACTACTGGCCGGCATGATCCCTGCGTTGGCATTCGGGCCACCCCCATTGCCGAAGCGATGATGGCGATTACGCTGATGGATCATTTGTTGCGCCAGCGTGCGCAGAACCTGAACGTACGCAGCAAGACGCCTGTAATACCTGCGGCTGTATGAACGGGTCCAGAAAACTGTTCGACAATTGCCAGCTTGATTTAACCCATTTTTCAAATTTGAGATACCTGAAGAGAACGCTATGGCCGGTATGACGCTTTACGACAAACTCTGGAACTCGCATCTGGTGAAAGAACTGGATAACGGGACTGCACTCATCTACATCGATCTGCATTTTTTGCACGAAGTGACTTCGCCCCAGGCTTTTGAAGGCCTGCGTCTGGCCAAGCGCATGCCGTGGCGCGCCGCTGCCAACATGGCAACGCCCGACCACAACGTGCCGACCACCACTGATGAGCGTTCACGCGGTGTGGCCGGCATCATCGATCCGGTCTCCCGGATCCAGGTGAAGACTCTGGATGATAATTGCCATGAATATGGCATCACCGAATTTGGCATTGACGACAGCCGCCACGGCATTGTGCATGTGATCGGGCCGGAGCAGGGCAGAACCCTGCCTGGCATGACTATCGTCTGCGGCGATTCCCATACCTCTACCCACGGTGCCCTGGGTTCCCTGGCACACGGTATCGGTACCTCGGAAGTCGAGCATGTACTGGCTACCCAGTGCCTGGTGCAAAAGAAAGCCAAAAACATGCTGGTCAAGGTGAATGGAAAACTTAATGCTGGCGTGACCGCCAAGGACGTAATCCTGGCCATCATCGGCAGGATCGGCACTGCAGGCGGCACCGGTTACACCATCGAATTCGGGGGTGATGTGATCCGCTCATTGTCGGTCGAAGGCCGCATGACCGTTTGCAACATGGCGATCGAAGCGGGCGCCCGCGCTGGCCTGGTCGCTGTTGACGACAAGACTATCGAGTACGTCAAGGGCCGTCCCTTTGCCCCCAAAGACGCGTTGTGGGAACAAGCCAGCCAAGTCTGGAAAGGCCTGGTCAGCGATGCCGATGCCATTTTTGACTCGATAGTTGAACTGGAAGGTGGCGACATCGTGCCACAGGTGAGCTGGGGAACTTCCCCGGAGATGGTCGCCCCGGTTACCGGCGTCGTGCCCGATCCTGAGCTTGCCGCCAGCGAAGCCAGGAAAGGCAATTACCGGCAGGCGCTCAAGTACATGGGCCTGACCGCCGGTACTCCGATCCAGGAAATCAAGCTGGATCGGGTATTCATCGGTTCCTGCACCAACTCGCGCATCGAAGACCTGCGTGCAGCGGCAGCGGTGGTGAAAGGTCGCAAGGTCGCTGCCAACATCCGTGAAGCATTGGTCGTGCCAGGCTCCGGTCTGGTGAAGGCGCAGGCTGAACAGGAAGGTCTCGACAAGATCTTTACTGCAGCCGGTTTGCAATGGCGTGAGCCGGGCTGCTCCATGTGTCTGGCGATGAACGCTGACCAATTGGGGGAGGGTGAACATTGCGCCTCCACCTCCAACCGCAATTTCGAAGGTCGCCAGGGCTTCGGTGGTCGTACTCACCTGGTGAGTCCGGCGATGGCGGCAGCGGCAGCGGTGTTTGGTCACTTTGTCGACATTCGCAAAGTAGATCTTCTCTGATATCAACTAATTACGATTAAAAGTTAAAGTGACCATGAAAAAATTTATCACTGAAAAAGGTCTGGTGCTTCCGCTCGACAGAGCCAACGTCGACACCGATTACATTATCCCCAAGCAGTTCCTGAAGTCGATCAAGCGTACCGGTTTCGGTAAAAACCTGTTTGACGAGGCGCGTTACCTTGACAAGGGTCTGCCCGATCAAGAGTGCACCGGTCGTCCCCTGAATCCTGATTTCGTTGGCAACCAGCCACGCTACCAGGGCGCCAGCATCCTGTTGGCGCGCGAGAACTTTGGCTGCGGTTCCAGCCGTGAGCATGCGCCCTGGGCACTGGACGACTATGGCATCCGTTGCATTATCGCCCCCAGCTATGCCGATATATTCTTCAATAACTGTGTGAAGAATGGAATATTACTAATTGTTTTAGATGAAGAAACTGTTGAAAAACTGTTTCAGGAAACCTTTGCCAACAATGGCTTTACGCTGGCGGTGGATCTGGAAGCCCAGACCCTCACCAAGCCCGATGGCAGTGTCATCAGGTTTGATGTCGAGCCTTCCCGCAAGAACATCCTGCTCAACGGTCTGGATGATATCGGTCTCACCATGCAGCACGCTGAGTCCATCAAGGCCTTTGAGGCCGGCTGGAAGCAGAAGTCGCCCTGGTTATTTGGCTGAAGATAGTGAATTCCGGGCTCGACCAGGTCGCTCGGCAAAATAATGACCTGGAATACTTTTCCAAATGCGCAGGTAATGCGCGGAGTGAAGTGAGATGAGCAAGAAGTACAACGTCGCGGTTGTGGGTGCCACCGGAGCTGTGGGCAAAACCATGATCAGGATCCTGGAGCAGCGCAAGTTTCCCGTGGACAACCTGTATCTGCTCGCCAGCGAGCGCAGTGCCGGTGAGACAATGAGCTTTAATAACAAGCAGTATACTGTTGAAAATCTTGCTGATTTTGATTTCAGCAAGGCGCACATTGGCCTATTCTCGCCGGGTGCCAGCGTATCTGCGATCTATGCGCCCAAGGCCGGTGCGGCAGGCTGTATCGTGATCGATAACACTTCCCAGTTCCGCTATGAGGAAGACATTCCGCT
This sequence comes from Pseudohongiellaceae bacterium, assembly GCA_044338875.1. GTDB lineage: Bacteria > Pseudomonadota > Gammaproteobacteria > Pseudomonadales > Pseudohongiellaceae > CAILUG01. The sequence continues at coordinate 2,609 of JBIIWM010000133.1, read as the reverse complement.
GGTGATTCCGGAAGTGAACCCGCATGCGGTTGCCCAGTACAAGAACCGCAACATCATTGCGAACCCGAACTGCTCCACCATTCAAATGCTGGTGGCGCTGAAGCCGATCTATGACAAAGTGGGGATCACTCGCATCAACGTGGCGACCTATCAGTCCGTATCTGGTACCGGTAAAGAGGCTATCGATGAGCTGGCCGGTCAAACCGCCAAGCTGTTGAATGGTCTGGCACCTGAAGTGAAGGTGTATCCGAAGCAGATCGCCTTCAACGTGATTCCGCAGATCGATGTGTTCCAGGATAACGGCTACACCAAGGAAGAGATGAAGATGGTCTGGGAAACCCAGAAGATCATGGAAGATGCCAACATTATGGTCAATCCTACCTGTGTGCGCGTACCGGTGTTCTATTCCCATTCGGAAGCGGTTCATATCGAAACCAGGGACAAGATCTCGGCTGAGGAAGTGCGCAAGCTGCTGTCCAGGGCACCCGGGGTGAAAGTGATGGACAAGCCTGAGAACGGCGGCTATCCGACTCCGATCCCGGAAGGTACCGACAGTGATGAAGTGTGGGTTGGCCGTATCCGCAAGGATATCTCCCACCCGAACGGCATCGATTTGTGGGTGGTGTCTGACAATCTGCGAAAGGGTGCGGCACTTAACAGTGTGCAGATCGCGGAAGTGTTGATAAAAGACTACATCTGATAGATACTTGCGGCCTGTTTTGAAAATATTTGTGAATATTTTCAAGCAGGCCGTTAAGACCCCTGCGGGCCTTAACAAGCTGTATTAGTAGGCAGTAACAAGCCGTATTAGGCCCTTCCAAGCCTTTACCAGGCCATTACCAAGCCTTTACAACGAGTTGCTCAGATGGTCTGGATCACACAGAAGGCGCTTATGCTTGCCAGATACAAAATCTTGAATGCCGCACTGTTAGTAGTACTGCTGCCGGCAAGTCTGCTTTCTTTTACTAGTACAGCCTCTGCACAGGGACTGGGTGAACTTACCCTTGAGTCCACTCTTAATGAGCCCTTGCTCGCTACCATAGAATTACTGGATGTTGCCGGTCTGAACGAAAGCCAGATTGAGTTGAGCATCGCCACCCCCGAAGAATACGAGGAAGCCGGCCTGGAGTTCAGTGTTCTCGCCTCCAGCATTGATTTGGATGTCGAACTGCTTCCTCCAGCACGTGGCGTGGTGACACTGACGACCGCAGAGCGCGTCGAAGAACCGTTCCTGTATGTCCTGCTCAGGGCGCGCTGGCCTTCAGGCACCGTGTTGCGTGATTACACGATTCTGCTCGATCTGCCCACCCGTGCTGACTCAGGTACGCAGCCTGCTGCTGAAGCGCCAACAGCTGGTATTTCCGGAGCAGTAACAAGCCAAAGCCCAGCTGGCGCTGCTTCGGGTGGCAATGAGGCCTATTCCGTCCAAACTGGCGACACCCTCTGGGAGATTGCCGAACAGACCAGACCCTCTGGTGATGTCACTGTGCAGCAGATGATGGTCGCCATCCAGCGTGCCAATGAAGACGCCTTCGTCAACAACAACATCAATCGGCTGCTCAATGGCCGGGTACTGCGTATCCCCAGTCAGCAGGAAATTGGCATCATTGAGCACAATGCCGCCGTAGCCCAAATCAATAGCCAGAATGAGCAACTTGGTGCGACGCCTCTGGGCGGTACTGGAGCAGGCGCACCTGCTGCGCCCGCCCGGGATGAGCTCTCCGTGCTTAGTGGCGATGAGGACCTGGCAGCCGGTGCCGGCAGCAGTGACCTGGAAGCTACCATTGCTGCGCTCGAAAATGAGTTGATGCTGAGCGAGGAAGACCTCGATCGCGCCCTGATTGAAAACGTGGAATTGACCGCACAGCTGGATGCCCTCGAAGAGCAGATTTCCATCCTGGAAAACATCATTGCCATCGAAGACGAGCGTATAGCCCAATTGCAGACAGAGCTGGCTGCACAAGCCGAAGCTACTGACCAGGCCGTTGCAGAAACCGGCAAGGCGGAGAATTTGCTTGCAGCGGCAGGGCAGTCGGGCCAACCCGCGGGTTTGATGGGCATGCTGCAAAACAATGTGGTCATGATCGGGGCTACACTTTTCGTAGTACTGCTGGTGCTGGGCTACCTGTTCTACCGTGCGCGCCGTGCACAGATGTTTGAAGAAGATGAGCTGGCATTCATGGGTGAGCAGGGTTCTGCTTCAATAGGCAGCAACACGCGTACTGACGAGGCTGCTGAACAGGGTTTCCTGGCCTCTTTGATGGCGCGTTTCCGTCGTCACAACTCCGATGATGAATATGAAGACGATATCGAGCCCATCATGCCGGATACTGCTTACATGCAGAAACCGCAGGGTGCCGAAATTGCAGCGACTGCACCAGGCGCTGAACAGGCCGCCGATGCTGCAGACGATGAAATGGCTAATCTGCGCTTTGCAGAAGAAGATTATTTTCCAGGGGCAGACGAAGACGACAACGACGACTCTGAAGCGCTGGCTGGCAGTGTCCTGAGCGAAGTGGAGCAGGCCTTGCAGCAGGTCGACAGCCAGGGCTTCGATGAAGTTGGTGCTTTTGAAGATAACGATGCAGTAAGCAGCCCGGCTACCGAGC